>CAZIJS010000010.1:0-42732 GCA_964539505.1 uncultured Myxococcales bacterium
GTTGGGACCGACGTTACCTTCTGGGTGGAACGCAAGGGGCTCAGCGCACCAAAGCAGTTCGTGCTGACCCGGGCCAAAATAGAGATCCACTCGGTCCGTTCCAAAATGCTGCCTGGAAACATCGGCTATGTGCGCCTGAGCCGATTCAGTGAAAACACTCGGCCGGAACTGGCCAAGGCGATCACGAAACTCTCGCATGCAGGAGCAAAGTCACTGATCCTGGACCTCACAAACAACCCTGGCGGCCTTCTGTCCCAGGCCGTTGCGGTGGTGGATGCCTTCGTGGACCAGGGCATCATCGTCAGCACCAAGGGTGCATCCGGCCTCCTCTATGAAAAGTGGACGGCCACACCGGAACGCACTCTTTGGAGAAAGCCCCTGGTTGTCCTGGCGAATCGAGGCTCGGCTAGTGCCGCTGAAATCGTAGCCGGAGCCCTCAAACACCTCGGGAGAGGGGTACTCGTCGGAGAACGCACCTTTGGAAAAGGGAGCGTCCAGGTTTTGCTCAAAAACGACGATGGATCCGCCATCAAGCTCACCGTCGCCCGGTACCTGGTCCGCGGAGACGTGGCGATCCAGACGGTCGGGGTCACCCCGGACCTGGAACTGACCCCGGTGATCCTCCGAAAAGACTGGATCTACTTCGACGACCCCGTGGGCAGAACGAGTGAAAGACGACTCAGGTCGCACCTGTCCGCTGGTGCAAAGGTCCACCTCGAACAGCCCAAATGGACCATGTCCTACCTCCTCGAAGAGCAACGAAACACCAAAGTTCGGTGGCGAAACGACGGCGAATCAGGGGCACCCGCCCCCGTCCTGCACCTGGCTAGAGCGCTCCTGGGACAAAATGCCGGGCCAAGGACTTCCATGCTCAAAACGATAGGGGCCTTCGTGGTCATGCAAGCCAAGGCCCAGGCCATCAAGATTGCCGCGGCTGCGAAACGTCTGGGAGTAGACTTCTCCGCACCACCCCAGCCTCTCACGACCAAGCCGAAGCTGACTCACAAGCTCTTGTTGACACCAGCTTCCGGCAAAGTTTCCGCAGGCAATAAAATCCGGATCACTCTTCAGGTGAAAAACGAAGGCAGGTCCAACGCCTGGCAGGTCCGGGGAATTTTGCGAGCACCGGAATACTATCTCAATGGCAAGCAGTTCCTCCTGGGTATGATCCCTCCTGGCGGCGTTCGGTCCTGGACGGTCGAGGCAAGCATTCCTGAATACGAGTGGACCCAGGCGGTACCCATCCGGGTAGACATCCAGGCTGCCGGCATGACGGCAGAGACGAAAAATCTGGACCGAGATCCCAGAGAAGAGGTCATCGCCTCTCCCGAGGCTTTCATCCATGTGCAGCAACGTCCCAGACCGACCATGGTCCTGACGTACAGCACCAAGGAACTGCAGGGCAACGGAGACGGCCGCCTCTCAGTGGGAGAGCGTGTGGGAATCCACTGCACCTTGCACAATCGTGGTCCCGGTCCCCTCAAGGATGCAGTGGTCACATTGACCAATGAAACCGGAAAGGCCGTCTATCTCGAAAAAGGGCGTACAGTGATCAAGAGCCTGGCACAGGGCAAGGTTGCAGAAAGCAACGTCACATTTCGACTGCAGGCCAAACCCAAGAAACAGCAACTTACCTTCACCCTGGGCGCATACAATGCCTCCACGAGGACCGGGTTCGAGGAACATCTCGATATTCCTCTCAACCAGCCTTTGACTACCGTTTCCGGTCGGCTCATGGCACCCAAGATTACCATCGAAGGGCAGGAAGCCCAGGTCACCAGCCAGTCGACCATCCAGTTGAAGGGTCGCGCGGAACACCCAGACGGACTCCTGGACCTCTATGTGTTCGTCTCCAACAGCAGGGGACAAGGCTACCGACGCAAAGTCTTTTATTCGTCCGCCAAACCAGGAACGAAACAAACGCAGATTCTCTTCTCTACAAATATTGAACTCCCCGTCGGTGCAAATACCATCATCGTGATGGCCAGACGCAGTGACAAGCTCTCTTCGTATAGATTACTCAGAGTCTTTCGTCGAGCCCCTCGGGGAACCATGCAGCAGGCCGGACGCCGGTCCGCCGATCCCTCTGCGAGAACGCCCGGCCAGGCTCGACCTGCCAGGCCATGATGTCATCCGCTGCAAGGTTGTGGGTTGCCTCGGTCCTCCTGCTGGCAGGACCTCGCGCCGGTGGCTGTCGGAGAAGCTCCCGGCAGCCGCCTCGGGCCAATGCGCCCAGGGCAGTCTCCGCGCATGGAAAGGCGTCGTTTCAAATCCTGCAACGAGGCCTCGGCCCCAGACATGTCTTGGCATCGCCGCGACCTGCCCGAGCCTACAACTTTCGTTTCGAAATCATCCAAACTCGAAAACAAAAAAGGAACCGCATCCTCCTCCATGGCACTCTGGCAAGACAGCCGGCCACACCGACCCAGGGACGAACAGCACGACTCGTGGTGACCAAACTCGACACGGTCAGGCCTGCCTCGCTGTCCCGCCTGCTCCTCAAAACAGTCGTTGGACGGCCCCTCTCGACCTTGTCACAGCACAGCCACGCCGCTGCATCTTTCGTCACGCCGACTGCTCTGCCCAGGACACCACTCGGACCCGGTGCGCATTGGAAGGTCACCGAAACCATCGGCTCGGACGGTGCAGGGCTCCGCCTCTTCGTCGAAGCCGACTTTCGCATGGAACAGACTCAGGGAAGGACAACCATCCACGAGTCATCCCTTCTGACCTGTCCAAATTCGGCCGGAATAGCTTGCCATGGAACCATTCACGCTGATTGGCACATCGCAGACGGCCAGACGAGAGCCATCCAGTCCCGGGCAAAACTCATCCTCGGAAAAGGGCCTGGCGAAGTGACTGAGACGCAGGTTTTCGAGGCGCATCGACTCCCACGACAGACCATTCCTTGACAGAGGACGAATGGTGGAAAACAAAAGAACCATGAAACACATTCTCGTCACAGTCCTTCTGGTTTCCCTGCTGCTGCCCGCTTGTTCCAGGCGCACACATGCCTCAACCAGTGAGACATGGTCTCTCTCCCTCTCCAAACAAGGCAGAATGCCAGGTGTCGCGACGAGTTACTCCTGGAAGGACCAGGCGCTCCTGTCCTGTCGCCTGGAGATACGAGCCGATTCCAAACAGGTCGAAGTTCCCCGGGACGTGACCATGGTCTTGTCGTTGAACCTGGTCGACGACAATCCCAGTCGATCGATTCTGACCCTGCAGGTCGAAGATCTCATCACGGCTCAGGGAAACAGACCGGAACTCTGGACGAAACCCATTGCTTTCCAATGGGTGGTGACGAAACGTGGCAGGACCCTGTCGTTCCACCAAGACTCCGACGGCGTTCCGGTGGTTCTCTCCGGTCTCCCCGATCTCCAACTCCTCTTCTCCCGGATGGTGCCCACGTTTCCCGCCAAGAAGATCGGAATCGGTGCGGTCTGGTCCAGGCGATCCGCCTGGGACCTGACCATTCCAGGCCCCACAGGGACCGGCACCGTCGAGGCGAAAGACGACATCACATACGAGATGGCCAACGCTGACTCAGGAGAGACACTCGTCCAAGCCAAAGGCACCACGCGCTACCAGGGCACCATGCACCCCGTGGGCCACATGCTGGTTATCAAAGGACAGGGGACGTTTGCCGCCAGTGCTCGAATCCGCAATCGAGTCTTCAAAGAAGCCACCATGAAAGCTGATGAGCATATTTCCCTGACCACCGACGGCCATGAACGAACCGTTCGAACCCAGTACGAGGCCCGGCTGCGATGCACCAAACCTGGCACGGCAACATCTCTCGATCGCCCCCCAAAGGGCCAACTCTCACAACGAGTCGTCACCCCGAAAGCAATGGCCGGCAGACACCACCGCAGCCCCTGAGTCGGTCACGGCGCCCCAATTTTCAATCCGGATCGCGTCCACCCAACCCGCCGATCACTCTTCCTCGTCGCCGTCTCCATCTCCCTCGGGAAGATCGTCCTGGATGTCCGGGTTCGTCGTGACGATCTTGGGATCGACTCCAAAAATTCTCCCGCCTGCATCCTTGTCCAAAGACGTGTCATCCCTGTCCAAGGAACTGTCATCCTTGACCAGAGAAGTCTCCTGGCCCTGCAGTCTCTCGAAATCCATTCGAGAAAGGTCCTCGACACGGGAAAAAGACTCCATGTAGCTGCGATGGAGTTCCATGCTGTCGCGCCGGAAACTCTCCTCTGTTCCCGCCTCTCCCATGGCCAACATCTGGACGGGCGAGGTATGGAACTCCAGCGAACGGACCCGCTTGGAAACCTTGAGATTTCCCTTCAGGCGGCAGCGTCCAAACCCGGGAACACTCCTGTTGCCGTAAATATTCTGGTAGGAATACGTCCGTTTGCCCTGCGCGTCCGGACCATCGAATACGAGCAACGAAGCACTCAAGGTCAAGATCACGATCCGCCCGGGATAGTCCCGGGAGACCTTGGTGAACACCTGGAAGTCCCGCCGTTCCACCTCTTCGAGGAAGCCAACCGCCTGCCTGATATACTGCTCGGCAATGGTATCGAGAAGCACCAGCTCATCACGGTCGAAGGACTCGACGGAAATGTCTGAATCGGGCAGCACATGCCCGAAAATGGACCGCACATGATGTTGCTGGTCCCGGTCCAGGAGCACCCAATACGGGAGTTCACGACGAAACCGCTTCTTCCATGCCGGATCGAGGAGTTCCTGCTCTTCCTGGCGCAAAACGTCGAGGACATCTCGTCGAAATGCTTTCAGGTCCGTCAATCCCGCCAGTGCTCTCCCAAACGATCCGGCCTGTTTCACAGCTTGATCAGACACCTACCCGCTCCTTGAGTTCCCGGGCCGTCTTGTTGGAATAACTTTCCAAGACCGCATGGAACGAAACGACGACCAGGAACATAGCAGACTTTCTTTTGAAACACCACAACCGGCTAGCGAGAGACCGGGAGGACCGCAACGAGGGCCAGGCAAACAACCCAGAGCAGACGACTGGGCTCATCCAGGAATCAGGCGTCCAGTCCAGGGGGAGCAAAGAGAAACGCACGAGCTGCTCTACTCAATCCACGGATGCATTGTAGACCCTCACGGCACAGTCCTTGACCGCCCGAGAATAATCGTCCGATTCGGCAACGCTTCGGACCCAGGGGAGAACGTCCTTGTCTCCGACGCGCCAGAGGACTTTCAAAATCCGCACCCTCAGCGGCTCACGCCTATTGACACAGCCCAGGGGTCTGTATGCCCGGCTTCCCCAATAATAGAGATAGAGCCGATCTCCTTCGCGATCCGGCCGCAGTTTGACTGCTATCTGCGGACAGCGCACATCGGACGACTTCGATTCGAAAAAACGAATCAGAGTCGGCAGAGTCTCTCTCCGACCAAGACGACCAAGGGACTCCACTGCAATACAGCGGCCCAACGGATCGAGTTTGAAGAGAACTCGATCCAACACACGAGCAGATTGTGCAGTCCGAATCTGCCCAAGGGCCCAAGCCGTCGTTTGCGCCAAACGCCCTTTGGTCACCAGGGACAAAACATGGGCCAGAGCCGCCATGGATTCGGGCCTGTTGTCTTCCAGGAGGCCTAGAGCAATTGCAAATTGCGGATCGGGCTGTTCCTGGGAAAGAGCCAAGACCGCAGGACCGAGCCAGAGGTAAGACTGGAGCCTTGCCAACGACACGGCCGCAATCCCACGGCGGGACATGTCCCCAGATGCGACCAAGGGGAGTATCGCATGCTCGGCCCTGGAGCGCAGCTCCCCTGGTAAGAGTCCGTAGGCTGCCCGATAGCCAAGCGCCCAAGCGGCCCAGGTCCTTTCCTTGTCTGTGCCCTTCTCGACGCGATCGAGTAAACGAAGGGATACCCCTGACCGGCGTTTGGATGCAAGTTCCCCGATGGCAGCGATCCGATGGCCTTCACCACTGCTGCGAAGCTCGGTATAGAGCATCCCTACCTGCCTGTAGTAGGAATCGAATCCCCCATTTGCCCAATTGAACAGAAGGTAGTTTAGTCCCAAAAAAACCAGAAACAAAATGCTGACATGTGCCGTATAGTCGCGAAAAATGGCTGCCACAGCGCCCAGACGGACGTCTTCCTCGCCTGCATCGTCATCCGACGAGTGGATCTCATCTGCATCCTTCCCGGCACTCTCTTTTTCATCGCCCAGAAGGGTCTGGGCAGCCCGCCCCCGCAGCCCACCCAAAACCCTCTTGCGCCATGCCCCCCGAAAGGCAAGCTGGTCTACCAGCAAGACCTCGCTGACTGCAATGCCCGCCATGAAGCCAAAATAGAGAAGCCGCAACAAGACGTCCGTCGTCACGGACATGGAATCGTGCCGAATGTACGCCGTAGAGCGAAGATTGTATATGAATCCCAACACATTGAGGAGCAACACCGAAACGACCAGGGTCTTTGCAGCCTTGTCCCAGCGCCGGACAGGGTCTGTCATCGCCGTCTCCTCCTCCTGTGGCGACGCGGCCTTGGTCTCCTGCGTCCCAGTGCCCGCCCCTTCATCTTTTCCTGTCGTGACCTGGCATCGAGAGCCCTGGCCCGCCTCAGCCAATGTCTGGCCCTACGCGCCCTGGAACCATGTCCTTCCAGCGCCAGGAAAGCATTGACTGCCGGTTGCAGTCTCTGGGCACCCACACGGAGATGCACCAGACACCACAGACGCCGGTAGAGCGCATTTCGCGACTCCGGGTTCGCCGATACGGCCCGTTCGTACCAGGCCAGGGCATCCTCTGGATGGCCCCTCCTGCGCAAAAACTCCGCATAGAGAAGATATGCTTCGGAGGACCGGGAATGCATCTCGAGCGCCTTGCGGAACAACTTTTTGACCCGACGCCGATTGTAGCTTTCCTGGCGCGACATGGCATCCGCCAATCGCGCGTAGATCGTCGAGGCCATCTGCCATGCCCCGACCTTCCGAAACGCACGAGCCGCAGCCATTCCAGGACGCAGAGCATCCTGCACGAGCCCGGCACGCAGGGCCTCCTGCATCTGAGCCAGGAGTGCCGGCGGGCGCTCACCACGGGAGGCTGCTTCGGCAAATGCCTTCCTGGCCCCCTTGTGGTCCTTGGCGCGAAACCGCGCCCGCCCCAGGTCGATCCAAGCCTCCCATTGGCTCGGATCGCTCCGCACCACCTTGGTCAACTTGTCGACGGCCCTGCGCCACTTCTTCCGCGACAACGCCCACAATCCAGAGAGCCAGTCGGCCCAGATCCGTCCGGCATCCCGCCGTGACAGGGACTTGATCAACTGGTCCAGACGATGCCGATTGCCATTTTCGATCCAGATGCGTCCAACGAGGAAACGAATGTAGGTGGAAGTCGGCACCAGGACTTTCTCGACGCGCCGAAGCTGGGCAACCGATGTCTTCCCATGACCAGCGACCTGGGCCGCTTGGGCGAGCAGAAGTCGAGACCAGACGTCTTTTCCCCGAACGTCGAGGACACGGAGTGCAAGGTCGGCGGCGGTATGGGGACGACCGGTTTCCAAAAGCGCCTGGACGGCAAAAGAGCCCATCCAGCGCAGTTGTTCCCTGGACGCCCCTGCAAACGACTTGGCTGCCTTGTCGGGCCGATAGCGTGCCAGGTTCCGAAGCCCCCTGATGACTTGCCTGTCCACTCCAGTTCCAGAGACCCGTCGCAGAAATCGACGCATCAAGCCACGATCCCCGCGAATCCAGGCCAGGTCCAAACATGCCGGAAACCTGGGATCCGACACCTCCCATCCTGCCTTTGCCCGATATCGACATCGTTGCTCAGCCCTATCCCATTGCCCGGCCAGAAGCATCCCCCGGATCTCGAGGGCATCTACTACAGAAATCTGCGTGTCGGACAGTCCGGCCCTACGCACTCCTTCCAGACGACGGATTGCCTCGAATGGCCTGCCCCGGGCCAGGTCCAGTCTTGCGGTCACCAACGCTGCGTTTGGGTATTCCCGCAACAGACGCCACCTGGGCAAGACGACCCGGGCAGCGGCTTCCACGTCTCGACTGGTTTCCATCGCCACCAGCGCCAATGCATATTCAGGCTCTTGCGGCTGAAGCTGCAGTGCTTCGCTCAGATTCCTCACCGCCACGTCGTGATGTCCCTGGGCCTTGGCGGAAAGCGCCGCAAGGAGCAAAAACCTCGCCCTGTATTCGGGCACCCCACCGGCTTGGCGTTTCGCCCGATCCAGGGCAGCCGCTTTGATGAAACCCTTGTCGAGAAAACCGACCAGCGCAGTCTCCACCAAGGCACCCTCGTGGCCCGGGCTGAGTTGGAGGCCCTGCTGCAAATACCCGGCAGCCAGGCTCAATCTCCCCCTGAGTCTTTCTACCACCGCCAGATGATACAAGGCGGGAAGGTATTTCGAATCGTAGCTCACCGCCAACCGCAATGTCGCCTCGGCTGCCTCGAGTTCCCCGTTTCTCAGACGCGCCATCCCAAGCACATAGGACAACCTTGCTGATCGTGGATGGTGGACGAGACCCTTCTCCGCAAGGACAGCAGCCTTGTCATGCTCCCCCGAATAGAGTGCCATGATGGCCTGCAGGGCCTGGACCCGTTCGCCTTTGGCCGAACGAACGAGAAGCTCATCGAGGAGGCGTCTCGCCTCTTGACCTTCCTTTCGACTCGCGCCGAACCGCCCCCACCGACAAGCCGCCACTTCGGCCCGCCGAAGGGTCACGGAAAACTCACCCGGCATCTTCCGATTCAGATCCGCCAAGGACTTTTCGGCCTCCTGATAGGCGAGCGGCCGGTCCATGGCAATCATCGCATCGACTTTCTTGAGACCGAGCAGAAGCTGCTTTCTGAGAGCATTGCGATAGACGAGATATCCAGTCAACCCAAGGAACGAAACGAGCGCCAGACCGCCAAGTATCAGCAGGACGATCTTGAAAACAGGGCGAAGCCGATGATGCTCTGCGACATCGGCTCGCTGCACTCCCTCCGGTGGAACGAAGGGCAGGACCTTGGCGTCCTTCCTGGGAGCTTGTTGAGATGACCTGCTCATGACCGACTCCCGTCGGGTGACATGCCGCCAATCACTTCTTCCCTGGCGCGCATACGCCTCCGTTGTGCCCTGGTGGCGTGATCCCAACCGCAGAGATGGAGCACACCATGCACCACGACGCGACGCAGATCCTGCCAGAACCATTCTGGGCCGGCCCGGCGCAGCACCGTTGCAGGAGACACCACCACGTCGCCAAGCACGACAAACGCCTCCCCTGAAACAGCACGTCGGGCGGCCTCGGCGGATTCGAATTGGGGAAAGCTGAGCACATCCGTCGTGCGTCCGAGCCCTCGCCATCGTCGATTGAGGTCCCGCATGAAGGCGTCTTCCACCAGGGTGACGGAAACCTCCGATGGTGGGAACTCTTCGGCCATCAAGGCATCCTTGACCGCGGCTTTCACCTGCCGGCGCAGACGAACCCGGTCCAGCGGAAAATCGGCTGGAAACTCACCGATTGCCTCCTTGCGGGCGGAAAAGAGGATCCGATGCACAGTCACCGTGCTTCTCCCTCGCCTCTGTCATCGCCGCCGGGTTCAGGTTCCTGGTTCAGGCTCTGCCTGGCCAGCCTTTCGGCTCGCTCTTTGGCCTTGGCTTCGAGCTTGATGTCCCGGGTCGTGGTTATGGACTTGATATTGTCCCCGCTCGACCGAATGGGCCTGCCGTCCTCCTGCTGCCCTGGATACGTGGGCCTGGAATGATACATGGTCGTGAGCATCTCTACGAAGGCCCTGGATATGTTCGTCAAATCCCTGAAGGTAAGATCGCAATCCGAAAGCTGACCGCCAAAACTCGTTGGTCCCCCGTCCTGAAATTTCTTGTTCATGATGCGGTCTACCTGAGCGCTGATCTCCTCCCTGTTGGGCCTGGCGAGACTGCGCACGGAAGCCTCCACCGCATCGGCCAGCATCAAGATGGCAGCCACTTTGGTCTTTGGCTTGGGTCCGGGATACCGAAAGTTTTCCTCGATCACGACCTCGTCTTCACCTGCCTGTTTCTTGGCCTTCTCGTAGAAGAACTCCATCAACGTGGTGCCATGATGCGAAATCGCGGTATCGATGATTACTTTCGGGATACGATACTCCTCCAGAAGCCGCCTGGTTTCCTTGACGTGTTTCTTCAATATCAACGCACTCATGGACGGCTTCTGGCGATCATGGGGATTGTAACCCCGTTGATTTTCCGCAAAATACTCAGGCTGCTCCATCTTGCCCACGTCGTGATAGTAGGCTGCTACCTTGGCCAGGAGCCCATTCGCTTCGATGGCTCCAGCGGCCGCCTCGGCCAGATTGCCCACCACGATGGAATGTTGATAAGTTCCCGGCGCAGCCCGGATCAACTTCCTCAACAACGGATGGTTCTGGTTCGCGTATTCGAGCAACGTGACATCCGTGGTATACCCGCCGGCCCATTCCAAAACAGGCAACAACGCCGAGGCCAAGAAACCGGCAGCAAGCCCACCCAACAATCCTGCCGTGCCGGCCAGCAGAGTTCCGGTCTGAACCAGGTCCCCGGAGAAAGTTCTCAGGGCCGCCACCATGAGCACGTTGGCAACGGCTACCATGCCGCCGGCGCGCCAAAGCGTAAACCGCGTCTGGATCCGCGACACCGAGGCTGCCCCAACCACGGCACTGACGAAAAGATAGAGCACAGTGGCACTGCCGCCGTCCAGCGCCAAGGAGGAAAAACCAGCCACAGCGGCGGAAAAAGCCATGGCCACCGGCCCCCCGAGCAGGACCCGAACGAGAGCCGAACCCGCGGCCACCGGCATGAAGGCATGCACGAGCTGCATGGACCAGTTCAGAGACGATCCCAATAAATTGAGCAACTCGGCCAACCCCATCAGACCCAAAATGAGGCCACCGCATACGAAAAGGTCCCTCTGCCCCAGCCGAGTTTCCCGGGCCTGGCCGTTTAGGTACCAGACGAGCACCAGGAAAAAGAACAAGACGAACACGGCCATTCCGGCGAGTCCTTCCCAGGGACCACTCACCGAACGTTCTCCCTCCATGACGCGCACTACCCGGAGGTGCTCCTCTGTCACCAGTTCGCCGGCCCGTACCAAGAGCTGTCCTTTGACGAACGTGATGGGCCGCGCCACGATGGACCGACGCGCTGTCTGCCGTCGCCTGCTGGTCTCCGCATCGTTGCGAACCATGTTTTCCACGGCTCCCAGGAGCACCAGTTTCCCAAAAGCCTCGCGCAGGCTGGCGCCCTTGATGGTCTGGAGCCTGGTTGCTTTGATGCTCAACCGATCCACGAGGTCGCTGAGAACCCCGATGGTTTCCAGGTTGGAAACCACCTGCTCTCTGGTGTCTACCACCCTTCCGGCGGCATCGGGACGCAGGGTACGCACCACAATCTTTTTCTGTGGCTTGCCATCGGGAGACCGAAGATCCTGCGCCGAACGGACGTATTTTTTCTCCAGGATCACATCGTCGAGCAACACGGCCCGCAGCCCCGCCTCGATGACAGACCGCCGTTTCTTGGACCGCATTCCCTCCATGTAGAGGACCTTGAAGCTTTTCAATGACAAGGTGCGCGCCTCCACTCCCAAGGGCGCCAATCCGTCGTTTAGCACCTTGTTGAAACGTCGCCAACGCGCGTCGAGACTCGCTGCGACCTTCTTCGGATCCAACCGAATCTCCGCGTTCCGAGACTTGGATCCGGTGCCGCCTCCCGCCGAAGCACCAGAACCCATGCCCGCCCCATGGGGTGCCCTGGTCACCCCAGCGTCGAGAGCCGCTCCCTGAATCGATGTCGTCGCTTCCTTTCGGGGACCCCGGCCCAACGATCTCGGCGGCCCCACGCCATCAGGAGGCAAATCGACCGGCGCCTGTTTACGCTTCACCTCGAGACCTCGGGGATCCAAGGCAGCCTGCAGGGCGGCAGTCAAGGCATGATACACATTCTGGATTCGTCTCGGATAATGATCATAGACCGTCAAAACCCTCTCGGCTGCCTGCCTGCGCTGTTTTTCGAGGACTTCCGGCGGCGGAACGTACTGAAACGTCCGTACTGCCTTGATATCCTTGGGTGCAGGCCGCCCAACATCTGATTCCTTGAGAAGCGGACCCTCCTTACGGAGCCCTGGTGTGAGGACCAGGGCGGCGCCCAGGGCAAAAACCAGGACCAGCAGCACCTGCACCACTCGATGCCCCAGCAGGGACTCGATACCCCGACTCATGGCCACCGAAATCCTGGCCAGGGAACCTGCCCCCTGGTTGCTTCCGTCCAGCGGTTGTCTGTTGTTGTTCGGCAAGCCTCGTGCCTCCGGGTTTTCGACCACTCTGGGCCCAGTTACTGGAACCGCAGAGAAGTCGTCATCATATCACGAGAAGTCGTCTCCTGGAACCGGATCCGATCTACCATCCGTCCCTCCCGGATCCCTTCTGGAGTCCTCGCCGTGACCAGGCACCTGCCTCGGTTTTCGACGAGACTGCCTGCCTGACGCATGGACCGCCTCGTATGCCTTGATGATCCTTTGGACCAGAGGATGGCGCACCACATCATGGTCCGAAAACGTACGAAAGGCGATCCCTTCGACGCCGGACAACACCCTTTGTGCCTCCACCAGGCCGGAGGTCTTGCCGCCCGGCAGGTCGATCTGTGTCACGTCCCCCGTGATGACCGCCTTGGATCCATATCCCAGCCGCGTAAGAAACATCTTCATCTGCTCGCTCGTGGTGTTTTGTGCCTCGTCGAGCACCACGAAAGAATCATTGAGCGTGCGTCCTCTCATGAACGCCAAGGGCGCCACTTCGATAACCCCTTCGTCGATGAGGTCATGCATCCTTCCAGGCTCCATCATATCGTTGAGGGCATCGTAGAGGGGACGCAAATACGGATTGACCTTTTCCATCATGCCACCGGGCAAAAAGCCGAGCTTTTCTCCCGCCTCCACCGCCGGTCGTGTCAAGATCACCCGGGCCACCCTCTTTTCCTGCAGGAACCGCACCGCCATTGCCATGGCGAGATATGTCTTGCCCGTGCCGGCGGGACCGACGCCGAAAACGATATCGCGCTCCTGAATCGAGGAAACATACCGGGCCTGGGCCAATCCCTTGGGCCGGATGGGCCGGCCCCTGCTGGATACGAGAATCGTCCGCCCATACAATTCGGCCAGAGACTGGTCACCTCTGCCCGCCATGTCGCCGGCCGCCTGGCGCACCTCCCTGGGGCCCACCTTGTGGCCCGCCGCTGCCAGATCGTAGAGTTCGTGCAACAAGTCCAACGCCTCGTCCACCGCCGCTCCGGCTCCAACCAGGGTCAGCTCGTTGCCCCGAGCATAAATCTCCACGTCGAACAGCTTTTCCACCAGGCCGAGATTCCTGCCCCTTTCACCGTAGACGACCCGACAAAGAGCGTTCGTTCCCAGGGTTGCCGTCACCTTTGCCCCTGCATCGGTTTCGGCCGGCACAGCGTTTTCCCTCTCCCCTGCTTTCTCCAAGGCAACCTTCCCTCCTCCGGCGTTCACCCCTACGGCTTCCGCCCCAACCCGGACAGAAACCACTCTTCCGTTGGGAGGCGCGCCGGGTGCCAGGATGCTTTCACCCGCGACAGTCGTTTTCCCAACGTCCTGCAGATCGACACCCGCCCTGTCCGTTCCTGTCGGCGCCTCGTCGGCGCTCCCTCGTTTCCTGGTCATGAGTCCAGACGCCCTCGAAGCACCACCGACTCCAACCGCCGCCAGACCGGGACGGCACCCAAGTGCCAGTTTCGCCACGTCATCGGCCCATGACTTGGATCACCAACCGCCGGTTCCTGGGACGATTGTCGAAATCACAGAGAACAACCTGCTGCCATGTCCCCAGCAGGAGCCCGCCATCCACCACTGGAATCACGAGGGAGGCACCTGTGAGGGCCGCCCGCACGTGGGAATACCCGTTGCCGTCACCCCACCTGGCGTCGTGGGCATAGGGCATGCCCGCCGGTGCCATCCGCTCGATGGCATCTGCCAAATCCTGGACCACCCCTGACTCGAATTCGATGGTGGTCACCGCTGCCGTGGAACCGGGAACGAACACCAGGACCTGGCCTTCTTCGATACCGGCGTCACGGACCGCCTGTGCCACGTCGCCGGTGATGTCCAGGATATCCGTCCCGGATGTGGTCCGGCGCTCCAGCGATTGAGTCTGGACGATCATGCGTCACCTCTCTGTTCGACGAAGCAGACTCCCAACACGAATCAGACCGTTCTCCCCGGTCTCCTGCCTGGCTCGAAATCCATCGAGCAGGACCTCGACGGCAACAACTGCTTCGACCGAGACAACCATACAGGCTGTCTTGGGATCCGAATCTTTGGCAGTTTTGCGCTAGCACAACGAACCCGCCCCGGCAAGATGATCCATGAATACGTCCTTGCCGTCGAGGCATCCAACCGTAGAAAGGGAACGAGACATCGTTGCTCATACCCGCGCTCAACTTCTCCGGAAAATCCGTCTTGTCGTTGACCGATACCCCGGCTAGGTGGTACCAACGAAATGTAGTCCGTCTGCAACGATGTCCACTTCTCGAAGGAGGTGTCAGACCGCCCCAGGCGAGCAACTGCCGCCTTCCTCTCGAGAACCGAGCCAGCGAGGAAGATCATGCTGAGACGAATCCTTCCCATCTGTGCAGCGACCCTGTTCCTGGCGACGGCACCATCTCCCGCCGACGCAGGAACTGCGCCCCGACAGACATCCTCCACCAATTCCCGGGCAAGAGCCACGAGACGGCCCAGTCGAAAGGCGTTGCGACGCGCCCGCAGGCTCTTCAAGCAGGCTTCCCGGGCCTACAGCGCAGGAAAGTATTCCAAGGCTGCAGACCTCTTCCTCCAGATTCACGCCATCGTCGGCGACCCGGCACTGCTCTACAACGCAGCCGATGCCTTCGAAAAGGCCAGGGTGATTCCAAAAGCCGTGGCCAACTATCAAGCCTACCTGGCAGCCAAACCCAACGCGCCGGACCGAAAGCCCGTGGAGGCGAAAATCACCGCCATGAAGAACACCGAGCCGTCGTCGCGCCCTGCCAATGGGCAGGGCCGACAGCCCGTCGGACCGGCCGAGCCGGGCAAACCAGGCCGGCGCCGGAGCTCCGAGGCAGGGACACATGCGGGGGGGCCGACAGGACCCAATCCTTCCAGACCACATGCGACAGCTCCACGAACGGCATCGAAAGCCCGGCCGGAAACCACCGAGGCCGGCTCCAGGGCCGCAAGGAAGGTGGCGGGGGAAACCCCAGAGCAGACCGCGCCCATGCCGCGACCAAGGAAGCGCCAAAGTCGCCTGATCACCGCCGGTTGGGCCCTGGTGGGCACCACGGCGCTGCTCCTGACGGCCATGGGCGTGACGGCCCTCAAGATGGAAGACGCCGAGGACCAGATGAGACGGCTGGCCATCATGGTGGATCCTTCCACGGAGAGCAGACTCACGTACGAGGGAACCTACAAGTCAGACTTCGAACGCTACGAACGTCAGGGCCGTCTCTACGAAAAGCTCACCTGGGGCTTTGCAGCGGCGGCAGGCGCCGCCGCCGTCTCCGCGGTGGTGCTCTTCTCCCTGCATGCAGTGCGTTCGAGAAAAGAACGCCAGAAAGTCTCTGTCTCCCCGGTCCTGGGCAGAAAGCAGGGCGGCCTGGTGCTCGAAACGAGGTTTTAGCCCATTGTGTGAGACGATGAGGAAGGCCTCAAGCCTTCCGGGAGGATACAAAAAATGGAACGCTCGATGCGACTATCGACCATGGTGGCAAGGACACTGGTCCCGGCGATACTGTACCTGGCCTGGCTGGGAACGAGCGCCTGTTTCAACCCGGATCTGCCGGACGTGGCTTTCCGATGTGGCGACGAAGGACAATGCCCTGACGGCTACGAATGCATGCCCGACGGCTGCTGCCACAAGAAGGGAACCGAATATGCCCCGGCGGACTGGTGTGCCTCTCAGACAGACGCGCAAGCCGATGCGGTGACGGATGCCGCGATGGATGCCCAGCCAGACGCGGACATCGACGCCGAAACCGACGCCCAGCCAGATGCCGAAACCGATGGAGCCCTGCCCCCCTCACTGGAAAGCCTGGAACCCACGGATTCCACAATCACCGAGGGGGAGCAGTTTTCCTTCACCGTCACGCTCAGTGGGGCAGCCCCGAGCGGGGGAACCCAGCTCACCGTTTCCTCGGACCAGCCCGCGGTGCTCTCCGTCCCGGCCTCGGTCACAGTGGCTGCGTCGGAAACCCAGGCACAATTCCAGGCCACTGCGGCAGGACCGGGATCGGCCACGGTGACGGTGACCGATGGATCTGTGACTCGACAGGCCCATGTCACGGTGGCGGCATCCACGGCAACGGCGGGCGACCTGGTGATCACTGAATTTTTCGTCAGAGTCCAGGGCCAAGACCTCCAGTTCGTGGAACTCTCCAATCTCTCGGATCACACAGTAAACTTGGCCGGCTGGGACATCACGATAGACCAGGCTCACAATGCCATCCAGTCGGCGGACATGACCCAAGCACCTCTGTACCTGGAACCGGGCGACTATGCCTACGGGGTGGCCAACCCGGCCAATCCCGCCGACATCCCAGCCGATGCCTTTTTCGTCTATGGACAAGCCGGCGGTGCGTCGTCTCTTTCTGCCACTGGTGGTACCCTGGCCCTGTCGGACGGCACCACAGAGATCGATGCCGTGGATTTCAGCCAGGTGAGCACCGATCCAGACGGCACTGCCGCCACCGCCCAGTTTCCCCTCCTGTCGGGCCAATCCACACAACTCGACGCATCGTGTCTGTCGGCATCGGGAAACGACGACGCATCATGCTGGTGCGCTCCCGTCACGTCCAGTCCGGGCCAGGCCAACCAACCCTGCCGTCCCACGGTAATCAACGAGGCTTTTCCCAATCCCTCGGGAACGGACGACGGGCTGGAATTCATCGAAATCCAGGGCCCGGCAGGAGCCTCGCTTGCCTCCTGGACTCTGCGCTGGGCCGATGCAGACGGAACGATTCTGGGAAGTCAGAGCCTCACCGGACGCCTTCCAAACAACGGCTACTTCGTGCTGGCAGACGACAGCGGTGGCTCCACTGCCGTGCCCAACCATGACGCGACCACGCCCCTGGGCCTGGCCGATGCAGGTGGCGGCATCCAGCTCCTGGCACCCGATGGCACGGAAGTCGACGCATTGGGCTACGGAAACCTCGCAGCCGCCCAGGATGCACAAGACAGTCTCCCTCTCGTCGAGGCAGACCTGTCCGATGCGGCCCCGGTGAGCGAAGGCCAGTCCCTGGCCCGCTCCCTGGACTCGGCGGACACAGGCCACAACAGTGCAGACTTCCATCTCGACCCGACTCCCACTCCCGGTGAGCCCAACCAGCTCTGACAGGCCCTTCCAGGCACGCCCATGTGGAACCAGCCAGTTCGTCGCTTCTCCCTGAAAGTGGGGTATGCCTGCAACAATCACTGCCTGTTTTGCCATGCAGCGCCCCATCACGGCCTGGATGCATCCAGACAGGTCCTACTCGACAAGATCGACAGAGCACAAAAAATGGGTGCCGAGGAAATCGTCCTGTCGGGTGGCGAACCCACGATCCGAAGGGACCTGCCGGTCCTGGCACGCCATATCAAGAGCCTGGGCCTGAGCCTGGGCCTGGTGACCAACGGCCGCATGCTTCTCTATGCGCGTCTGACCGAAATGCTCCTGGAGGCAGGCCTGGACTATGTCCAGGTTTCCCTGGCAGCAGGTGATGCAGAGGTCCACGATGCCTTGGTCGGGGTGCAGGGCGCGTTTCATCAGACCACGAGAGGCATCCTACAGCTTCTCACCCTCGCACATGGGCCCCTGGATCTCACCATCTCCTGCGTCATCACCCGGCAGGCCCTGCCCACCCTGGACAGCCTTGCAGACCTGGCTATCCAGGCGGCGGACCTGGCCCAACCGCACCAACGGATCCGGCTGAAGGCCTCCTTGCTGGAAATCGAGGGCAGAGCGATGGAGCATGCCCGGCAGATCTTTCCAGGCATCGCCCGAACCGCGCGGGCGGTCGAAGACTTGGCGAAGCGCCGTCAGGGACAGCTCCATGACCGAGGTGTCCAGATGGTCCAGGAGGGCCTGCCGCCCTGCCTGTCCAACCTGCCCCCCGCTGACCTCTGGACAGAGGGCTTTTCAGCCATGAGTGAAGCCTTCGAACCCGACTGGCACCCCATCGACGACGCCAACAGGCGCCGCCCGCCCTCTTGCATCGATTGTTCGCAAGACGGCTGTCCCGGCCCCTACGCAACGACCCTGGACCGAGACGACCCATCGGTCCTCGTCCCCATCGCATCGACAAGGCCCAGCAGTCTGCCCATGCGCCCCCTGCAGACCATCTTTCTCCCGAACCTGGCCGGGGCGGATGTCTGCCCCATTGCAGACCGGAGAATCTCTCCAGGCCCCCCCTGGTCGCTTTGGACCAGACGACAACGGGGGTCGACATGGGCCTGGACTCTCTGGAGTCCGGTGAGCAGAGACTTTGGTCCCAGAGAATACCGCCGATTCCTTTCCGACCTGGAGCAGGTCTATCGACAAAAGCCCGTCACCCCATCGGACCAGTCCCAGGAGCAGACCTCGCGGCGCGGCCCCTTTGCGGGCCTGACGCCCCTTCGACGCGCTGCGATCTGCAGGGAATGCCCCAGGCGCATGACCTGCCTCGGGCTGTTCGAACCCACCCGGTCGCCGCCCGACCCGGTGGACCGTGATGCAGACCTCCTGGAGGATCTGGTCTGGTCCCTGTCAGGACGCGTCCTGGATGTGGGGTCTGGTCCTCGGCCACCCTATCTGTCCGCTCTCGATGATGCCATCCAGGATGGATCCCTACGCTACCTGGCGATCGACCCGCTCGTTTCCAAAGAAAGCAGCCGACAGGCAGGAGACGACCATGTGCAGCAGACCACAGGCCGGGCCGAAAACTTGATGGAAGCAGCCCGACAGTTCGGCTCGCCCGACTGGATCCTCTCCATCCGGTCACTGCCCCACTATGAACGGCCCAGCCTCTTCCTTGAGCAAGCCCACCGACTCCTCTCGCCCAAAGGCCGTCTCCTGATCGTCTCCGACGAGCCCTTTGCCGTCCTCACGACGACCCACCCCAGGCAGGCTCACGGCAACGACTGGCAGCATCGCCGAAATCTCAGTTTCGAACGCTTGGCCGCCTCCCTGGCAGCTTCGGGTTTCGCGGTGGAATGGTCCAGGCCCGCTGGACCGGACACATCCAACGTAAACTTCGTGGTGGCTCGGCCCAAGGGCATCCCCATGACCGGGACTGAAAAGGAATCAGGGCACTGACCGGGAAACGCGAAACACAGGTAAGGAAAAGCGCAGAGGGGCCAGCGAACGGACCGCTGGATTGTCGAACGGGTGGCAGACTATTCAGGCGCAATCTGCTTTTCGAAAATCTCCACGAAATAGCGGACCGCATCGTTGCCGAGAATATCGGGCTTGGCATGCTCGTTGATCACGTAGGACGATACGTAGAGTGTGCCGCCTTGCGGCGCCAGGCCGATGTAGAATCCATAGGCCCCCGTAAAGGGGTCCTCCTCTCCTGCGAGCACCTCGAAGGTCCAGTCGCCATCTCCAACCTGGCCCGTGGCCAACCTGAGTGCGTGATCCGTGCTGTCTTGGTAGAAAATGTAAGCCGTTGAATCCCGAACCAGGATCTGAGCATCCCACCCCATAAAATGAAACACGGGCATGGGCAGACCTGTGACCTCGTTTTCCTCCATGCGGTATCCGTCATCCACCACCTGCCGTTCGGTCATGGTGCTGTTCAAGTAATAGAGTTCCGACAGGTTCCGGTCCACGTATGCGAAATGATAGACGGGATCGGGACTGCCGGGAGTAACCGCCAAGGAAACGAAGAGTCCCACGTCACCCGTATCTCGACCCTGGTCGTCTTCGCCGTCGACGATTACGGGATCGGCGAAATAGGCCGGGCTCTGTCCGTCATCGATCATCTCGCTCATCATGAGATTGCCGTGCAGCGAGTCGTAATAGGCCACCACCGGCCGACCATCGGGCAGACGCACCACCGACGGGAACAGCCCCGTGCAGCGAGGCCAGTCGGGAATGGGAGCATCTGCGGGCAGCTCGGGCACCGTGACCTGGTCGATGACATAGATGGTCCAATCCTGGGGTGAGTCCGGATCGTCCTTGCCCGCCTGGGCGAACCGAAGCTGGCAGACATAGGGCTCGGATGCGTCGCCGGTGGCGATCACCGGGGCCATGTAGGCAATGCCCGGTGCGTTGTCCGAAGGCCTCGGGCTGATGGCGTTGTACCAGCCGGCGTCGCCCTCCTCGGGATCGTCGGACATCCCATCATCGACGACATGAATATGCCACGACTGGCCATCGTACCAGGCAAACTTGAGGGATCCATGGGTCTCGTCGTGGTAGGCCACCACGGGCTGACGATTCATGTCGGCCGCCACGGCGGTGTACGTTCCCACGTTGTCGCCCTTGTTGGCCACGCCGCCCCGGACCTTGCTGTTGGGCATTTCCACCGGCCCGGCCGGCACCCCGTCCACGAACTCCCAGCCGTCGCCTCCTTCCTGATAGAGATGATGGGGGATGACTCCAGGGGGCGAAAACCGCGCCACCACGAGATCGCCGTATGTCCGGTTGTACGATGCCACGTAGGCCGTGGGCCCGGACACCACGGCCATCGAAGAATGGGTGCCCACCATGCCCAGGGGCAAGTCGTCGGTACATTGGCAACGGCCGTCCACACAAAACGGAATCTGACCATCCTGGCAGACCATGTCTGCGCAGTCCTCCGGCAGACGGCAGGCCGGACCCTCATTGTTGTTGTTCGCCCCCGGAGCCTTGTCCGGACAACCTCCCAGACCGACCAGAGCCGCAAGGCCGAGGCCGGTGGCCAGGAAAGGGACCAGGGACTCCCGGGGCGCGGGGCTGGCGGAGCGCAGCCGCCGAAACACCAACAAGAACAACAGGCCCAGGACCCATAACAAGCCGGAAGAAGACGGCACCGTAGAGCAGCCAAAACCGCGGCCGCCTCCCACGACCCCATCTATCGCGTCACTGTCCATGCTCAGCAAGACACCATCCTGCCAGGCCTCGGTACGGTTACCCGCCTCGTCGGTCACCCGCACCCCAAACTTCCCGCCGCAGGCATCCGCAAGAGCGCGAGCCCGCGACAGGGACAGCTCGTTGCCGGTGAGCCTGGTCCAATGGCCCGGCCTGCTGCAGGCCTCGTAGACCAGGTCCTCACGCGGCGTCACCGCATCGAGGGCATGGATCACCACCTGGTCGCCGTCTCGTGACAGAGACACCTTGGGACCCAGGGGATCCACCAGGACCCGGACCCTGGCCGGGGACCGGTCCACTGTCTTGGTCACGCCCTTGTAACGGGCCCGCACGTCGATGTCGTGCCAGCCTGGCTTGAGCAGGAGGCCGTCTGTGACCGTGACATGCCGCTTGGTGCCGTAGGGATGCCAGAATCCATCGTCCACTCGATACTGCCACTCGAATTCTCCTGAAACAGGGCTCTGGGCGCCAAGGGTGAGTTCCACCCTGGGCAGAGCCTCGCTGTCGCCGGAGATGAGGTCGGCCCTGATGGCCTCGGGGCTTCCCACAGACACCCGATCCACCCTGGCCCAGGTGTCTACGATGGGCAGAGGCAGCGGATTGCTCACGTGCTCCACCGACCCGAGCACGAGAAGGATATCTTGGTGCGCGTTGGCCCGGAACTCCAGCCCACCCATGGTCATGCCGTTGCCGAGCGTGGGGATAGCGAATCCGTCGCCCAGCGCAGAGCTGAGCATGGGCGTGATCATGCTCATGATGCTGGGCAACAAGGCCTCGAGTTCCTCGGGCGTTTCCTCGATGAGTTCGGAGTTGTGGACCCGCACCGTGACGTTCTGCTCGTCGAGCCCCAGGATCGTGGGTTTGACCACGACCAGGCCCTCGTCGTTGACGTCGGTGACCAGGTTCACCCCGATGTTGAGATCCAACCCCATGGTCATGGCCCGCACGTACCGCTGCTCGGCAAAGGGATAGAAATCGATCTGCAGGTCGCGAAACGTCGCGGTGATGAGCGGGCTGTCCTCGGTGCCCTGGCCGAAACTGAATTCGATGGGCCATTGGGGCCTGAGAACCATTTTCATGGGCGCATCGTTCTCCATGGGGTCGATGAGGTTGCCCAGGGATGGGACCACCAGCGCAAACATGCCCACGGTGAGCATGGACACCTGCTCGGTCCCCATGGTCACGCAGAGTCCACCGGAATTTATGATATGGAACCCGGCCAGGTTCAGGAAATACTGGCTGATACCAATGGCCAGGTCTGCAACCTGCCCCGCCTTGGGCCCGGACTGATAGGTCAGAGCACTCTCGTCCATGGTGCCGCTTAGCTCCCCGGCCACATTCAGGGCAAAGGTATTACGGGTGGGCACCACGGTCATGTCACCAGCCTGGACGAAGGGCTGGAGGTCGAGCGTGGGGAAGGGCGGAACGCAGAGGGCCCCTTCGCTGTATTCTTTGACGCCATACTCGTCGGCGACATCCCCCCTGGTGGTGGGATCGCGATCGCTGTTTAGCCCGGTGATCACTCCCAGGGAAATGCCGCCCTGGAGGAGATTGACGTAGCCGCCGGGAGTCATACGCATTTCCAGCTTCCCCTTGGTTCCCGGCGAGAAAGCCGAAAGGAGCGCACCAATGTCCACCTGTCCCTCGATCCCCATGGGATCGGGCAACATCTGGTCGATGTATGGCTGGAGCCAAGGCAGAATCAAATTGTTCGTGAGCCAATTGCCCAACGGATTGGACACCACGTCTCCCAACCAATCCAAGAGTTGTTCGAGGACATCTCCGAACCAATCCAGGACGTCGGTGAGGAACCCGCAGTCATGCACGTGGAAGTCGATCCCACTCAGGTCCAGGCTCCGAATTCCCTGGACCTCCACGCGCAGTTCACCGTCCTCGTCCCGGATGAAGAATCCTATCTCGGCCACCACGTGCAGCGGCGCGCTCGGATCCGTGGTCATCCGGAAACTACAGGAAAAGTCGCTTCCCACGATGGGGTATCCATACAACGTTAGGTCCGTGTCGATGGCCAGGGCCGTGTCCATCAAGAGCGTGTCGGCATCCGCCACCTGCAGGGCCAGGCCATCGAGGTTCACCGAGAGGGGACAGCCGCCCGAACAAAGGGTCAAGGTGCCGATGGAGCTGTTGACGATTTGTTGCTCCGAAACAGACAAATCCTGCAAGGAATCGTTGACCATGAGCCGGAGGTCCTCGACGAGTTTCGACAGCCCTCCTTCGGTGATGCGAAGCTGCATCCCTCCTTCGATGGTCTGACTCGACGGCATGGGCGCCGGTGCCGGTTCCATGCCGCTGCATCCCTGCCCGCATCCCGAGCCGCTCCAAACACCGGCAACGAGCAACCCAAAAATCCCGATAACAAGGCCCAATCGTTTCATCACGCAGTCTCCTTGGCAGGGCGACCTGCCCAAAGCATTCCATTCGCCGGGGGTCCGAACGCCGGAGAATATTTGGATTGAATCTGTCTTGTATCTTACCGCCCCCACGGATTGGTTTCAAGCAAGAGGTTTGCGAGGCAGGCCAATCGATCCGCCGGACGACCGGCGAAAACGGCCAGTCCATCTGCCACCGCGTCCAGCCATG
The DNA here is from genome assembly GCA_964539505.1 of uncultured Myxococcales bacterium. Classification (GTDB taxonomy): domain Bacteria; phylum Myxococcota_A; class Polyangia; order HGW-17; family SLPX01; genus CAZIJS01. The sequence continues at coordinate 23,637 of CAZIJS010000010.1, forward strand.
CCATCAGCCTGGACAGGAAAAACAGCAACCGGAACCATCCATGGACCCGGAGACTCCCTATGCCGGCAGTTGCCTGGCATCCTGCGGTGGGGCCGCACCAGATGGATCCTGGTGACTCTTCCTGCCGGGAATACGGAGACTGCTGCGAGGACTACGCAGACCAATGCAACGGCTGATGCAACCGTAGAATTTTTCACAAATACAAAACTCATCCTTGACTTCGGTATGGCAGGCTACATAATCATTCCGGGACTGTCAGGAGGTTCGCAGGCAGGTGACCATGCCTGTCGATGCAGGTGACGGAAAGGCAAAGAACCGACAACACCGCGATCCGCGAACCGGATCCCCACCAGGGAGTGAGCAGTGGCAAGAATACTAGCATGGCGGCACCTGACAGCAGCGGTCATCGGCCTGACCATCCTTTCGCAGATCGGTTGCAAAGGATTCCTCGCCAACGAACGCAGAAAGAGCCGGCTGGTGGTCCCGGTGCCCTTCGGACCGCCTCCCCCCAGGAAACAAGCAGCCGTGGCCCACAGCAGGCCGGGCTTCATCTGGGTGGGCGGTTACTGGGAATGGCTCGAAATCACGGGCACCTATCGTTGGAGACCGGGACGGTTCATCAAGGCCAGGAGAAACTGGGAATATCGCCGGGCGGCCTATGTCCGAAAGGGAAATCGCTGGTACTATGTCCGGCCTCACTGGCGCCATCGCAGAAGAGGCACTCATCCCCCGGTTCCAGTCCTCCCCTCCAATCGAAAAACTGCGATCCAGGCGCCACCGCCTGCAAAGAAAAAACAGCGGACCCGGACCATGCCCCGGCCTGCTGCAGCCGACCATCCCACCGGCCATGGGCCGACGCCTCCTCCAACCACCAAATAGATGCTGCTCGATTCTCCCGCGCTCTGTTGCGACGAAATCGTCACGGCAGCAGCGAAATCGCCACCACCCCGGACTGCAGACGGCTCTTCAAAGTCAAAACACGCAATCTCGGCGACCAAACAGCCCAACAGCACCTGCACTGCTTGACCCCTTCTCAGGTCGATGCTAGGTTTCGACGTATCCGTTGGACAGATCACATATAGTCTGTCTCGGTAAGAAACGGCAGATCTTCCCTCACGTTTCGGAGAAGACGCATGGCGGCACACAAGGTCTTGGTCGTCGACGACAGCCCCACGATCCTCAAGGTGGTCCAGCTCGTGCTCACGAAGGCCGGCTACGACGTGATCACCGCCCCGGATGGAGAAGCCGGAATCGCCGCCGCCAGGAAAACCAAGCCAGACCTCATCCTTCTCGACTTCGTGATGCCCAAAATGAACGGCTACCAGGTATGCCGCGCCCTTTCCGAGGACTCGAACCTGGCCGATGTCCCAGTCATCCTGATGAGCGCCAAGGGCGACCAGGTGGGAGACCGGTTCGTCAAGGTGATGGGGATCGTAGACTACATCACCAAGCCCTTTAGTCCCGAGGCAATCACGGCGGTAGTGGACCATAGTATCACCAAATACAAAGACAAGACGGACGGCAAGGAAGGAGACGGCGCCGACAGGTCTCCTGCCGAGGAAACCCCAGCCGAAGATACGCCGGCAGAACCGGATTTGCTCGAAGCGGCGGATGCCGCCACCAGGGAGCGCAGGGCCGCGCTGGCCCAGTTTCGCGACGGCCTGGCCCGAGCCACGGCAGCAGGCATTTTGAGCGACCCGACGCTCGAAGACAAAGATCTGGACATGTCCGCCCTGACCGAGGCAGCCCGCCATTCACTCGACGATCAAACGCTCGAAGCGCTGCTGGGCGAACTGAGAGCCTCTTGTCCGGAATTGGCGGAAATCGGCTCGCCGGCACTGACAGGTGACCTGCGCGTCGTGCCCATCGCCGAGGTCCTCCAGCTCCTCCAGGACCAGAAGCAAACGGGAATTTTGTCGGTGACCCGAGGAGGCGCGAAGATTGAACTGTCCTTCAAGCAGGGCCGGGTGCTCATGGCCAGTGCCGCCGGCCTGGCCGAAGAATACCTCCTCGGACGATTCATCATCGATGCAAACCTGATGACGGAAGACGAACTCGAAGATTTCATCGAAGGGTTGTCGGGGGGCCTGCTGGGCGCAGAACTGGTCAAGGCGCAGCGCCTGACGCCCGACGACCTCAAAGAAGCCATGTCGCGCCAGACCAGCGAATTGGTCTACGAACTCCTGCGATGGAACTTCGGTCGATTCACCTTCCGTGCCACCCAAGACCTGCCCACGTCTGCCCAGGAGGCGGCTCTCGACCTCTCCGTAGACGGCATCCTCATGGAGGGATTTCGTCGCGTGGACGAATGGCATCTCATCGAGCGTGAAATCGATGACTTCGATCAGGTCTTCGTCCGCAACGATGATGCGGTCAAGGCCATGGGTCCCGACAGACTCACCAGGGAAGAACAGATCGTCTTGGAACTCGTGAACGGAAAGAACAGCGTCAAGGACATCATCCGGCAGAGCCGAATGAGTTCCTTCGATGTCTCGAAGATGCTCTATCGATTGCTGTCCATCAAACTCGTCAGGAAACGAGTCTCGGCGGTGGCGGTGTGAGCCACCCCGAACCGCAACGGACAGCGTCGAACACATGAACCGAGGTGATGCAGTGGCCAAGATACTCATCGCAGAAGACTCTCCCACAGCGGCCGAGATGCTGAGAAGGACCATCGTTCCCCTGGGACACGACGTGGTCATGGCGAATGACGGACAAAACGCCGAAGCACTCATCCGCAAGGAGAAGCCGGATTTGGTGATTTTGGACATCATCATGCCCAAAATCAACGGCTTTCAGCTCTGTCGATCCCTGAGGGCGGACCCGGAGTTCAAAGATTTGCCCATCCTGGTGATCACCTCGATGGATCGGGAAAGTGACCGTTACTGGGGAATGAAACAGGGAGCAAACGAATACCTGGTCAAACCCGTGGACCAGAAAGTCCTCGTCGAAAAAATCCAGGTCTACTTGGAAGACGCGAACTGAGCGCCCCACGCCCATGACGGAGACGCACCAGCAAGACAGCCGGAATTCTTCTCCATCGCAGGCCCCGGACACCCTTCCCCTGCTTCTCGTCTGCAGGCTCGGGGACAAGAAAGTGGCCATCGAGTTACGATTCGTGGACGAGGTTTTCCGAACCGGGTACGTCACGCCCATTCCAAGGGCGCCGGCCTGTTTCGTGGGCTTGACGAACCTTCGCGGCAGAGTCGTGGTTCTGTTGGACCCAGCGCCCATTCTCTCTTCCGCGCCCCCATCCAGGGCCTTGCCTGGACGAACGGCGGTGCTCGTCTCATGGAGGAACATCCACGCCGGTCTGCTGGTAGACCACATCGAGGACGTAACCAAAGACCGGCGCTACCAGTTCAAGCCCGCTGCAGAGACGAGCCTTACCGCCGGCACCATCGAGCTGGATGACGGCACAGTGGAGTTGGTGCACATCGAACGTCTCCTGAGAGAAGCGGTGGCCAGGAGCAGTGCCGTGGGAGCCGAGTTGGCGAGGCAGGTGGCCTCATGAGTCCCCATCGCAGCCGCATCACGCCCCTGGTCCGCGGTCTGACGCTCAAACTCCTCGTCAGCACGCTCCTGCTCGTCCTCGTTCCCCTGGTGGTTACGCTTTTGGTCATGAGTCGAGCGGCGGGCAAGCTCAATGAAATCCGCCGGGAGCACCGTCGATCCCTTACACCCATCAGCAAGAACATCGAACAAGCCAGAAACGACATCGTCAACACCCAAATGCGGATCCACGCAGGCCTCAGGAGAAGCAGGCAGGCCATCGACAGGGCCCTGCGGCAAATTCGCCAACAGGAAGTACTCGCAGTGGCCGCCCAGGCCGCGGCTCTCGTCAAGTTGGCTCCCCGAAACCTACGTCGTCAACCCATGCACGTTCCGGGGCTGCGCAAGTATCTCCTGGACCGTGCCAACATTGGAGGAGACTCCGACAGTCTCGTCCTCCTCCACGAACCAGACCGGTTCGACGGGCAGGGCCACCTCGTCGAGAAGGGCCGTGACATCGTTGCCCTGCATTCCGACAAGGAGGTCATCGGGCAAGACCTCTCGAGGGTCCGCAGACCCTGGGCAAACCAATTGCTCAACCTCCTCGTATCATCCGGTTACCGTGACATGGTCCGGAAGGTCCCCGTGGCATCTGCGCCCATGCCAGGCGAGGTCCGTCTCATCAAGGGCCAACTGTACGAGCCCAGCGCGGGGGGAAATGCGAGGAGCAAGTCGTCCCAGTTCTACTGGGTCATCACGTACATGACATCGGTGGACGACACCCGGTGGTCTCTGGCCACCAGGACTCAACTCAAGGGCCCGGTGCAACGATTGCTGAGCGGCGTGGTCGAGGAATTCAAGAACGTGAGCACCGGACTGGAAAAGGTGGGACCGGCCCTGGATCGCCTTACCGTCACGTCCACGGCGATTTCTAACAATTTCGAAAAAGGCATCAAGAGATTCCGACACTATCTCAATCTTGCGGTCCTGGGCCTGGTGATCCTCGCAGTGCTCCTGGCTGGGAGCACGACGGTATACTTCCGGACGAAATTCCTTCAGCCCATCATGTCTCTCACTGAGACGGCACAGCAAATCCGCGACGGTGACTACGACGCCAGGTGCCAGATCAACAGTGGTGATGAGCTGCAAATCCTTGCCCAAACCATCAACGAGATGCTAAACCGGATCGTCGGCCTCATCCAGAGCGAAGAAGACAAACTCCGGCTCCAAAGAGACATCATGCGGTTGCTGGAAATCGTCTCCACCGCCTCGGAAGGCGATCTCACGTCCCGGGGCGAAGTGACGCCCGACGAACTGGGCAGTGTAACCGACGCGTTCAACCACATGTTGGAAAGCATCGGTCACCTCGTGGTGCAGGTCCGAAAATCCGCCCTGGACGTGGACCGAGGAGCCGAGGCCATCCTGGCATCCAGCCAGGACATGGCCCAGGACGCCTCGGCGCAAACAGCAGCACTCGAGGAAATCTCGGTGAAGCTGCGAGAACTCGGGGAACGTTCCACGGAAATCAACCAGATCGTCGAACGCATCGACGAAATCGCCGCCCAGACGAACATGCTCGCGCTCAACGCCGCCATCGAGGCATCCCGCGCAGGAGAGCGTGGCAAAGGGTTTGCCGTGGTGGCAGACGAAGTGCGCAAGCTGGCGGAACGGTCTTCGAGCTTGACCAAGGACATCGGTGCCTTCATGGAAACCATCCAGGATGCAACCGAAGACGCCCTGCATTCCATGGACGAAGTCCGGAAAATGACCCACAGCACCGCGCAGCGGGCCACGGCATCCAAAAGTGCGGCAGAGCGTCTTGCTGCCTCATCCAAGGGACTCAACCTCGCCATCTCCCGATTCAAAGTGCGACAGATCGATCAAGCCAACATCGAAGAATCTCTGGCCAAGTCCCGGACCAGGTTCGAAGAGAGCCTCCAGGACCTCGCAGACACACTCCGGGCCATCGAATTGGCCCGGGGCAGCGAAGCGCGATCCAAACTCAACGACCTGCTGGATGACATCCGCCGGGAACTGAGCGAAAAGTTGCCCATGATTCAAGGGGAACAGGCTTCCGGTCACACACCGAAACGAGCGGTGGTCCGCATCCCGAAACGTGGCATCTCCCGAGCTCCCAAGACGCGCTCCAAGCAAGCCCAAGACGAATTCGGGGCCGTCTCGGGCACCGAGCCCCAAGAATCGTCGAATCAATCCGAAACTTCCGACGGGCCCGACACTGTCGCCCAGGACTGATAGAATCATGGGCGGAATGCAACTCGACGACAGCCTCTTCCAGATCTTTATCACCGAAGTCACGGGCTACATCGAGACCCTCCAATCCAAGGACGCGGGTCTGCTCGACAAGACCGACGCCGCCCACGGCATGAAGGGCGCATCGGCCATGCTGGGCTTCGAAGAAATCAGTCGCACGGCGGCCGAACTCGAATCACATTTCCGACAGGGCCACGTGACCGAGACCCAACCACTCGTAGACCGCCTGGTGGGCATGGTCCAAGACTTGAAGGCAACCCAGGCTCAGCGGCTGGCAGAGCAAGACAAGCAGGCTGGGAGCACAGAGCCTCCGTCAGGTCACGCCTCCGACACCCGGGAAGATGCCACAGATGACAGCCCGGATCATCAGGCGCCAACCACTGCTGCGCCCCCCGACGCCCCCACGGCCCGCGACACCCATCGATCGGCCCAAGACACCGACGATGCCAAAGACTCAGACTGGGATCCCGAAACCCTGGCCATGCTCCAAACTGTGTTCAGGGAAGAGGCCGCCGAACACCTGGAACGCATGGAAGAAGCCCTGGCCGTCCTCAACGACGACCAGTCATCCAGTGAAGCCATCCATCGACTCTTTCGGGCGGTTCACACCATGAAAGGAGCCGCTGGAACCGTGGGGCTGGAGGTCCTGGGAAAGGCCGCCCATCGGTTCGAAGAGATGCTCGACGAGGTCAGGGCCAAGGCGCGGTTTTCCGACGGACAACTCGCCATCGCGGAACAGGCGGTAGATCTGCTCCGGACGGCATCCAATGACCCTGAAGTCATGGCCCAGGCGGAAAAAGCCATGACAGCCATTCTTCGCCAGGTCACTGGGCGAGACATTCCAACAGGACAGGCCGGCACGAAGCCCACCGAGACCGATGTTCCCAGTGACAATGCAACAGGGCAAAGCGCGTCATCTTCGAACCACCGAAACGACGCGCCTGTCGTCGAGACGACTGGAGAAAAAGGCCAGGACGGCCAGGCCTACCGGCCCATGCAGGAACGCCGCCGCATATCGGACCGCCGTGACCATGGGCGGCGCGACGCAGATCGCAGAGTCGTCCGCATCCCCATCGAAGACATCGACGGACTCATGGATCTGCTCGCCGAGTTCGTCTTCGCAAGGACCAGGATTCAAAAACGAGCCCAGGAACTCTCCGACCTGGTCTCCGACCTGTCCAAGACGCACCGGGCCTTTCGACACGAAGTCATCGGCTCTGGATCCGCCGCAGGGCCGGCCTTCCGCAGACGCCTGGCCGAACTCGAAGTGGAACTGGCCGATGAGCAGGCAAACCTGAACAGGGCCGTCACCGGCCTCACCGAGGAGGCCGAATGGCTCGGTAAGGTGGCGGGGCGCTTCCAGGAAGACCTGGTACAGCTCCGCATGCAGTCCATCCAGTTCTTGATGCTGCGCCTGGAACGGGCCGTGGGCACGGCAGCCAGAAACCTTGGTCGCAAGGTCCAGATCACGGTCACAGGGGCTGATACCAAGCTGGATCGAGCCGTGGCGGAACGGCTCGTCGATCCCATGGTCCACCTGGTCCGCAACGCCGTGGCCCACGGGATCGAGCCCCCTGACGAACGACGACGACTCGGCAAACCGGAAACGGGACAAATCCGTATCACGGCACAGCATGAAGGCGACTTCGCTCTTTTGCAGGTCTCCGACGACGGCCGAGGAATCGATACGGAAATCATCCGGCAGGCGGCTTTGCACAAACGCCTGGCCAGCGACCGCGAGCTGCGCGACATGGAAGACTCAGACGCCCTCCACCTCATTTTTTCGCCCGGTTTTACCACGAAAACCGAGGCCGACAGGATCTCGGGGCGCGGCGTCGGCCTGGACGTGGTCCACTCCGTGGTTTCCTCCATGGGAGGAGAGGTTGCGGTGGAGTCTGTCCCGGGGAAGGGGACCACCTTCGTACTCCGCCTCCCCATCCTGGCTGCCATCACCAATGCCCTGCTCTTCAAACTCGGTGGCGAGGTCATGGCCATCTCGGTGTCCCATGTGGGAGAGTCCTGTCTCATCCGGCCCGAGGATCTCGACAGGCCCGAACCCACGACCATGGTGTCGGGGCGGCGGCTCCCGGTCGTGGATCTTCCGGGCCTCCTGGGTCTGAAGAGGAGGGTCAGGGGCCGACACATCCCCGGTTTCGTGGTCCGCTGGGAACACAATCGTTTCGTGGTCACCTGCGACAAAATCGTGGGTCCGAGACAAATCGTCGTCCGGCCCTTGAGTCCGCTCCTGGCTGCTCTTCCCTTTTACTATGGAGCCACTATTTCCGGTTCGGGCAAGGTCCAACTCGTCATGGATCCCGCAGCCCTTGCCCTGGCAGCGACGTCTCGGTTCCGGCCGACGACCGAGAGCACCGAGGTCACCGCTGAAACGGAACAGAGTCGGAACCGGAGGGTGCTGGTCTGTGACGACTCGAGGAGCATTCGGGAAGTGCTCACGCGTGTCCTCCTCGAAGCGGGATACGAAGTCGAACCGGCGGTGGACGGATGGGATGCCTGGGAACGCATGGGCTCGGCGGACTTCGACGTCGTGGTCACGGACCTGGAAATGCCGCGAATGGACGGCTATTCCCTCATCGAGCGCATCCGGAAATCCCCGAGGCACCGTTTCCTGCCGGTCCTGGTACTCACATCCCGGACCGCTGAAACGAATCGCGTGAAAGCGGAAGAAGCGGGCGCAGACCTGTTTATGACCAAGCCCATCAAGAAGAGAATCATCCTGGACCAGGTGGAGCAGGCCATCGAAAAGGGACGCAGTGCCTACAACCGCCACCAGGACTTTGGCAGGTACAAATCCTGAAACAGCCTGATGGCGTACCGATCGGTCATGCCTGCCAGAAAATCTGCCACCGCCCGCTCCACAGGGGAGCGCAGATGCTCCGGGCAATCTTTCCAATACCGCCCGAACAGCAGGTCTGGGTCCGAGACGAACATCTCCCAGAGCGCCTCCATGATCTGCTTTGCCTTGCCGAACTGCCCGTAGACGAGGGGGTTTTCGTAAAGACGGTCGAACAAAAATGCCCGAAGCCCGGAAAGCGCCTCCAGCGCTTCTGAACTCATCTCGATCCTGGGCTTTTCATCCAGGTTCGTGTGTCGCAAGATGTCTGTGACCAGGAACGTGATGCGCTCGGAATGCCCTCGGCCGAGCACCTCTACCACTGCGTCCGGCAACTCTCCAAGGGACAAGATGCCCGCGCGGACCGCATCGTCGAGATCGTGGTTGGCATAGGCCACGATATCGGCCACGCGGACCACCTGTCCCTCGATGGTCCCCGGCCCTTTGCCCGCAGGCGCCAGGATCGGCCCCTTGCCCTTGGAGTGGTGCAAGATGGCGTCTCGGACCTCCCATGTCAAATTCAAGCCTTGCCCGTCACGCTCCAGGACGTCCACGACCCGCAGGCTCTGCTTTGCATGATGGAATCCACCGGCCAGCCGATTGAGCAACGCCTCACCGGAATGACCAAAGGGCGTGTGTCCCAGGTCGTGGCCCAAGGCAGCCGCCTCGGTAAGATCTTCATTGAGCCTCAGCCCCCTGGCAATGGTCCTGGCGATTTGTGAAACTTCGAGGGTGTGCGTGATCCTGGTGCGATAGTGGTCGCCCTCCGGGTTGAGAAACACCTGGGTCTTACGGGCGAGACGACGAAAGGACTTGCTGTGCAAGATCCGGTCCCTGTCTCGCTGAAACTCCGTACGCACCGCACATTCCGGCTCAGACCGCTGTCTGCCCTTACTTCGAACCGACCGGGCCGCCGCGGGATGGAGCGTCTGTCGTTCGATTTCTTCACGTGCCCTGCGCCATTCGTCGCTCATGGATCGTCTCACCTTCTCGTCTCACGATTGAAAGAACTCCAGAGCCGTGCCGCAACTATCTCCTGCGTCTCCTGCCCTGCCTGCGGCCTGACCGACGCTCCCGGGGGGCACGGTCCGCCTCGCCCCTCGCCGGAAGAAAGAGGACCTGTCTTCTGGGAACCGAAACGTCTGCAACCTGCACCGCCATGCTGTCGGCCACGCCCCACCGTCGCCCGGAACCGCCCTGGACGAGATACATGCCTGTCTCCTCCATCTCCCAGCGGTCTCCACCGAGGTCGGCCGCCCGAACCAGGCCTTCCACGAATGGCGTCCGCGCCGCCACGAAGAGGCCGAAGGGCGCCACGCCGGTCACACGGCCATCCAGAACCTCTCCAATCCGGCCCTGCATGAGCAGGGCCCGAAACAGGTTTACGCCCTCGCGCTCTGCATCCATGTAGCGCCGCTCCGTCTCGGACAGCTCGGCACAGAGCAGGGAAAACTCGTCTCCTCCAGCTTCCTGATCTCCGTTCTTTCCCTTCTGCGTCGCTATCTCTGCATCCCCGACCCTGGAGACGTCCAGGTCGAAGGCTCCAAGCCCCCCGGCACAGTCCCGTTCGATGGGACCCGACGCCACCAACTCCCCCAGAGCTCGGTGCACCAACAGGTCGGCATAGCGCCGGATGGGAGAGGTGAAATGGAGATACGTTCCACAACCCAGGGCATAGTGGCCGCGGTTGGTGGCGGCATAGGACGCCTGCGCCAGAGAGGTCAGCAGGTAAATGGAAAGGATGTCTCCATCTGGATGCGAAGCCAGATCCCTTGCCACCCGGCCCAGAACCTTTGTGGACACCCGGCCATCTGGTGACGTCAGTTCTTCCGGCACATCCAGGCCGATGCGTTCGAGCACCATGGCGAGGGCTTCCAGCCGCTTGGGCTTGGGTTCCGGATGGATGCGCCAGGGCACCTGGATGCCCTCGGCAGCCATCAGCCGACCCACGGTCTCGTTGGCCTCGAGCATGCACTGCTCCACCAGGCCATAGGCACGTTTCACCCAACGATTCGGCTTGGAAAACGTGACGTCTCCAACCCGGCCGTCCTCGTCGAAAACCACCTTGGGCTCCGCCGTCTCGATTTCGAGCAGTCCTCTGGCCCTGCGGCGGCGCAGCAGCAATCTGGCCAGGGCGTCCAACCCCAAGACCCGGGAGACCACATTCTCATCCAGCTCACGCCGGATAGCAGTCTCGCCCGACAAGAGTCTGGCCACCCGGGCATAGTCCAGCCTGGCCTTGGACCGGATCACCGCTCTGCCGAACCAGGCACGACGCACCAGCCCCTTGGCGTCCAGGTCCATGCGCACCACCATGGCATTGCGGTCTTCATTCGGGTTGAGACTGCAGGCGCCGCTGCTCAGTGACTCCGGGAGCATGGGGACGGCTCGGTCCGGCAGGTAGAGTGAAAAACCGCGCTTTCTTGCCTCGGCATCCAGGGCCGTTTCCGGGCGCACATAGTTGGACACGTCCGCAATGGCCACCCAGAGACTCGTTGCCCCGTTTTTCCCCTCTTCGAGGCAGAGCGCGTCATCGAAATCCTTGGCGTCCGTGGGATCGATGGTCATAAAAAACAGATGACGCAGATCTTCGCGTCCCGTCCCAGGTTCTACGGGCCTGCCCGCAGAAGCCTCCGCTTCAGCCACCACCTCGGGAGGGAACGTCAGGGAGAGCCCGGCCAGCAGGATGATCTTCGCCACCTCGGTGTCCACCTCCCCGGGCTTGCCCAGGACCTCGACCACCTCCGCCTGGGGCCTCTGCCTGGCCGAGCTGGGATAGGAAACGAACTTGGCCACCACGGCCATGTCCTTCCAGGCAGCATCGGCTCGTTCCACGTCGACGAACTCGCCGAGCCTCGCGTCGTCCGGCTCGATGTACGTCCGAGACGAGTCTGACCGCAGCGTGCCCACGAACAGCTCCCGCTTTCGTTCCAGGACCTTGGTCACGGAACCGGCCAACCGATCCCCTTGCGCCCATGTCTGCACCGTGACGATGTCGCCATCCATGGCGCCTCCTGTCAGCGATGCACGAACGAACACCGGCTTTCCTCCGGCGCCGGTCTCCACAAACCCATAGCCTGCCCTCGTCCGACGAAACACACCCTGGCGCTCCGCTTCGGATGGCTGCGCCCGGTCTCCGGCCCAACGGTACCAGCCGCCCTTTCGGCGCACCAACAGGCCCCGTCGCGCCAGGTCGGCCAGCACGTCTCGAATCAAGCGTCTGCGGTTCTTCCCCAACCCAAGCCGGCCCTCCAACTCCGACGGCCGAAACTCTCCAAAAGGATTGTGCTGAAAAAACCGCTCCACCCTCTTTTCGATGGCAGAAAAATCAGCCTCGATCCCCGTTCTTTTGCCTCGTGCCAAGATACTCCTCCTCGATGACATCGTCCCATTGCATCATGTCATGACTGCATCGTTCCATGGAATTTCACCCCGGGCCGCCCCCCCCCTTCGCCCGAGAAAAACCAGGACCTGCACCGCAATGACAGGCCTTGGAAACGGCACCTTAGGGTAGCCTCCAAGTCGGCCCTGTCAAACTCCATGGCATGGATCCTTTCATACCTCGTTTCCATGCAATGTCGACAGATGCTCGAAGGATCCACCGACAGCGGACGATCGCGATACCTGGGCATGCAAGACTGTGGTTGACGCAGATGCCGGACTTCTCGACAATGTCCCCAAAAGACGAAGAGAGGCTCTCTTCGCACCATATGGTGGCCGCCGGGCGCACCGTGAGAAAACGCATCGGCAGGGCAGGAAGGAAGAAAATGAAACTGCAAGGAACTTTCACCGCATTGGTCACCCCCATGCGGGAGGGAACAGTGGACATGAAGACGTTCGAGGCCCTCCTGGAACGCCAGATCGCCGCAGGCATCCAGGGCCTGGTGGTTTGTGGAACCACCGGGGAAGCCGCCACCCTGACCCAGGACGAATACGAGTCCCTGGTCAGGGCCACGGTGAAGGCTGCGGCAGGCAGGCTGCCCGTCATCGCGGGAACGGGATCCAACGACACCCGGTCCACGATCCTTCGGACCAAGCAGGTCCGTGACTGGGGCGTGGACGCAGCCCTGGTGGTGACGCCCTATTACAACAAGCCCACCCAGGAAGGCCTCTACCACCATTACGAACGCCTGGCGTCAGAAGCCGGCCTGCCCATGGTCCTCTACAATGTCCCCGGCAGGACGGGCGCCAACCTGGCTCCCGGCACCACTGCCCGGCTCGCGGACATCGATGAGATCGTCGCACTCAAGGAAGCCTCGTCGGACTGGTCCCAGCTCTACGACGATATCCGGCTCTGTGCCCACCGGATCGACATCCTGTCGGGCAACGACGACCTGGCCTTCCCCGCCATCTGCGCAGGAGCTGCGGGAGTGATTTCCGTTGCTTCCAACGTCATCCCGGAAGCAATGAACGCAATGGTGCAGGCAGCACTCCAGGGAAACCTGGCCGAGGCCCGAAAACTCCACTACCACCATCTGGATTTGATGCGCGCCCTGTTCTTCGAAACCAATCCCGCCCCGGCCAAGCAGGCCATGGCCTTCATGGGGCTCATGTCCCCCGAGGTGCGGTTGCCGCTCTGGGAGATGCGCCCGGAAAACGCCCAGCGGCTCCAAGCCGTACTCCAGGACCTGAATCTGATCCCCCCAGGGGCCTGACCCTTGGCCCCTGATACGGACATCGCCCAGGCCCGCCCGCCCAAGGCTCAACCCAAGGCCGATCCTTTCATGGGTGGGCTGCCTCGACTCCACCTGGCGCAGCTACCCACCCCCGTCAGACCGCTGGTCCAGGCGTCCCGCCTCACCGGGGGCCGCCTGTGGGTCAAGGACGACTCGCAATCCAGTCCCCTCTACGGGGGAAACAAGGTCCGGAAACTGGAATGGATCCTGGCCCAGGCCCTGGTCACAGAAGCCACCAACACATGGACCATGGGGCCATCGGGATCCCACCATGTCCTGGCGGTGGCCCGGTTCAGCAAGCTGCTGGGCCTCCATGCCCATGCCTTCCTGTTTCCCGAATACCCAAGCCGCCATGCCCGGTTACTGCACCAGGCCATCCTGGAATCCGGTTGCCGCATCGCCGAAGCACCGTCCTGGCTCCAGGCGCCGACAGCCTTCCTTCAGAGTCTGCCCGGGCCTGGCACCTATTGGATTCCAGCCGGCGCATCGAATCCGCTGGGAAACCTGGGATTTTACCTTGCGGGCCTGGAACTGGCCCAACAAGTGGCGGCAGGGCTCTGTCCCAAGCCAGACGTCCTGGTGGTGGCCCTGGGCAGTGCAGGGACCGCAGCCGGGCTCTGGATGGGCCTGGATGCGGCAGCCATGACTTGCCGCCTCCATGCCGTGAGGGTGACCAGCGCGATGCTGGCCAACCGCATCAACCTCTCACGCCAGGCCTGGGAATTGACCAAATTCCTCCAACGACTCCAGGCCCCGGCCGCCCACAGGACCCGGGGGCCCGCGGCTCGACACGCATCTGTTCGGGTGGTGACGGACCAGTTCGGCGGCACTTACGGCAAACCCACGGACCAGGGCCGCAGAGCCCAGGCCATTGCCGCCAAAGACGGCCTGGTCCTGGAACCGGTCTATACGGCCAAGGCCTTCGCCCATGCCCTTGCGGTTGCAGAAAGATGTCCCGATGCGCGGGTGTTCTTCTGGAACACGGCGGCCCGCCCTCCTGGTAGATAGCCTGCAGGAATGCCCTGGCGAATCCAGTGAATCAGTTGGCCCGCCTGGGCGCGCCGGCATCCGCCTGGATCCGCGCAATCACGATCTTGGCCAGCTCACGCATGAGCCGCGTCAGCCCCGCCACCACGTCCACGGCCCTGCGACGGCGCACTGGAACCATGCGATCGAAATCACCCCGCCACACCACCCTGCCGTCCGAAACGGATCGAACCAGGATGCGCAGCCCAAGGTGCGCATACCAGCGTCCCTTTCTGGGCCCATGGTCCACCTCCTCGATGGCCAACACCTTGCCCTGCACCGAATAGTCCGCCACGGGAGGCGACTCTTCGGTCACCAGGCGAAACCGCTTGGAGGCCTCCAGGGCACGACGCAGGGAAGAGGCCACCAGGGCCCCCGGCTTGCTCACCCATTGCCGCACGCCGTAGTAGCGGATTTCGTATGTCGAGACGCGGTAGGCCAACCGGAGCACGTCGTAGGCCGACGCGGTGTCGAATTCCTCGACCCGGACCACCTTGTCGATTTTCGGACCTGACAGAGACAGGTCCTTGTATGCGGGAAGCTCGTAGTAGTGCTGGACCGCGGCCTTGGCAGATCCGAAGCAGCCGCTCCCGGTCCCAGCGACAAACAGCAAGAACCCCATGACAAACCAGGCGGTCGCCCAACGGTTTTTTTCCCCGGCCTGCCCGGGAACCAAAGACTTCATTGCCACTGCCGGACCCATGCGCGATACCATGACACCATCCCTGCCGGCGCCTACCTGCGCCGCGTGGAAGAGGGCCGCAGGATCGCGGCCGGGTTCTCTCGAATCGCCCTGGCAAAACCTTCCAGGTTTTCCGCCGCCCTGCGGATGGCCCGGACCGCGGGCCTGAGGTCCACCGAGGCCCTGGTCACCAGGCCTCGCAGGTCCAGGGCCAGAAGACGCATGGCCGTCAAAGCCTTGTGGAGCTGGCTCAAGTTGGCATCCATTTGTTTGCCGGCCAGCTTGCGTTGCAGGACCCGCAGGAAGTGACGCACCTGGGCCAGGGTGCGACCCATGTCGCCCTTCTTCTTGGTCATGTCGTCCAAGTGGGCCAGGACTCGACGCATATCCTTGAGCGCCCCCACGAATTCCTTGTCCGTGGCAGCCACGAGATGATCCACCCGGGAGGCGGTCCTGCGGATCTGCCTCGCGGACCGGGCGAAGTCGTAGAGAGCCCTGTCCAGGCGGGGCCCCACCCGTTCCAGGGTCTTGGTGCCCTGGTCTGCAAAGCGCGAGGTGTTGTGCAGGGCACTCCTGGCCTGGTCCACCAGGTCATTGAACGCATCCCGTCGCTGCGGCCCGGTGAAGGCGAGGATATTGTTTAAAAGCTTTTCCAGCTTGAACGCGATGGTCTCGGCCTTACCCGTGATCTGAGACAGGGTGGAGGTGTGTGCCGGGATCTGGCTGCCTGGTTCCAGACGGGGGGCGCCCTTCTTGCCTCCCTGGATGTCGATGTATTTCAGGCCCGTGATCCCGGAAGAATTCAACTCGGCCCAGGCGCCCTGCACGATGGGCGTGCCGTGACGCAACCGAATGCGTACCCGGACCACGTCAGTGTCATCGGGGTCGATGTCCATGTCTTCGACCCGTCCCACCTCCACGCCCCGCAACTTGACCGGGGAGCCCACCGACAGGCCCGACACGGTCTCGGTGAAGCGAATCTCGTAGTGGTCGTACCTCTTGAAGAGGCTCAAACCGGCCACCAGGGCCAAGCCCACCACAACAGCCCCAACCCCGATCACGAGGAAGAGGCCCAATCGAACTTTCTGTTTCCGGGTGAGCATGTCTCCTTCACCGATTCGTCCGGTCCGGGTCGGCTGCGTTCACCGGGCATGGCCGTCGGTCCAAGCCGGGCAGCCGAGCCAGCCTCGATGCGACCGCTCCAGTATGCCCGAGGGAGCCCTACGGCACAACTTTCCCAGCCCGCCTCGGCGGGACCATCAGCCAAAATAGTCCGGCGCGTTCCCGGGCTTCCACTTGATGTTGCAGCCCATGCTCGGCTTCTGGTCTTCGGGCAGGGGTCTTCCCTCCAGCAGGGCATCCACCGCTGCCCGGAGATCCCGGCCGGTCACTGGTTCGCCACTGCCCGGCCTGCTGTCGTCGAACTGCCCGCGGTAGACCAGCCTGCGCTCGGAATCGAACAGGAAGAAATCCGGGGTGCAGGCCGCCTGGTAGGCCTTGGCCACGTCCTGCGTCTCGTCGTAGAGATAGGGGAACGGATAGCCGAAACGTTCCGCCTCCTCGCGCATCTTGTCCGGTGCATCCTGGGGATAGACGTCCACGTCGTTGCTGCTGATCACCACCACCGCCAATCCCTTGGGCATGTACTCCTGCGCAAAGGCCACGAACTCGCGCTGGATGTGCTTGACGTAGGGGCAGTGGTTGCAAAAAAAGGCCACCAGCAAGGCGGGCGCGTCCGAAAAATCCTCCAGACTCACTTCCCTGCCCTTGGTGTCTGGCAGGCGGAAGTCGGGAGCCTTGGTACCCAACGGCAACATGGTCGAAGGCGTTGCGGTCATGGAGACACCTCCTGTGCGAAGGCGCTGGGAGAGATCACCCGGGCGCCGTGGTTCCTGGCAGCATCTTCGAGGCGCTTTCGCTGGGCATCGAACTGCCGGTAGAGTTCCTCGGGCGTGTCGGGAACATCCTTGCGATAGATTGCCTCGATCCGATCCAGCTTGGCGAGCAGCGCATCGATGCGGATGGAGAACTGCCGCTCGTAGTCCTCCCGGCTGTATTCCTTTCCAAGGTGTGCTTCGAAGAGTCGAGCGAGATCTTCATACCTGGGAATCCACCCAACAGGCGTCTCGATGGCGGCGATCCCGTCCCGGACACGCCGCTCCATCCATTGCAGCCAGACGATCTTGTCCAGCTTCGTATTGAGAAACCGGCCTCGCTCGTCTTCGAGGAAATAGTTGACCGCAAAAATCCTGGGCGCCGGCTCGGCCCTGGCGCCGAACTTTAGGTGATTGACCAGGTAGCGGCCAAGGGGCAACGAAAGAAAGTCCAGGTTCGACATGATGTTGAAGGTCCGCACACCCTGCGCCCCCAGGGTGGCCGCCGTGGTCTTGGATTCCAGGCTGGCGCCAAAGGTGCAGACCCCATGGGCCCAATCGAACGACTCGCAGACCGGCACCCAGGTGTCGGCGTCGCGGCCGCCGTAGATGATGCCGCCCAGGGCCACACCCTGCGGATCGTGGAGGGTCGGATCGAGATTGGCCAAACCATCCAGCCGGATGGTATAGCGCGCGTTCTTGTGGGCCAACGGCACGGGCTTGCCCTGTTCGTCGGTCTTTCCCTCGTACCATTCGCCCTGGAAATTCACTCCCTTCTTGGGAGTCTCTACCCCCATGCCCAGCCAGTAGGGCCGTCCATCGGCCACGAGCACGTTGGAAAAGATGACCTCGCCTGGCTCGTGGAGCAGCTTCCAGATCAGGGGATCGTCGCTCTGGTTCACGTTTTCGATGATCCCGAAGATGCCCGACTCCACGTTCACGGCCCGCACCTGCCCATCGAAGAGTCTCAAGTAGGCCAGGTCGTCACCCACGACCCTGTTGCCCTGGGTCATTGCAGTGGAGGTCTTGCCGCAAGCGCTGGGAAAGGCACCGGTAAAATACGTGGCCCTGTCTTCCGGGCCCACCACGGCCATGAGGAACATGTGCTCTGCCAGCCAATGCTCCCGGTCCGCTTTGCGGATGGCCAGGCGCAGGGCCAACTTCTTGAGCCCCACCGTATTGCCCGCATACTGCGTATTCGTCGAATAGACGATTTCGTCCTCCAGGTCGATGTAGACGCGACGGTTCGCCACGTCACGGCTCACGCCGTTTTCCAAGGGCCCCTCGGAATGGAGGAATCGGAAGAAATCGGGAGACGAGCCGATGCGCCGGAACTGCTCGTACCCGGCCCGGTAGAGCAGCGACTCACTGTGGGCCACGTACGGAGAATCCGTGATCTGGACGCAAGAAATGGAAAACGGAGAGTTCGTGGGTCCCAGGCACAAAAACCGCACGATCATGGTCTTGTCCGCCATGCTGCCGTCCAAAATGCGGTTGATCTCCCCAAGCCCTTCCTCTCGATCCACGGTGTTCAACCGGGACCCCAGGTCCTGCCCGGGACGAACCAGGTACTTGGTGTTGCCCTTGTCACGCGCCTGATCCCTGGGACCGTCGAAATGCACCGTATGCCCCTCGACGGCCAGCGACGCCTCCTCACCCGTCTCCAGCGCCATGGTCCGAATCCGTTCCAGGTCTTCGGGCGCGTCCGTGCAGACGAACAGGTCTGCCGGACGACACCTGGCAACGGCCTCGGCAACGAAGCGATGGAGCTTGTCGTTGTCCAGGGCCTCCAGTTTGGCCAGTTCCGACTCAGGCATGGCTGCCCGAAGAATCTCTCTGACGTCTTGTTTCATAATGGTCACTCCTCGTGGGTCAGACACCAGGTCCGTCGTCTTCCCTCCGCCTGCGGCGCAAAGACCGCGCCGCCTGCAGGCGCATACCTGGTGGTGTCTCGCGGAGAGCATCCCGACCAAGCCCCGGCCACCCAGCATGCGTTTCGGTTGGGTCCCAGGCGAGCCCTGAGCGGACTCATCGCTTATCGTCGGATTCATCCCGCATCTTTTTGTCGAAGAACCATGCCATGCAACGGGATGGGAGACAAGTGCCGCAAGCCGGTATCCATCCGACGGGGAAATGAGTGATGGAAGCAATAGGAGACGCAACGCCTCCGTCAGTCTTGGCAGCCCCAGAGGAGGAAACGGCAGTCCTCGGTGCAACGCAGCGT
>CAZIJS010000011.1:0-41094 GCA_964539505.1 uncultured Myxococcales bacterium
GCATCTGTGGCCTGGTTGTTGCTGAAGATGGTGCGGCTGACCGTGACGTATCCTTGGCGTCCGTCCCAATCGCCCAACGCGCCCAGGGCTCCGGCCTTATGCGTTGCGCTGTTTCCGTCGAACAGGCTGTCTGTGATGGTCACTGTGCCGCCGAGGAGGAGGAAGGCTCCGCCGAGTCTTCCCTGGTTGCTGGTGAAGGTGCAGTTTTCGATCACGGCGGTCGAGCCATACCCGTTTCTCACCGCACCGCCTTGGCCGCCTCCTGAATCCTGCGAGTTGGCGACGTTGGAATCGAAGGTGACGTTGTGGAGGGTCAGGGTCTGGCCCGTGGCGTTGATGGCACCTCCGTTGTCCGCCGCCTTGTTCCCAGTAAAGTGGCTGTCCCAGATTTCCAGGGTCGAACTGCCCCACATGGCAATGGCTCCGCCATCTGCGTCGTTGTCAGGAATTTCTGCCTTGTTGTCTTGAAATGTGCTCGTGCGGATGGTCAAGGAGACATTGTCATCGAGGAGGATGGCACCGCCAACCCCATTGTCTGTCTGGTTGTTGGTGAAATCACAGGAACGAACGGTTGCCCGTGAGTCGCCTCCCAGGAAAAGCGCGCCCCCGGAGTTTGCGTGATTCGAGTCGAAGGTGCAATGATTCACTGCGACGATGGAGTCATACAGCCACATGCCTCCCCCATTGTCTCCTTCCGACCCTCCAGTGATGGTGAAGCCGTCCAGGACGGCATCGGTCACGTCTTGAGCCGTGACGACGTGCTTCGACCCAGCGGCATCCAAGATGGTTTCGTGCTGGCTGAAGTCTCGTTGGGCCCGGAGCGTTTCCGTGCCGGAAAAGCCACCGTACAGCTTGACCCGGTCGGCTAGGACGAAGCTGTCGTCCGGGTTGTCGATGTATGCAGGATAGGTGCCCTGGGCCACCCAGATTTCGCAGGTGGTACCCAGAGTCTGGCCTTGGTTGGAAGCGGTATGGATGCCGTCTCGCACGTCGTGGAAGGCGCTGTCCCATGTCTTGCCGTCGGGTGGTGTGGCCGTGGAATCCTGGCTCACGAGAATCCGGCAGGTGCAGGAGCTGGGCTCGCCGGCACAGGAAAAGTAGTCTTCGACCTGGCAATCCGCGGCGCAGCCGTCGTTGTCGTCGTTGTTTCCGTCGTCGCAGGGTTCCCGGTCCTGCACGACGATGCCATCCCCGCAGATGGTATCGCAGTGCGAGGGTTCCGCCCCGTCACAGGTCCAACCTTCTTCCACTTGGCAGGCCGGGCTGCAGCCATCGCCGGCTTCGTGGTTTCCGTCATCGCAGGCTTCGGTTCCATCCAGTTGGCCGTTTCCACAGGATGCGGGAATCTCGCAGTTGCTCGTATCGAAGCTGCAGTCCTGGGTGCAGCGCAACGTGCCTCCGTTGAACCCGAGATCTCGACAGGTTTTACCGTCCATCCTCGATCCGTCGCAGTCTTCGCCCTGTTCGATGATCCCGTTGCCGCAAGCGCTGCCTCCTGAGCACTGAGAGGTGTCGAAACGGCAACTGGATGTGCAGCGCAAGGATCCACCTGGAAAACCCAAATCTTCACAACGAGTGGCGTTGAGGTCTGTTCCGTCACATTGCTCTCCCGGATCTACTGTGCCGTTTCCGCAGAGCAGCGACCCGTCAGGGACCTCAGAGACCTTGGCCAAGGGATCGAAGGTGCATGCGGCCACGGGCCAAGTGCCCAGCAGGGCCGTCACGACGAATAGCAGGGATTTTCTCTGTGCATACTGCATGGCAAGCCTCCATACGTCCCAACGGGACGTCATGACTGGACGAACATGACTGGAGTATACCGTAAACAGGCGAACCGAGGAACTTATAGAATAGGCCTGGTTTTGCGAGCAGTCGGCCTGTCTTGGGCCGGCTGTCGGCGTTTGGAGCCCCTTTGGCTTAAATGGCGCTTCGCCGGCCTGGCTAGCTTGGTAGGTTGCCCTCTTTGCTGCGCCTCCAGCGGGTTCCCTGGGGCGTGTCCTCGACGATGATGCCGCGACGCTTCAGGTCCTCGCGGATCCGGTCGGCGGTGTCATAATCGCGAGCCGTCCTGGCTTTGTTTCGTCGCTCGATGAGTTCCAGGACCTCGGGCCCGGCCGGACAGCCGGCCTCGGGCACGAAGCCGAGGATCTGGGTCAGCTCGGCCACCACCGACAGGATGTCGGAGACCTGCTGTCTGCTCACCCGTCCGGCTGCGATGAGGCGGTTGATGCGCCGGGCAAAGCGGAACAGGGCCGCGAGAGCTGCGGATACGTTCAGGTCGTCATCCATAGCGGACTTGAACTCTTCCCGCAGTTCTGCGATGCGGCCTTCGATTTCTTCGCTTGGTTGCCCATCTGCATTGGATAGGTTGTGCACGAAGTCGTCGAGCCGGTAGAGGGCCTGCCTGGATTCTTCCAGGGCTTCCATGGAGAAGTGGATGGGCTGGCGATAGTGGGTGGAGACCAGGAAGAACCGGATGTGACGACCGGTAAAGCCGCGGTCCAACAGGTCGGGCAACGACAGAGCGGTGCCTGAGGACCAGGACATCTTGCGTCCATGGTTGAGGACCAGTTCGGCGTGCAGGGCGAACCGGGACGGGGGAGCGCCCGTGAGGGCCTGGACCTGGGCCACGGTGTTTTCATGGTGGGGAAAGAGCAGATCCGTGCCACTGACGTGGATGTCGAAATGTTCGCCCATGGCGGCCATGGCCATGGCCGCGCATTGGAGGTGCCAGGAGGGGCGCACGTTGCCCCATTCGCTGGACAGATAGAATCCCGCCCGGAGTTCGGCCAGGGTGCAGCGCCGCAGGAGGGTGAAGTCTTTGGGATCGTGTTTTTCGTAGCGTTCCAGGTCTACGGTTTTGCCCGTCTGGAGTTTGTCGGGGTCCATGCCCGAGACAGACCCGTATTCGGGCAGCTTCGAGACGTCGAAATACAGGGACCTGAGTTCTTCGTAGGCGAATCCCGCCTGGACGAGCCTCCTGGCCAGGTCCAACATGGCATCGAGTTCATCGGTGGAGCGCGGGTAGGCCGCTGCTGGCAGGATGGACAGGGCCTCCTGGTCTTCGAAAAACGCCCGCTCCACCTGGTCGGCAAGTGCTCTGGGTGTCTTACCCTCGGTCTTGGCTGTCTCCAGGACATTGTCGTCCAGGTCGGTCATGGAGACCACGTGAGTCACTTCCAGGCCATGGAATGCTTCCAGGTAGCGGCGCAGGGTGTCGGCGAGCACGAGTCGGCGGTAAAAGCCCATGTGAGGTCGTCGATGGAGCGTGGGGCCGCAGGTGTAGATGCCCGCCCGTCCTGCCTCGATGGGATCGAATACGTCTCGTCGTCTCGTCAGGGTGTTGGTGAGCTCCAGCCTGGTTTCCACCGGCTCGATCTGTTCGTCTTCTGGCACCACGAAGAGGCTCGTGGACAGGTAGCGTTCGCCCCCATCGGGCAGGATCACCACGATGGTACCAGAGTCCAGGGTTTGGGCCAGGTCAAGGGCGGCTCGCAGTGCGGCCCCGGAACTCATGCCGGCCAGCAGGCCCTCGGCACGGGCGAGCTCCCTGGTGGTCTCGAAGGCGGCCTCATCTTCGATGTTGACCTTTTCGTCGAGCAGGGCCCCATCGAAGATGCCTGGCAGGTAGGCCTCCTTGAGGTTCTTGAGTCCCTGGATCTTGTGGCCCAGGTATGGCTCGACCCCCAGAATGCGAATGGTGGGGTTGAACTCCTTGAGGCGCCTGGAGCATCCCATGAGGGTCCCGGTGGTTCCCATGGCAGCCACGAAGTGTGTCACCGAGCCGTTGGTCTGACGCCAGATTTCTTCGGCCGTTCCGTGGTAGTGGGCCAGGACGTTGTTTGGGTTGTTGTACTGGTCGGGGAGAAAAAAGCGGTCTGGTTCCTCCCTGGCCAGACGGTATGCCTCTTCGATGGCCCCGTCGGTTCCCTTGTCGGCCTGGGTGAGCAGGAAATCGGCTCCGAGAGCGGCGAGGATCTTGCGTCGTTCCAGGCTCACCCCTTCGGACATGGCCAGCAGAATCTTATACCCCTTCACTGCCGCCACCAGGGCCAGCCCGATTCCGGTGTTTCCCGATGTGGCTTCCAGGATAGTCTTGTCGGGTGTGAGTTCTCCGCTCGCCTCCGCGGACTCGATCATCCGCAGGGCGATTCGGTCCTTGATGGATCCACCTGGGTTCTTCGACTCCATCTTGGCAAGCAGGCGCACCTTCGGGTTTGGATTCATCCGTTCCAGGGGGACAAGAGGAGTGCCGCCCACCAGAGAGAGGATGCCGCTTCGATTCAGGTGGTCGTCATGCATCGGCTCTCTGCTCATGCCTCATGGCCTTGATTGCGAGGATCCCTGCCTTCCTGGTCGTTTTTCGCGATTCGTCTCATCGCTTCCCAGAGACGGGCGGCCTCGGTCCTGGTGTCATGGAGGACGGATGCTTCGTCCATGGTGAGGATCTCGTGATTTTTCATGAGGAACCGTCCCGCCACCATGACGGATTCTACTGTCTGCGGGCCCATGCCTCCAAACAGGATGTGGCCTGCCAGGTTCTGCGCGGTCAAGGGGGTGGGGGGATCGTAGTCGAAAAATGTCAGGTCCGCCGGGGCGCCAGGCTCCAGACGGCCGAAAGGTTTGCCGAAGGATCGTCTCAGGATGGCATGCCCTTCGGACAGCATGGTCAGGGCAGCATCGAAGGCCGGGGGGTGTGGGTCTTCCTGCCCACGGAAAAATGCCGCCCTGGCCTCGGTGATCATGTCGCCGTCGATGCCGTCTGTTCCCAGGGCCACTGGGACCGCCCGTTCCATGAGCCCTGCCAGGGGCGTGCGCCCCACGTGGTTGTTCATATTGGACCGCGGATTGTGGAGTACCCAGGGCCTGGTTTCCCCGAGTCGGTCCATTTCGGATTCTGTGACATGGACGCAATGGGCCAGGAGCGCTCCTTCGCGCAGAAGGCCCCGCTGGTCGAGCCGGGCGATTGGGTCTGCTCCGTATCGTCTCAGGGATTCGGTGCGGTCGGAGGCATCTTCGAGGACATGGATATGGATGGGGGCGCCGCTGCGTTCACAGGCTCTCGCCAAGGCGTCGAATGTTTCATCGCCGATGGTAAAACTCGCATGGGCACCCATGGCAGCTCTCAGCAGAGGATGTCTTCCACAGGTTCCTGCGAAACGTTCGTTTTCCACCACCCCGGCAAGTCCGTCTGCAGGGCCCCAACGGTCCGAGACTTCGTAGCAGAGAATGCCCCTCATCCCGAACTGTTCGTATGCGGAACCGATCCGGTCGAGACTGCCCGGGATAGCGGCAGGCGAGGCGTGATGATCCACGACTGCTCCCACCCCGCAACGCAGGGCGGACAGGAGGCCTGCCTGGGCGGAAGCCTCGTTGAGCGGGCCGTCCAGGGCCCGGTCCAGGACCCACCAGACGTATTCCAGGATGTCGGGAAAGCTCGTCGGCTTGCGGTTTGGTGCCGGCATGCCCCGGGCCAGGGCAGAGTAGAGGTGGTGATGGGCCACCACGAGCGCGGGGGTCACGATGCGTCCCGGCAGCGAGGCGACCTCGTCGTTGGGGCCTGGTTGGACTGCGGGGCCTGCTTCCAGGATGATGTCGTCTTCGGTGCGGATGGCACCCTGCCAGACTTCGGCCGGGTCCAGGGTGACTGCCGTGATGTCTGTGAAGCATTTGACCGACATGCTGCTTGATGCTCCTCTTTGTCTTTGGGTTTGCCTGGTGTCAGGACACAGGGGAGGCGGAAGGCTCCTTGAGAGGACCGGCGGCGGCCGGTGGTCGTCTCGCAATGTATTTGCCACGTCCGCGAGTGCCCTTGAATTGCCTGGATTCCACCACGAGTTCTCCACGGCTGAACACGAATTCGATGGAGCCTTCCACCCGCATTCCCTCGTAGGGGCTGTGGTCGACTCGCATGTGGAGGTCCTCGGCATCCAGGCTCGTCAGTCCGTCGGGGTCCAGGACCACGAGGTCTGCGTCGGCGCCGACCCGGATGGCGCCCTTCTCCGGGTAGAGGCCCAGGATGCCGGCCGGCTGGGTAGCCGAAACCCTGGCCAACTGGACCAGGTCGAAGCGGCCGGTGAGAACACCTCCTGCATAGAGGAGGAGCAGCCTGGTTTCGATGCCGGGCAGGCCGCCGGGAACCAGCGTAAAGTCGAAGCTCCCATCGGGGCGCAGCCCCCGGTCCTTCTGGCCGATGAGGTCGAAGGGGCAATGGTCCGTGCCCACCATCGAGACGGTCCCGGCGGCCAGCCCTTTCCACAAGGCATGCATGTGGGTCACGTCCCTGAGGGGAGGCGAGCAGATATAGACGGCTCCTTGCAGGCCTGGGGCTTTGAGTTTTCTCTGTTCGAGCCAGAGATACTGCGGACAGGTTTCGCCATACACGGGCAGGCCGTCTTTCCTGGCATCGGCCACGAGGTCCACGGCCTGGGCGCAGCTCATGTGCACCACAACGAGCTGGGCGCCGGTGGTTCGGACCAAGGCGATGGCGCGGTCCACGGCCCTGGCTTCGCCCACCGAGGGCCTGGTCAACGCATGGTCGATGGGGTCTGTGGCCTTGGCTCGCTTGGTTCTGCGAATGAGGTCTTCGATGAGGATGCCGTCTTCTGCGTGGATGTTTACGCCTGCTCCCAACTCCGCGGCTCGGCGCATGACCCGCTCGATTTCGTCGTCTTGGAGCATCATGCGGCCTGGATAGGCCATGAACACCTTGAACGTGACCACGCCGGCTTGCACCATGGCTCCCATCTCTTCGATGACCTCGTCGGAAAGGTGCTTGATGGTCATGTGGAAGCCGTAGTCCGCCACTGCCATTCCCTCGGCTTTTGCCTTCCAGGTCTCCAGACCATCTGCCAGGGTTTCTCCTTGCTCGGCATAGTCCACGATGCAGGTCGTGCCCCCCAGGAGTGCAGCCCTGGTGCCGGTGAAGAAGTCGTCGGTGGAGGCAAAGTCGAGAAATGGCATGTCGAGGTGCGTGTGTCCGTCCACGGCTCCTGGGAGCACGATGAGCCCTTCGGCGTCCAGCACATCGCAGTGCGGGTCCTGGGTTGCGAGGTTGGCCGCTTTCTCGCCGATGGCCAGGATGCGTTCTCCCTCCACCAGCAGGTCCGTTTGGCGGACTTCGTTTTCCAGAACCAGGGTGCCTTTTTCGATGAGCAGACTCATGACTGATTTATAGCCCGTTTTTCTATGGGCGGGGAAGATTTTCCTTGGCTTCGATTCTCCCAGGAGACGAAAAATCGTCAGCCGGCATGGCCTGGTGATGCCAGGCCCAGGGCGCCCAGGAGTTTTTGGGCTGCGACAGTGGCCTTGTCTGCCAGGAAGACGTCGGTGACGCTTTCGGTGTAGTTCGAGGGATTGGGATTGATCTCGATGATCGATGCCCCTTGTTGCTTGGCCATCCTGGGAATCATGGATGCAGGCATGATTTCGCCGGTGGTCCCGATCACCAAGACGACGTCGGCCTGGTCGGCTTCCAACAGAGAACGGCTCATGGCTTCTGGTGGAATTGCCTCGCCGAAGAAGATAAAGTCCGGCTTGAGCAGTCCGTTGCAGTCGCCACACTTTGGGGGAAGTCGGGTCAGGTCCACCTCACCGGCGGGATAGGAAGCACCGCAGGACTGGCAGACCATGGTCTGGGCCGTGCCGTGGAATTCGATCACGTCGGTGTTTCCGGCTTCCTGGTGGAGGTTGTCGATGTTTTGCGTGATCACCGCTTGCAGGAACCCCTCGCGCTCGAGTTCGGCCAGTGCCAGGTGGGCGGCATTCGGACGGGCTTTTCCGAAGAACTCGTAGAAAATCTCCCGAATGAGTTTCCAGGAATCCGCGGCATGGCTGTGGAAATAGGTCATGTCCAAAAACGTGGGATCGATTTTGCTCCAGAGCCCGTCGGGTCCCCTGAAGGGTGGGATGCCGCTTTCCACCGAGATGCCCGCGCCGGTGAACGCCACGGTTCTTCGGGACTTGCGCAGCAATGCTGCCGCCTTCTCGTAATCGTTTTGCAGGGGCATGGGTGCCTCCCTTCTGTGACGCTGTCCATTTTTTGTGTGCTTCCGGGATTTTTCTCACCTCGATGTCCGAAGGTCAACGTCTCATCGTTTGGGGCATGTATGCGGTCCCCGGCGTTCGTTTTTTTCCCACAGTCCCTTGACCAGCGCGCCGTTCAGGAGTTTCCTCCGCCAGAGGATGGAATCCAGTGTCGCCTGAAGCGGCAGGGCAGGAACGGGAGAAAGCCGATGATCGCCAATGGGTCCAGACAGCGAAACTGGGCGCAATTCTGGTTCCAGGGGATGCTGGTTGGACTCGTCATGGCGGGACTGGACCTGGCCGAACTGTTTTTTCTGGTCCAGCCGTCCTGGCTGTGGCAAACCGATGCGCTCGTCCTGGTGTTGCTTTCCCTGTTGATATTTGCCCAGTTTGGGGGATTGGTGGGGCTTGCATCCGGCCTGTTGGTGGGTTGGTTGCGCAGGTTGCCGGTATTCGCCGTCTTTCGGAAACGGCGCCCCTCTGGGTGGAGGGTGCGCGACGCGGCTTCGTTGTTCGGCGGCCTGGTGGGGGGCGGCATGGTCGCCATGTCCGGGATGATGTTCTATTTAGAGTTTGGGTCCGGTCGGCTCATGCGGCCTGGCCCACTGCTGGTCTGCAGCCTGGCCGGGATCCTGGCCGTCACTGCCCTGGCGGGTGTCGGCATGTTCGTGCGGCGGACGTGGGTGCGGGGCCTGGTTTTGGCCATGGGCTGGATCCTGCTCTACCTGGTGACAGACCGTTTCGTGGCTCCTTTTTCCCGGATGGGCCCGGTGGCCTTCCTTCATTGGGGGATGATCGTTGGGCTCGTGGCCATGGGGCAGGCTGGGATCATGTCGCTCTCGCAGTATGGACCAGGAACGCATGGGAAACGTCGGAGAGCCGCAAAATCCGATTCAGGGGCGGCCTTCGTCCCGATTTCGTTGCATTGGATCTTTTCTTTTTGGCGTGGAATGCTCCGATGGGTCCGGACGAATCGAGCGCTGTCGGTGGCCTTGACGTTTCTGGTCCTCGCGGGATGGTGGGCCACGACGGCCTGGTTGCTGCGGGTGGGGAACAACGAGACGCGCCTGCTCCTGTTCGAGAGAACCGCTTTGGTTTTTCGTCCCGCATGGCTCATGGAGACGACGACGTTCTTGGGGCGCCCTTCCCTGCGAAATCTCGATCGTATCCTTGCACTCTGCTCGGACGAGCCCGGGGCGGCTGACGGCGCATCGACGGGGCAAGGGGCTCACGCAGAGGTTCTGGGCCGAACGATCCGGGATCGAGCCGGGTGTCCTTGTGGAGACCAGCCGGTGGTGAGGCCTTCGGACAGTGCTTTTGGGCATTGGCCGGTCCGCGGGGTGGTTGTCGTCATGGTGGATGCCCTCCGGTCGGACATGCTCTCGACCCGTCGGGCCGGGCAGAGTCTGACACCCAACCTGCTGGCGCTGGCGGACCAGTCGATTTTTTTCGACCATGCCCATTCTGTGGTCCCTGCAACGAATGCCGCGGTTGGAGGGATGCTCACCGGGCGATACAGCCTGCTCTACGACGGGAAGTTCGTGGCGCGGTGGTCGGTGCTTCGCGTCTTGAGGAGAGCGGGGATCTGGAACGGGGCCATCGTGAGCCACCGGCATTCCGGCTATCTCTTCGCGGGCCTGGACATGGTGGATCTGTCGTTGGACGTGGTTTCTCTTCCGAAGGGCGCCAACGCCCTGACATCCGCCGCGGTTACGAGCCGGGCGCTGGATGTTTTGCGCTCCCTGCGGAAACACCAGCGGTTCTTTTTGTTCGTCCACTACTACGATCCCCATGAACACTACGTGCGAAACCCCATGTTTCGGTTCGGCTGGTCCGACCGTGATCGCTACGAGGGCGAAGTGGCTTACACGGATTTCTGGATCGGAAAGCTCCTGTCGGCATTGCGTCGTGACGGGCTCTGGAGGGACCTGGCGGTCATGGTCGTGGGAGACCACGGAGACGAACTCTGGGAGCACCGGTATTTGCGCCACAGGGTCCATCTCTACGAGGAGGTGACCCGGGTGCCCATGATTTTGCATCTCCCTGGCCAGGTGCGAAAAAGGCATCTTTCCCAGCCTTTGTCCAGCCTGTCGGTTGCTGCGACCTTGCTCCAACTTTTTGGCCTGCCGGTGGAAAATCGCGAGGTTCCAAGCCTCATGACCCTGGCCGGCGTTTCTGCCGGGAATGGTCGGGGCGCTGCGTCCCCTGGGCCAAAGGTGCCGCCCTTGCCGCCGCCAGACACGTTTATGGTCTCGGCGGACCGGAAACGTTGGGCTGTCCTGTCGGGTTCCAGAAAGGTCATCTACAACGAGCGGACCGGGGTCGTGGAATCCTATGACCTGATGTCGGATCCTGGAGAGCGAAGGAACCTGGCGGATGATGCCGACGTCAGAACATGCCGTCTCCTGCGACGGCTCCGGAGCTGGCGACGCGGCTTGCTCACAGGCCGCTCGATTCCTTCGGAGGGGCGTCGCTGATCGCCGGTACGAACGGGTCTGTGCCGGTCTTGGTGAGAAAGCCTCTGCGCACGACGATGGCAGCCTTGGCTTCGAACAACAGGTCGCAGACCGTCAGGGGGGACAGTCCCTGGCCGGTGGCCAGGGTCATGGTCACGCCCACCTGCTTGCCTTCCTGGTGCAGGATATCCAGGGTTTTGAGATTCTTCTTGAGCGAGATCTTGCGCTGTTTTCCCGACTTGGAGGTTTTCGTCAAAAAGAGGTCTTCGTTTGCCTGGAAATGTTCGATACCTCGGGCGACTCGTTCCCTGGTCACGTCCGGCAGGATCACCTCGTAGGTTTCCGCCGCCAGGACTCGTCCCAGGGCCGGTTCCTGTGAGTCGAGCAGCCGCAGGTCCAGGATTTCGATTCCAGGAGGCGCTACCTGGCTGATGTCTTCGACGAGCTTTTGGAGAGCTGTCTGGTCAGGGAAACTCCCGTTGCATCCCAGTGATGCGTCCAAGATCGGAGACGGGAGGATGAGTATGTCGCAGAGTTCGTTTGTGCCTGTCCATCCCACGGGCAACGGCGGACCGTAGGCGATCTTGGGTTTTGGATGGAAGCCCTCGGAATAGGCGATTCGCAGTCCGGCCCGGCGCAGCGTCCTGGGAAGGTGTCGCACCAGCGACAGATGGCCCCAGAGAACTGCTGGCCCTGCTTTCGAATAGCGCAGACGGATCCGGACTCGGTCCTCCTGCTTGGAAGGATTGCTTTGGGTTGAGCGCGACGTGGGATTCGAAGGGTTGCCGTCTGCGGGGATATCCCGGACCGTCCCCTCGGGAGCAGGGAGTGACTGGGTTTGGGCGAGGTCGTGGATTGCGCTGTCCCGAGATTCCCGGGGGGCACGTGGTCTATCCATGCCGGGAGTTTTCTGGATTCCGTACCGACGGGCGATGGCATCCAAGTCGCAAGGGGCGCCGCATCCGTGGCATACGATTCGGTCCGGCCTGGCGGGATCGGGCTGGCCGCAGGGGGCCGTTGGCCGGGACTTTATGGCTTTTCGTCGCTCGCGGATCAAAAATCCTGGGCGAAGGCCCACGTCGATGTGGTCCCATGGGAGTCTCCCTTCTTCAGGTAGCCCTGCCAGGTAGTCGTCCATGTCGATGGATTCGGCCTCCAGGGCCTCGACCCAGAGGTCCCAGCGCAGATGTTCCTCCCAGCTATCGAACCGACAGCCGGACCGGTAGGCACGTTCCACCACCGCGGCGAGTTTCCGGTCCCCTCGGCAGAGGATCCCCTCGATGATGCTCGTTTTGGGTTCGTGAAATCTGAGGAGAACCGGTGTTCCCTTCGCAGCCTTGCGGACCAGATCTTGTTTCCGCCGAATCTCGTGCAGGAAAACCATGGGTTCCCATTGGAACGGGGTGTGGGGTTTGGGAACAAAGGTCGATAGGCTGCATGTCACCCTGGGTGGTTTCCTGGGGGCTGCGCTTCTGGCGGCTTTGCGCACGTCCCAGCCCAGGTCCACGATGGCGCGGAGATCCTCGTCTGTTTCCGTGGGCAGGCCGAGCATGAAGTAGAGCTTGATACGGTTCCAGCCGCGCCTGGACACTTCCCGGGCCGTGGCGAGGAGATCTTCGGCCGAGACATTCTTGTTGACCAGGTCCCGCATCCTCTGGGTTCCTGCTTCCGGCGCAAAGGTCAGACCACCGCCCCGCCCTGTGCGCAGGTCGTCGAGGAAATGTTCGGACAGACCATAGGCCCGCAGGGAAGAGACCGTCAGGGAGACGTCTTGGGCCGAGGCCTTTTGGGCGGCCAGATGGAAGACATCCAGCAAATGGCTGTGGTCGGCCGGAGACAGCCCTGTCAGAGAGGCCTCGTCCCAGCCGGTTTCCCGGATGGCCCTTTCGATGGCGTCGGCCACTTGTTGTGCGTTGAGTTCTCGGACGGGCCGATAGAGGACGCCCGCCTGGCAGAAGCGGCATCCCTGGGTGCAGCCGCGCATGATTTCCAGGGAGATGCGGTCGAAGACCGCCTCCATTGCCGGGACCGGCCCCCCTGCCGGGCTGGGCCAGGCCGACAGGTCTTCCACCCATGCCCTCTTGGCCACTGGCTGATCCGTTTCCAGGACCATGCGGCCGGAAACCGGGTCCTCCACCACCGGGTGGAGGGCTGGTGCATAACAATAGGGCAGGGCATCGAGGATCGCGATGCGTTCTGCCCGGGACATGCCGCGTTGTCGGGCATCGAACTCGGTGCGCAACAGTTCGGTGATGGTCGCCTCGGCTTCGCCGATCACGAAGAGATCCACGAAGGGCGCAATGGGTTCGGCGTGCGTGGCCACCGGACCGCCGGCAAGGATGATGGGATGTCGTTCCGTCCGATCGTCGCTGCGGAGTGGAATGCCGCCCATGTCCAGCATGGCCAGCAGGTTCGTGTAGGTGAGTTCGTACTGAAGAGAGAACCCCACCACGGGAAATTCATGCAGTGGCCTGGCATTCTCCAGGCTCGCCAGGGTAAGTCGCCTCGTGCGGAGTTGCTCTTCCATGTCCGGCCAGGGCATAAATACCCTTTCGGCAGCCATGTCCGATTGGGAGTTTATGACCTGGTAGAGGATGCGCAGTCCGAGGTGGGACATGCCGATTTCATACAGGTCGGGAAACGCCAGGGCCATCCGTATCGGTGCGTCCGACTTGGTGACCATCCCGAACTCACCGCCCACGTACCTCGCGGGCCGTTGCACGTCCAGGAGCCAGTCACCGTAGATGGGATGGTGATACGAGGAGAGGGGTTTTGTCATGTTCGCAGGAGCGCCTCCAGGTCCGTCCGGCATTCTTCGTGAAGGCCCCGGACCGTATCCCAGCAGGTTTGTACGAATGTTTGCGCATCGTCGAAGTCCTTCGGATCGATGGGCTCTGCGATGCGCACCGACACTGGCTGGCCGGTGCGTACCCGGTCCATGGCCTTGGGAAAGATCCGGTGGGTGCCATGCAGGGCCACGGGGATTACCTTGAGGCCACGCCAGAAAGCTTCTTCCATGGCTCTTGGGTGGATTTTGTCCCGAAGATTGCCGTCAGGAGACCTCGTTCCTTCGGGGAAGACCACCACCGCGGTTGATTGCTCGCACATCTGCAATGTTTCTTCCAGTGCACGCTGGCGTTCTTCTGGATCGTTGCGTTCGAAAAAGACCGTGCCTCCCGCGTATGCGCAGCGGCCCAGCACTGGAATCCTGCGCACCAGGCTCTTCGAGAGGAATGCCACGGTATCGAGGGCGCCCATGAGCACGAGGATGTCCACGTAGCTTTGATGATTCGAGATGAACAGGTATCCTTTGGTGTTTCCTGGGAGATGCTCTCGACCATGGACGACCACCCTGGCCTTCAAGATGGCCTTGGTGCAAAAACGCGCCCAGGGCACCATGAAATGGATCCGTTTGAGCAGGGTCTCGCGATGGAATCGCCTCGTGACGAGCTGGGTCAGCGGCAGTGGGATGAGAAGAGTCGTGGGCAGTCCGGCCAGGATGACCGCTGTTCCACGGAGCGCAACCTCGACTTTGTCTGCTGGAGTGGAAGCCCCGTCCCCTTTGGAATCACTATCGGACCGGACAAGCTGGCTGTCGAGCAGACGGACCATGTGCAACTCCTTTGCCGTGCAGCAATCAGTCTGCGCAGGGGTGCCAGGATTCGACGGGCAGGGCGTCGTTTTCCTGTTGTCTGTGACGTGATTTTCTTAGCACATGATCTCGGGGGTGGGCAAATGCCCGTGTGTTTCGCGGATGGGAATGCATGGCAGATGTGGCTGTGGTGACTCGTCACATGGTTTGTTCCATGATCTCCTCGAAAGCCGATGCATTCATACGATGGCCGATCAATGCTCCCACGAGGCCCATGATAGACCAGACGAGTCCTGCTGCCACG
The DNA here is from genome assembly GCA_964539505.1 of uncultured Myxococcales bacterium. Lineage (GTDB taxonomy): Bacteria > Myxococcota_A > Polyangia > HGW-17 > SLPX01 > CAZIJS01. Next base: position 14,378 of record CAZIJS010000011.1, read on the forward strand.
TGAATCTTGAGTGCGAGGATCACGGAACCTTCGAACATGCCGAATCCCAGAAAAAAGAGGGCCACGAGAGTGGCTCCGAGCCAGGAGAGGAGGATCGTGGCTCCAGCGGTGGCCATGCCACGCAACCCACCCTTCCATGCGACGAAGAGCGGGCCAAAAACAAAAATAATGGCAGTCCAGAGCACGTATTTTGCCGAGTGAATTGCCATGAGGCGGGACTGGTTCAGGTGGTCGGCATCCCTCTGCCACCACGCAGACACCCAGGTATCGTGTTCTTTCTGGGCTCGGTGCACCATGCTCGTTGTTGTTTTGCAGGCCTCATTGCGTCCTGTCCCTCTACATTGAGAGTAAAAACCGAGTTTCGGGCCGGCCAGGAGAACGAACAGATAGAAGACCAAGAGTGTGGCAGACAGCGCAAGGCCTGCAAGATTCCAACGCACCTTGCCGGTGGACAGACCGGCACCGCAGGCAGGACAGTAGATGGGACCTGGGCCATCCCATCGGAAAAGCGCCCCGCATGCAGAACATCGTGTGGTCCCGGTGATGCGTCGGGTTACTGCATTGCCTGCCAAGACGCCCAGGCCGGCAACCATGGATGACAAAAACAGGGTTCCCACCAAGAGAATCAGGAGGTCGCTCTGCACGATGCCTCCAGATGACTTGATGAAGATTGGCCATGACAAACTGTTGTGCGACAAGACGTTGCTGGAGGGCAATCCGGCAACAGAGAGCCAGATGCCCCAGGATACGAGCATGGCCAGGGCGGATCCTCCCGCCAAGGAAACATCGATGGAGCGTTTCGAGAGTATCACCAGGACGAATGCGAGCAATCCCAGGAGGAGCGGAACATCGATCAGACCGACGGCGCCCCCCGGGAGCGCCAAGGCCTCGGTCTGCGTGCTGTAGACGCGTTTGCCGTCCATGGTCCGAACGACCAGATATTCTTTCACGGGGAGTCTGGCTCCGGGTGGGAGCAACCCGCTCATTTCAGCCTGATCCGCTGCAGTACGAATGCGGGTGGGCACTTTGGATGTCGGGACGGTTGCCACGACAAGTACTTTGGAGACGTGGAGAAAATAGTCATTGACGCCTGGGATCCAGGAGACGGCCTGGATGACAATAATTCCCAGAATCGTCGAGAAGACGAACCTTGTCCGGGGGGCCATTTGTGCTAAGAAGGTTCGTTGGGACTGAGGACTGTTGTCCGTGCTGTTTTGGCTCTTGTTCAGAAGGACGGCTTTGGGAGCCGTACAATGCGGACAGCGATCTGCTTGCGCGGGGACCGTGGCTCCACAATGGTGGCAATGTTGCATGTTTACGTGCACCTTTCTGAATCTTAAAAGACCTCGGGGTGACCCAGGGCATCAAGGTCACTCAATGGGTTCGATGATCAGGTATTCGAGGAACGTATAGGCCCAATCACCAGTGCTTTCAGACCGGCCTCCCACCACGATGGACAGCGAGCCGTCGTGGAGATCCACTTCCAGGCTCGGGGCGAAGATGGGGGCTTCGTCGGTGGTGACATGGTCCTTGGCCACCTGGATTCCTTCGATGGCGGCATTGTGGGGATCGTTTGGATACCCGCGGGCCGGCCTGCCCAGCCCGATTGTGACGCGGTATTTCCCGTTGGCCAGGGCGAACTCGAAGAGGTTGTCTCGGCCATAGTCGTCGTAGAGATAGCTCTTTTCCACCTCGGAGTATCCTGCCACGTCGTCGTATCCGTACTTGGCGATGCCGGGATCATCGATGTGTTCGCCGTACCAGCCATAGCCCAGGTCGGCGTCGTAGGCCGACCATCCGATTTTCATGTAGGTCTTTCCCTCCACCAGGAGGGGATCGGCGGTGGGCTGACCTTGGGGATCTTGGAAGTTGAGGAAATAGCTGTCCCTTGGGTGGATGTCATTGTCCGACTCGATGATGGGTGGGCTGTCCCTGCTGCCTTCGATGTAGCGCCCCAGCTCGTATCGCAATGCCATGAGCGCGTCGGGGTCCCTGTTCCAACTCGTCAGGCCGGAGGCCACCGAATCGACTGTCTGGTCCACTGCGACCGTCTCGAACACGGCGGGACGAGACTTTCCATTTGCCAGCCAGAGATACTCGTAGTCCTCGAATCCTTCGCGCAGGAGTTCCGCCCGGATTCCCGGCCTCGATCCATGAAAGAACCTGCCGGCGTCGTAGTAGGCCCAGCCCGTGATCCGTTCGTGCCAGGCGACCCAGGGAATGATGCGTTCGTGCATGCCCTGGTTGTCTGTCCTGGTGGGATTGAAATAGGGGTCTGGGTCCTGGTCCAGGCTATAAAACCAGACCTGTTCTCCGTGATCGCGTTGGCGCTGCCAGGCATAGTCCTGCTGGTAGGCGCGCAGGTGTGCGATCCAGATGTCGTAGCCACAGGGGTGGTCGGGATCTTCGGCGATCTCCGGCTTGGGCTCTTCGCTGATGGCGATGCGCAGGCCGGGGGCCGCTGTCTTGGTCAGGTCGCAAAGAAACGCGGCCAGCCGTTCGTCTTCGGCGTTCTGTGGTTCGTTTTGGACATAGTAGTAGGCCTTGTCGAGCATCCCGTGGTCGCGCAGGTAGGTTTCCGTGGCGGACAAAAACGCCGACCATGCTTGGTTGTAAGCGTCGCTTCCATACTGGTCACCGCGATCCCGGCCGCAGAAACGGGTGGGCCGCGGTGTGGAGTTGTCTACGAATTGGAAGATCATGGCGTTGGGAAACCCAACGTCGTTCCACCCCTGGCCAAGAATATACTTCGGTGCCAGGTGACCGATGCTGTACTGGTCTGGCTCCTCCGGCTCGTCCCAGAACTCGGAACATCGGTTCGGATTCGCTTCGCTGTCCCAGGTGATGTTCCAGCCAAAGCCGCTTGGCCAGGTCACGGACTTGGGCGTCATTCTGTGCTGAAACAGCATGGTCTTGACGTCCTCTTCACTCCCTCCTTGCGGGATGAGGTCACTGATGGAGACGTTGAGTTGCGTGGCGAAATGGATTTCATCGGGCAGCGAGAAGTCGAAGACATGGAGTCGGACGGGGACTTCGATGTCCTGGTTTCCGTACGCGAGGTGGAGCACTGTCTCGTGATCGCCGGCCGGGGCGTCTTTGGGAACGTAGACGGTGATCCATAGGCCCGCAGGCCTGTCTGAAGACAGGGACAGGTCCTGGTCCAGAGGAAGCGGATCCAAAGTCTCGGGCCAGTTCCCTTCGTATTCCACCTGGGCCACCTGGATGCGTTGCTGAGACCCCAGGTCTGGGAATTCATCCATTTTGGCCGACAACTTGCCCCGGCCCGGTCCTACCAGGAGTTGCACCGGCTCGAATTCATTACGGGCCGCGCTCAGGCGCAGCCCGGACTTTTCGGCATCAGGCGCGCGTTCGTCGGCTCGAACCTTGTGCGTGCAGGGCGTGGTCCAGAGCGTCAGTCCTGGAGGGCTCTCTTTCAGTTTGTAGGTGAAGTCGCTCGATTGCAGGGACACTGGTTCGCCGCCCTGGTTTCCATTCCCGCCGGCATCATCGTCGCTGCAGGATGCGCAGACCAGCCCTCCAGTCCAGAAACAGGCAAGTGCCACCCACAGGCCCATGTGCCGCCTTCCTGTCGGCGTCTGGATCCATCGATTTTTGGGACATGGTTCCCTGTGGGGCTGTGGATTCATGTCAAGTATTTTCTTTTAGTGGCTCTCGGTGTCCGGCCTTTACGCGGGCTCTCCTGGAGAATATACCGCGTCATCAGTCACAATTCATACAGTGTCACCCAGTCTCGTCGGTGAGGTTGCCAGATCTGATTTGTCGTTGTCAACGATTGCAGGGGGGGCACCGGGCGGGAGACGGCTGCTTGGGCGATTCTGGGGAGGGGATCAGCGTTTCTTTGAGTAAATTTTGTTCCCCGGCCAGGAAGCCGACGACAAAGATTTGCAGACAGAGGCAGGAGTGCCGCTTGGCTGCTTATTTACTTGTCCCTGTCGTGGCGGAACCTGACGGCTGGGGCAGCAGGATCTGCGGTCCTGACTTTGCAGACTGGATGACTTTGGGAGCGATTTGCTTCCATGTCGCATTCGGGGTGGTGACGATTGGCTGGCCTCGCCCCTTCAGGTTCAAGGTAACCAGGCCTGCGAGGTTATCGCGGTCCGGGAGAAAGCTGAGGAAAATATAGGTCACGAGTCGTTGAGCATTCACCTTGCAGCCGCACTTTTTCAGCAGGGCCGGCATCTTTTTGCCATGGACTCGACTCGGCCCTGGAGTGACGGGGTCTCGTCGAGGGTCTTCCAGAACTCGCCCAGCACCTTGCATTTCTTCACTTCTGTTTCCATTCCCCTCGCGATGCGGGCATACCAGTCTTCTATGGCTTTGGGCTGGAGTCTCTTGTGTTCCTTCTGGAACAAGGCCTTGTCCGGCGCATCGGGGTAGGGAGGCGGGTCCGTAGCCCGTACCACGAGGTCGATGTGGTCCAGGCCGGCTCCTCGCAGCGACTTCAATGCCATGGCCACGAACCGGGCCGGGGCCCTTTGTTGTATCGTCAAAAAGAGCGGGCGCGTCTTGTCGCGTTGATCGAGTCGCTTTACGATGGATGCCTCGTTGTGCTCCGACCGGCCAAAGCCAATCCTGATTCCGTCGCGATCCACCCTGACCAGCAGGACATGTTTGGCATCCTTCGCAGTGAGGAGCCGGTCTGCCTTGGCGGATATGGGCATTCCCACGCCCCTGATATCCGGCACCATCGGGTGTTGCACGTATCCGAGGAGTTGATTGAAGGGCTTTTGGAAATCGGCGCGGTTTCCCGGGGGGCAGACTCCAGACCGTTTTTTACAAGACGGAAGAACGGCGCCCAGGGTGATGAGTAGTGCCGCAAGACAAAGGCCTCGGGCAGAGCGGAGTAGAAGTGTCGTGGGCATGGTGCGTCTCCTTTCCTGTGGTTTCCTTTCTTGTCGTGTGCTTTATGTACTGTCGTTTTCAGCCAAAGTTTCGATGAGATGCTTTTTTTTTTATCGTGTAAAAAAACAAGGGGCTTTTTCAGACTGATGGATCGACTTCCATGATACTCTTTGGAAAACACCGAAGGAGGTCAGGACGTGACGAGTTTTTTGAGACAAATGAGGGGCGGGCGATGGTCTGGGGCTGTTTTGTGCGTGTTGCTCGCTTCCGTGGGGCCGCAGTCTGGCTGCGGAGACCAGAATGGACAGGGATCGACGGACGCAGGCCTGGACTCGGCGAGCAGCACAGATGCCCAGGAAAGCGAAAGGGATGGGGATGTGGCTGAGGATGCTCGTTGGGATGGATCCGTGACAGACTGTGAGATTGGTGCGAAGATAGAGGAATCTTGCTCCTGTGGCGGTGAGGTTTTCGAGGAGGGCTGGTGCTGTGACAGCGGACACCTGGATCATCCTTGCGCAGCACCGAGTTGTTCCGAGCATATCGTGGACGTGGATATCCCTTCGTACGACCCGACGAATCCCGAGCATTTTCTCATCCGAACGGAAGATGACTGGACGCATATCAATGATCCGGACAAGCGTGTCTTTTTCGTGGCGCCCAATACGTCGCATGCAGTCGTCACCATCACGTCGGGTGGAACGGCGGACCAGCCACGAATCCTGGCGCTGCAACGTGACGACGACAAGCACCCTGCAATGTTGTCGCCGGATGAGCAGGCCAAGGTCAGGCTCGTGTTCGACGGGGCTTCGCACTGGGTGGTCGACCGGCTTTCGTCTCTGTGGGACGAAGACGGCACGGATGCGGTGTTGGTCGAGCCGGCAAGCCACGATTTGCTGTTCAACAGGATGAACATAGAAGGGTTCCATCGGGCATTTTTCATCCTGGGCAATGAGGCCGTGGTCACGAGGAACATCGTCATCCAGAAATGCCGTATGGACACCATGCGGCCCGAGGCCATCGATGGCGACAATGTCGCGATTCTTCTGGGATGGAGCCCGTGGAATCGTGGGGGGACCATTGAAAACGTGGCAATCCTGGAGAACGAAATTCGAAATGCGAATGATGGAATCATGCCGATTCGACATCCCAACGCGGAGGGTGGCCATCTAGTCAACTATCCTGGGTTGCTCATCGATTGCAATCATATTTACGTGGACCAGGATGTCTACACGGATGGAAATGGCAATCCATCGTCCGATCCTGACGCAGAGTGGGCTTTGACGGAGAACGCAGTGGACATCAAGGGGGGATCCGACGATCCAGAGCATCCCGTAGTCGTGAGCAACAATGTCTTCTGGGGATTTCGTCATACGGATCAAAACGGCGGTGGATCAGGGAGCTGGGGTGCCGCCATCGTGATCCACTACGACTCAAAGAACGTGGTGGTTTCTGGAAATGTGATCTTCGACTCGGAGCGAGGACTGGCCGTCGCGGATCCTGGCGGACTGGCGTTTGCAGCCGAGAATCTGGTCGTGGAGCACAACATATTTTATAACATCGGCAAGCAGGCCGATGAAGCGGGCTACGCGGCTTTCGCCTACAGCACGAATGGGGCGATTTTCAGATACAACACGATTGTCGGCGGGACTGCACCGAACGGAACCATTTGGTATGCAAGCAGCAGTGATACCTCGGGACTCGTGGTGCAGTGCAACGCCGCGGTTTCCTGTCTTACGATGCGTGGCAGCCGGCCGGCGGACATAGTCGTGGAGGACAACTATCACTACGATACCGAACTGCGGCAGGACAGTGACGGAACATACTTCCCGAATGCCGGAGACGCCCATCTCGACGACCTGGTCTTCTGGACCGACGTCTACACTGCGAATCCCAGGCAGATAACAATCCCCGGGGTGGTGACCACAACCCAAAGTCCCCATGCGGGTTGGTGCGGATCGGGACAGTGAGGTTGCCTCCTGGCCGGAGTTCGGGCAGCTTTTTGGACGGTGATGGTGCCTCGGTCCAGCAATGGCTTCGTGGAGACTTCCCGGGTCCTGGTTTTCGGCAGCGCTCCTTGACAGGGGTTGGTGTGCGTGCAACGCTAAAGTGTCGATGCTTGGAGCATTGGAGCGAGGTTGCAGTAAGGGCGTCGTGACAGGGAGCGTTTGCCTGGGCCTGTCACGGAGAGTGACTCGATGCGCGTGAGGTTTGTGAAATGGGTTCGAACCGTTGGAAGTATGTGTCGACTTTTTCATTGATGGGTGTTCTGGCCGGGATATGGGGCGCCGCACCAGCCTGCGGGCCCAATCCAGGAAGCGGGGAACCGGACAGTGAGCCGGTCTGCGAGAATCCCTGCGAACCAGATGCCCTGCGCTGCGAGGGCAATCATCTCGAGGTTTGTGCCGCCGACCAGAGCGGCTGTTATGTCTGGACACTGCAGCAGGATTGTTCGGAGAGCGCCCAGCATTGTGACGCGTCGGGAGACGAGCCTGCCTGTCTGTCCACTCCCACCTGCTACGACGGAGAGCAGAACCAGGACGAGACGGACGTTGATTGTGGGGGAGGCTGTCTGCCCTGTGCCACTGGGAAATCCTGCGGCGAGGACAAAGATTGTGAAAGCGGCTTTTGCGATGCGGGCACTTGCGGCCTGTGCAAGCCGAACCGGTATTCTTGTCTGGGCAACACCGTGCGCCAGTGCTCGGCAGACGGTTGGTCCTGGATCACCGGGGAAAATTGCGGCATGGAGCAAAAATGCGATCCCACGGCGGGCGCCTGTGGAGAGATTCCTCTCGTGGGTAATCCACCGGGAGACAATGACGAGAATGTCACGGGGGAATACTACAAGTACGCGCATTTTACCCAGGAAGACGGCCTGATAAATTATTGCTTCGTCTCCGACGTGGATTCCTTCGGAGACCTGATCTACGTGCATGCCGTGGTGCCGCCCTGTCCTTCGGAGTACGGTGGCCTGCAGGGCCAGATCGACGTCTACCGGGTGGAGCTTTTGGACTCGGACGGAGACGGCAAGCTGGAACCGGATCAACACCCGAGCAATCCGGACAATCCGGGGCCCGTGGAACAGCGGACCTTGACCTATGTCACGACATACGATGCACCCATCGGACCGGTACACCACAGTGAGATCCAGGCCACCGAGGACACCCTGTACTTCCCTGACATGAACGAGATGTTCGTGGCCTATGACCTGGCCACGGGGCAGGTGACGCCGATTGTGGACGGCACCGTCCTGACCGGCAACGGCTCTCGGGCGATTGCCCAGGTGGGCATGGACGTAGAGGGTGAGGACCATGTCTTGTGGTATTTTTCCGGGGAATACCCGCGGCGTGTCTATTCTTACGATCCCGCCCTGGACGCATGGACGCCGGAGTTCGATTACCCGGACATGGCCGGCGATCATCTCGACGGCATGGAGTTCGTTCGGGATCCCAATACGGGCATGGGGTACGTCTATGTTTCCGACATGACGTCCGATTACATCGGGCAATACACCAAGGATGCCACGGGCAACTGGCAGCAGGTCAACCTCTTCCACTATGCCGACCCTGATGTCGAATCCGTGGAGGGGATGGGGTTCGGCGCACTCAACCATTTCTGGGTGGGTGGCTGGAGCGCCGGTTCGCTCTATGAACTGGGTGGTGGTGACCTGGGAAAATACACTCATGTGAACTAGGAGAAAAGTTGGTCTGCAATGCTCCCTTTGCCTCTGCTTCCCGGGAGGTGATTTCCAGGGGCGCAACCGGCCAGCCGCGTCGAGGAGGCACGAAACCATGGGACGATTACTGAGCGTGGTGGAGCAGTTTCTCACAGCGGACGATTGGAACTTCGAGCAGATCGAAGACAAAGACATCCTCAAGACTGGAGTGCGGGCGGACAACGGAACCTACCTGTTGTTTTTCGACGTGAAGGAAGAGCCCGAGCAGGTCATCTTGTACGTCATCTACGAGGAGAACGTGCCCGAAGACAAGCGCGCGGCCGTTGCGGAATTTCTCACCAGGGCCAACTATCCCCTGATCATCGGAAATTTCGAGATGGATTTTCGAGATGGCGAGGTCCGCTACAAGGTCTCCATCGACATCGAGGGCGGGCTGCTCGTGCCCAAGATGGTCGAAAACATGATCTCGGCGGGGGTGCGCACCGCGGATTGGTTCTATCCGGGGTTCCAGTCCGTGTTGGAGGGCCGGCAGAGCCCGGAGCATGCCATTGCAGCTCTCCAGCCGAACTAGTCTATTGAACTCCGCAATGTGAATCAGGACTGGGTCGGGCAGGACTCTTTGTTGGGAAGAGGAGAACTGTCAGGGCCTGGGCAGAATTGCGAAGCAGGGATTGTCTGCGAGTCGCTGCCGGTCCGGCTTGACGCTGCGGCTGTCGAATTGCTCCCAGGCGTCACTGGCGCCGGACAGTCCTGAATCCGCGGCGACTGCGAGGGCTATTTGGAGGTTCGAAGGGTAGCCTTCCGGCGAATGGCTGTATCCCACCATTTCCCCTGGCTCCAGATCCAGGGCGGCAGCCATCTCTGCGCCGCCGCATTCCAGGGACCGGACATCGGGATCCACGTTTTCTTCGTATACCTTGGCCATCGTGGTATAGAAGGGTGAATCCCTGTCGTCGCGAACGTTCAGGCTGTAGATGCTTCCGAAGATCCAGCAGTAGTCCGGGCTCGTCATGAGGAGCACCTGGAAGCCGGCTTTCCATTGCAGGAGGGGTAAGGCGTTTTCGAACCCCAGTTCCCAGGTTCGGCCAACGGCCCATGTAAAGAAGTCGTCTTGCCAGGGCGCGATACCTCGCCCGTCCGAATAGGGGCAAGGGGTTCGTTCGTTGAAGTGGAGTTTGTTGGCATCTGGGTTGTTCGTCAGGTGTTCGTTGTACCACCTGAGGTTGTTTTCCACCTTTTCTACGAAGTATCGTTTCAGCGGGTGGCTGTCGGGAGTGATGAATGCGGCCTCGGCCAGGGTGCGGAGGCTCCATGCCTGGCCGCGGACCTGCTCCCACTTGACCAGGCCCTGCTCGTGTTCGCGGTAGGCGGGATTTGCCTGGAGAATGTTCCAGTTGGCCCAGAATTGAAGCTCCTCGAGGTGGTAGTAGTCCCCGGTTACGAGATAGGGGTAGTAGCTCAGGGCCGGCTGGTGGGCGGAATCCGGATGGAGATCGCCCGGGTCGCAGTCGCCTCCGCATTCGGGAAAGTTCTCATCCCGGTCGAGGTCTGGGTTCCATGCATCGCCTGGGTTTCCCAGGATCGTCATGTACGGGTAGTCGTCCAAGCTGATGGGAAGACCACTGTTGGAGTCGCGGTAATGGATGGGCCAAGCGCCTGCACGATCTGCAGTGCCCATGGCCGCAGTCCTGGCCCGGGAGTCCGGGCTGAGCATGGAGACGATGTTCCATGCGGGCATGGGGCCGATGTCTCTTCGGCCCCCGGTCATGGGCATGTAGGGCTCGGTGAGGCCCACGTCCATCAGTCCGCTGGCATCGTGCCATTGTTGGTCGTAGTTTGCCAAGACGTCTTCCGACGGCTGCAGGGTCACGTCATAGTTCGGGACCGCCTTGCTGGCTGTCAGGTAGGCCGGGTCCAAGATGACGTCCAGGTCAGGCTGGTCGTTGCACCAGGCCAGGTGCCGCCAGCGTGCCTGGCGCCGGTGCACCAGGTCCTGGACCTGGAGCGTGGTGCGACCGCAGGTGGTCACCTGGACGGAATAGGTCCAGTTTTGAGGGGCGGGGACGTAGCTCCAATCGTTTTCCAGCACCGTCTCCACCCGCACCAAACCCAGTCCACGGTAGGCCCGCACCCCGAACCGCGCCGTGAGATGGGGGTGGGACTCTCCCTGCTCGTTTCGCAAGGGGACCGACCCGATCCACTCGCCCACCAGGGGGCCCTCCAGCCAGGTGACTTCCACGGGTTGTTGGAGGGCATCGGCCACGGATGCGCTCCATTCCACCCCGTCCATTTCCACGACGATCCGCGCCTCGGTGGGGGCGGACAGGACGTCGTCGAGGGCCATGGTGTCTCCCTCTGTGGGAGCATCGACCCGGAGAATCTCCAGACTCACATCCTGGCCCGCATCCAACGGAGGCAGTGCTATCGTTATGACCGAGTGTCGGAGAGAGCCGTCGCCATGGGATACCTTCCAATCCACCTGGGTGGGGAGCAGATCGCTCTCACCGGTCACCCGGGCAGCCAGGAAGGAACCCGAAGGAACCTGCCCCTCTGCAAAGGGCTGTCCGAAGGTCACGTATCCCTCCGACAGGCTGGTCCCTTCGTTGCGAACCTTCACTGTCGTGATGGGTTCTCCCAGCGGGGTGGGAGCCGTTCCATCCGGCTGGGGAGCCGCGTCGGTGATTGTGGCATCGGGCGACCCACCATCCCAAGGAGAGTTTTTGCCAGCATTGTCACTGCATGCCGTGCAGGCGAACGCGACGATGACGGCAGACAGGAGCAGGACCGACGAGCTTCGTCGTTTCATGGGTGCACCTCGCTGTTCAGTCGATTGTAGTTTCATGTCAGGTCCACGATGATTTGGGAGCCTGTATCTGGGTAAGAATTGATTGAGAACCTGGACATATTTATGGGGGATTGATTGACATTTTGTCAAACCCCGATCAAAAAGGCCCAGGCCTTGGATGCCAAACTGTCGCTCCTCCATTATTGGATGACGGAGAGAGCATTGGGCAGAGAGGTTCTGGGTGGAAGGTTTCCTTTGAGATGCTGATCCCGGTGCGGGCTCCCGGATTTGGGAGGGCGGTGACGCTGGGACTCGATGCAATCAGATAAGGCCCGTGGTTGGCTGGTTTCCGCGCCTTGGACGCGACGTGACCTGCCGAGTGATTTCCTCCTTTCGTCGGACTGTTTCGGCGGAGGGACGGGGGAAGGTCCTGTTTCGAGTCGACTCAGTTCCAGATCGTGACCGAACAGGCCATGGGCACGATTCTTGCTAATTAAGCGGTGCACGATGGAACGCATAGCAACATTTTTGAGAAGAAATTTCTGGATCGTGGAACTGACCTTGGTGGGTCTGGTTTCCGCGCTTCTGGGGGTCCTGTTGGCCACGGTGATCGAAGCCAAGTTCATCACTGTGCCCAAGAAGCCCAAGAGGCGACGGCACTTTGCGATGGTTTCCAAAGGGAGCAAGAAGCCCAAGCTGTTTCGAAGCCGATACGTCGTGGCCAAGAGAAATATCTTTTGTTCCACATGCGAGCCTTCGCAGGTCACAAACTCGGGTGGTGACGAGGCAGTGGCTTCCCTCATGAACGCGGACTTGTTGGCCACGCTGGTCAGTGACGACCCCAAATGGTCCATGGCTGCGGTCCATTTGAAAGAGCCCGATGACAGGAATGTGCTGGTGAGACCATGCGAAAAGTTGGCTGATGCAGACGTGATCAACATCACGACGAGGCGCGTGGAACTCAGGCGGAACGGCAAGGTGGAATTTTTGGACTTGTTCGGCAAAGACAAGGGCAAAAAGCCGGTTGGAGGGCATCGTTACAAGCCGCCCACGCGTCATGGCTCGTCGGCCGACAAGGGCATCCGCAAGATTGGCGAGAATAAGTATGAAATCGACCGGCGAGTGGTCAACGAGTTTCTGGCCAACGCCGCGAACCTGGGCCGTGGTGCTCGGATCGTCCCCAACATGAAGGGGGGCAAACCCGACGGCTTTCGGGTCTACGCGGTGCGGCCCTACAGCATTTTCTACAAGCTTGGGATCCGAAACGGAGACGTGATCCGAGCGGTCAACAACCAGGATATCTCCAGTCCCGACAAGGCATTGGAGTTGTTTACCAAGTTGAGAGGGGCGTCGCACCTGACCATCAGCGTGGAGCGACGTCGCAGACCAGTGACCATGGAATACACGATTCGATGACCGCGACGAGCGAAGAAAGCGAGCAGAGCGTGGGACAGGATAACGACATGGGATTTTCGACAGAGACTGTGCAGCGAGGGCCCCGGCGGCGGATTGCAGTTGGGGGGGCATGGATCCTTGCGATTCTGATTGGGGCATGGGCGACGACACCTGTTTGGGCGAGACCCCGAAAGCCCAGGAACAGGTACCGGTATCCTACCAACAGGAACCGGGGAAACAAGGGGCGACGCGGTGACGACCGGAACAAGACGACCCGAGGAAATCCCGCCACCAAGCAGCTTATGGAGAGCGAGCACGAGTTCAACGAATGCCGGAGGTTTCCCAGGGGCAGGCGGGTGAAGATCACGCTCAAACCCGATTCTGAGCTCCACGACCTCATCGCCTGGATTTCGGGCATGACCTGCAAGCGGTTCATCGTCGGGTCCAATGTTCGGGCTCAAAAAGTGACCATCTATTCTCCGACACCGGTCACCGCCGGCGAGGCCTACCGTGCTTTTCTGTCGGCATTGAACGTCATGGGCCTGACGGTGCAGCCTGCGGGCCGCTATCTTAAGGTCGTGGAAACCCGAAACAAGGTCCTCTCCACGCTCTGCACTCCAGGTCGGGCTTGTCCGCGCGACGACCGGATCGTCACCAGATTGGTGCGGCTCAAGTACGTGAGCCCAGACGACATCAAGCCAGTGCTCGACGGACTCAAGTCCAGAGACGGCACCATCCAGACCTACGCCCCGACGGGGTTGCTCATCATCACCGACGTGGCCCGGGTCATCGCCAAGCTGCTCCGGGTGATCCGTTTCGTGGATGTCCAGCCCAAGGGGGAGCGCATCTGGGTGATCCGCCTGAAGCATGCCAGTGCTTCCGACATGGCGCAACAACTGCAAGAAGTGTTCGGTTCCAAGGGCCAGTCGGGAAGACGTGGGTCGAGCCGAAAGAACAGGCCGCGATACAAGATCCCCCGCAAGGGACGCTCCGCGGTGTCCACGGTCACGCTCAGCGCCGGCGGCGGGGTGGAGGTTTCGAAGATTTTGGCCGATGACCGCACGAATTTGCTCATCATCGTGGCAGACGAGCGGTCTTTTCTCAGAATCCGGGCCTTGGTGCGCAAACTCGACATTCCCATCAAGGGAGGCGAGGAGCGCATCCACGTGGTTCCGTTGGCGAACGCCGACGCAGAAGACATGGCGGCGACTCTGAGCGGGTTGACCGGCGGATCCTATCGGGGCAGCCGGTCGAGGCGGTCTTCCAGGCGTTCTTCTTCGCGGTCTCGTTCACGGTCGAGACGGTCACGTGGTGCAAGGGGCAGGGCCGGCGGTGCCGCAGTGGGGCTCTTCGACGGGGATGTGCAGATCACCGCGGATCCTTCCACGAATTCTTTGGTGATCGTTGCCTCGCTCAAGGATTTCATGAGCCTCAAAAGGGTCATCGACAAGCTCGATGTGCCCAGACGTCAGGTTTACGTGGAAGCCACCATCATGGAGGTGAGTCTGTCCAAGACCAGGGACCTGGGCTTGGCGTTCCATGGGGGCAAGCCCATCGGCTCGGGGGACAACCAGTCCTTGCTGCTCTTTGGGAACAACGCGGCAAAATCCATCACCTTGGATCCGGCTTCCCTCATGGGGTTGGCCATCGGCTTGCGAGGTCCCGCCCTGAAAGATGCCGAGTCCTTGCTGGGCATTCCCGGGATCAGTTTTCCTACCTTCGGGGTATTTTTCCAGGCCCTGCAGAGCAACAACGATGTCAACGTGGTCTCCACGCCCCATATCCTGACCACCGACAACGAGGAGGCCTCCATCGAGGTGGGCGAGAACGTGCCCTTCCAGTCGGGCATCTCGGGGCTTCCCGGCATCGGCGGCCTGGGGGGGGCGACGGGATCACAGGGAGCCTCGACGGGTGGTTTGGGCTATTTCCCGATGATGTCCATCCAGCGTCAGGACGTGACCCTCAAGCTCAAGATCGTGCCGCACGTCAACGAATCGAACTTCGTGCGTCTCGAGATCGAGCAGGAGATGAACGAGGTCAAGTCCATCGATCCTCTGGTTGGGCCGACCACCACCAAGAAGAAAATCAAGACGGTGATCGTGCTCAGGGACCAGCAGACAGCGGTCCTGGGCGGCCTCATCACGGAAAAGAGTAAGCAGAACGTGACCAAGGTTCCGCTCCTGGGCGACATTCCGATTCTCGGGTATTTGTTCAAGACCACCAAGACCATCAAAGAGAAATCCAACCTTCTCATCTTTTTGACGCCGTACATCATCCGGGATCAAGACGACCTGAGGCGGATTTTCCGTCGCAAGCTGCGCGAGCGCAGAGAGTTTTTGGAACGCTACACGGCATTCAAAGACGAGGACCTGGATGCAGTCATCGACTACCGTCACAAACGGGGACTTCTCGAGGAAATCAACAAGGTGGCCTGGTCGGCTGAAGAAGAAGACAAGATGCGGCGCAAGGCCTTGGAGGAGAGTAAGGAACTCGACGTGTCTGGGCCGGTGATGGTGACTCCCGAGGACCAGGCTGAACTGGACGGGAAACTGCATCCCAAGGCTCACAGGGAGAAAACCAAGGGGCGCGCGGAATCAAAGGATGGCAAGTGACGGGGCGGATGGAGCGCCCTGGAGGTTTCTGTGGTGAGTACGAGACGACCCGAAGACGAATTCGATGACCAGACCACCCGGGTTTCGCCGGTGGAGCGACCTGCCGGGCGGACCACGGCTCCATACGGAACCCTGGATGCCGCAGCGGTGGTGGAGGAAGATGCCCCTCCCGTTCCTTCGGATATTGCCGCGATCCCGGCCCCTGTGCCGGCACCAGCCGCGCACAAACCCCTGGGGCAGATCCTGGTCGCCGAGTTCGGTCTGGATCCGGCCAGGGTGGAGCAGGCGCTGGAGATCCAGCGCAATGAAGGCGGCCGCATCGGTGAGATCCTGGTCCGGTCCAAGGCGGTGACCGAAGAGGCGGTCCTGACTGCCGTGGCCCAGCAACTGGGCATCTCTTTTCGCGATCGGATCGACCCGTCGGACGTGGATACGGAACTGCTCGCCAAGGTGCCCATCACCTTTGCCAAGCAGCAACGAATCCTTCCCCTTCGTCGAGAAGATGACCTGGTGATGGCAGCGGTGGCCGATCCGCTCAACTGGACGGCACTCGACGATTTGCGCAGCCTCACAGGGCACGAGATTCTTCCCGTGGCCGTTCCCGCCCAGGCCGTCGTGGATGTGATAAACCAGGTCTACACGCGGGGTGGGGAGGGCCTCGACGAGATGGATGGTGAGGAGGAATTCGGCGACGCGGACGCCGAGGAACTCATCGATATCATCGATCTCACCGACGAGGCGCCCATTATCCGTTGGGTCAACTCGGTGCTCTTCCACGCGGTCAAGGAGCGCGCATCCGACGTGCACATCGAGCCCGGCGAGAAGTACGTGGTGGTGCGCAACCGGATCGACGGCGTGCTCTACGAGACCAAGCGGGCCAACAAGGGCTACCATGCAAGCATCATCGCCCGCGTCAAGATCATGGCAGGACTCAACATCGCCGAGAAACGCCTGCCCCAGGACGGACGGATCCGGCGCAAGATCGCCGGCCGTGACATCGACATGCGCGTGGCGACCATCCCCACGGCCAGGGGCGAGCGGGTGACCATCCGGCTGCTGGACCGGACGTCGGTCTTGCTGGACCTGGGAGACCTGGGGTTCGGTCCGGACCATCTCATGGTCATGGAGGACCTGATCCACAGGCCCCACGGTATCCTCCTGGTGACCGGTCCCACCGGTTCCGGAAAAACGACGACTCTCTATGCCGCCCTCAACAAGATCAATTCCCCGGACAAGAACATCCTGACCATCGAAGACCCGGTGGAATACCAGCTCGAAGGCATCTCCCAGGTACAGGTCAATCCCAAGATCGAACTCACCTTCGCCAACGGGCTGCGGTCGTTTCTTCGTCACGATCCCGATGTCATCATGGTGGGCGAGATCCGCGACCTGGAGACCGCCGAGATCGCCATCCAGGCGTCACTCACCGGCCACATGGTCTTTTCCACGGTGCATACGAACGATGCCGCCGGGGCCATCACGAGACTGGTGGACATGGGCGTCGAGCCGTTCCTCGTGGGATCCTCGCTCAACGCCATCCTGGCCCAGCGGTTGGTGCGCCGGCTCTGTCCCGTCTGCCGCGAGGCCTATGAGCCATCCGAGGAGGAGATTCGGAACCTGGGGCTCGAACCGGAAGCGTTCTTTGCCGGCGCCGTGCCGGGGCATCCGCTCCACCAGGACGATCCAACGCCTCCTCCTCCGGGGAGGGCCTATCGACCCGTGGGCTGCCCGCAATGCATGGGGACCGGCTACCAGGGGCGTTTGGGTATCTACGAACTGCTCATCATGGACGACGTGATCCGGACCATGGCACTGAAGAACACCGATGCCGTGGCCATCAAGAGAGCTGCCGTGAACCAGGGCATGCGGACATTGCGCGACGACGGCGCCCGCAAGGTGGTCTCCGGCATGACGAGTATCGCCGAAGTCATGAGGGTGACCCAGGAGGACATGTCCTGAGATGCCGGTGTTTGCGTACAAGGGCTTGGATGCTCGGGGCAAGCAGGTCAAGGGCCTCAAGGAGGCCGACTCGGGCAAGGTGCTGCGCAGCATCCTGCGCAAAGAGGGCATCTACGTCACGGAGTTCAAACAGTCGGGCGCCTCGGGCGCAGCGGAGAAAGGCAAGGGGCTCAACCGGGAAGTGGATGTTTCCGGCTTGTTTACGCGCATCAAGCCACAGGACGTCGGGGTCTTCACCAGGCAGCTTGCCACCCTGTTGAAGGCCGGTATCCCGCTGGCCGAGTCCCTGGCGGCCCTCGTCGACCAGGTTGAAAACCCCAAGGTCCGTGAGATCGTGGCCGACGTGCGTCGTCGGGTCAACGAGGGCTCTTCCCTGGCCGCGGCCATGGAGGCGCACCCGAAGATGTTCCCGGCCTTATACGTGAACATGGTCCGTTCGGGTGAGACCGCCGGCAACCTGGACCAGGTTTTGTTTCAGCTCGCCGATTTTACCGACAGCCAGATACAGCTCAAGGGCAAGGTCCTGTCGGCCTTGCTCTATCCCATGATCATGGTGGGGGTCGGGGGTCTCATCATGACCATCCTCATGGTGGTGGTGGTGCCCCAGATCGTGCAGCTCTTCGACGACATGAAACAGGCCCTGCCCTGGAACACGAAGCTGCTCATTGCGCTCAGCGATCTTCTGACTGGGTACTGGTGGGCGGTGATCGTCTTTTTCGTTGGGTCGTTTTTCTCAGTCCGGGCTTGGAAGCGGACCGAGTCGGGCAGGAGACGCTGGGACAGGATGCGTCTGTCCATGCCGTTGTTCGGGGATTTGAATCGGAAGGTGGCGGTGAGTCGTTTCGCCGCCACCTTGGGGACCATGTTGGCGGCGGGAGTGCCGCTGCTTCGCGCCCTCGATATCGTCAAGAACGTCATGGAAAACAGTATCCTGGAAAAGATCGTCGACGGCGCGAAGGAGTCCATCAAAGAGGGTGAGAGCATTGCGGCTCCGCTCAAGAGGTCCGGGGAGTTTCCCTCCCTGGTGGTGCACATGATCGCTGTGGGTGAACGATCCGGTCAGCTCGAAACCATGCTCCACAATGTGGCCGAGGCCTATCAGACCGAAGTGGAGATGAAACTCGAACGCCTCACGACATTGCTCGAACCCTTGATGATCGTGGTCATGGGCGGAGCCGTGGCGTTCATCGTGTTTTCGATTTTGATGCCGATTTTGCAGATGAACCAGATGGTTCAGTGAGGGAGGTCAGACATGAACAAGGCAAGGGAATTCCTCAAGCAGAGTGGACGCGCCGGCCAGGCAGGCATGACGCTCATCGAGATCATGGTGGTGGTGATGATCATGGGGCTCATCATGAGCGCGGTGGGTTATTCGGTGTTTCGTTGGTATCGATCCGCCCAGAAAAAGACCACCAGGGCCACGGTGGATTCCGTGGTCAAGTCCATCTGGAAATGGCAGCAAGACGAGGCCGATGAGGGGGACAGCGATGCCACCTGTCCGGAGAGCCTCGATGTTTTGGTCCCGGAATATATCAAGTCCAAGCGCTCCATCAAGGATGCCTGGGGCAAGAAACTCCATTTCCGGTGCGACGGTGAACGTATCTGCGTCTATTCCAACGGGCCGAACAAGAAGGACGACGGCGGGCGCGACGACGACATCGTATCGGACGGATGCAAAGGCGGACAATGACCGGACATGGCGCACCGAGGCGACAGGAGGGCTTCACACTCATAGAAATGATGGTGGCCCTGGCCGTGGTGATTCTGCTCATAGGAGCCGTGGCCATGTCGTTTGGTTCGGTGCGCAAAGCCCGCCTGCGGAAGGCCGCGGTGCAACTCTCCTCTTCCATTCGATTCGGCTACGACCGGGCAATGGCGAGCGGACGCGATTTTCGCCTCGTGATGGAACTGGGAGAGGACCAGACGCGCTACTGGCTGGAGATCGCGCAAAAGGGTGCGGTCCGCGTGGGAAAGAACGTGGACCGGAGCCGGGAGATGCGCCAACAATCCCAGGAAGAAGAGGAGGAAGGGGAAGCGCCCGACGGCACCACCGCAGGGGGGCTCGACGAGGACCTGGCTCTCAAGCGGGCGCCCAGGCCGCAATGGAACCGCGTCAAGTCCCGACTTTCTTCCACCGTTACCATGAAAGGTGCCAGGGTTACGGGTGTGTACCTGGCACGGCTCGACGAGGTGGTCACCGAGGGGCGGATTTCGCTCTATTTCTGGCGCTTCGGTGAAACCGAGCGGGCGGTGTTTTACATCCAGGACGATGACGACCACGAATACTCGGTGCTGGTTCATCCCCTGACCGGGCGTGCCAAGGTGCTCAAAGGGCACTATGAACTCACCCGGTACGAGGCGACTCAGGACGACGAGGGCCAGGAGATCCAGGAACGATGATGGGCACGGTGCACAGCGGCGATTCGGAGCAGCGTGGATTCACTCTGCTCGAGGTGATGATCGCCCTGGCGATTCTCGTCACGGCCCTGGTGGTGGTGGCTCAGGCGAACATGGGAGCGACCCGGGACGCCTCCCGGGCCAAGATGCTCACGGTGGCCACCATGCTCGGCCGGGCCAAGATGAACGAGATCGAGTTCGACCTCAAGCACGACGGCTTTTCCGATTTCGACGAGGAGGAATGCGGGGATTTCGGTGACGACGACTACGGCGGCCTTGCGAAGTTTCAGTGGTGCTACACCATCGAAAAGATCGAGTTGCCCGAGAACCTGGATCTCCAGTCCATGCTGGGCGGCCAGGGCCAGGGCCAGGAGGGCGACGAGGACTCTCCATCGTCCCCTTCTGCGCCGGCAAGCCCTTTCGGCGGCATGCTGGGCATGCTCGGTGGGGGGAGCATGGGCGGTGGGGCATCTCCCATGGCCGGAATGGCAGCGTCGTTGTTGGCCAGCCAGTTCGGTGTCATCCGGAACGTCATCGAACAGGCGATCCGGCGGATCATCCTGACGGTGAGTTGGCCCGAGGGTGCCAGGGACAGGAGCCTGACGCTGGTCCTCTACATCACGGACCCCGACGTCGTCGAAAGGGGCATCATGAGCCCAGGCAGTTTCATGGGCGGCGGTATGCCCGGACAGGGCGGCGGCTCCAGGGGCGGACCGGGAGGAAAGAAATGAGTGCTTTTCTCCCACAGGGCGGTTTGGTCGTCACGCCCCGGTCCCGGGAGGGAGGGTTCAGCCTCATCGAGATCCTCGTGGCAGTGGCCATCGTCGGCATGATGTCGGTCCTGCTCTATGGAGCCTTCAAAGACACGTTCGACACGCAGACAGAAGTGAGTCGATCCCAGGAGCGTTGGCACGTGCTCCGGATCGGCATGAGTCGGATGGTTCGGGATTTGAGCATGGCGTACGTGTCCATGAACGAAAACATGTTCGAAAAGGATCGCAGGACCTATTTTATCTGCAAAAAAGGATTCGACGGCGACGAGCTCACCTTCTCCGCGTTTGCCCACCGCAGGACCGTGGCCGACGCCAAGGAGTCGGACCAGTCGGTCATTCGGTACTACCTGGCGCCGGACCCAGACGATCCGAGGAAGACGAACCTCATGCGCCGAGAGACGAGGCGGATCGCATACAAGCCCTTCGAGGACATTCCAGGAGAATCCTATATTCTCATCGAGGATGTGAAAGGGATTTTCTACGAGTTTTATGATCCGGTCAAAGATGAGTGGACCGAAGAATGGGATACCACCGCGGTGGACGGGCAACCGAACCGTTTGCCGCCGAGAATCCGGATCTCGCTCACGGTCGAAGACGAGAAGGGTCGAGACCTGACGCTGGTCACTGCGGCGCGCATCATTCTCACCGACGCAGTGAACCTGACGCCTCCGGCCCGGGGGGGGCGGTTTGGACCCACGATGGGTGGAAGAGGTCGTCGCGGAGGGTCCCGGTCGAACCCGTTCGGGATGCCGGGCGGGGGCATGCGAATGCCAGGAGGGCTGCCGGGGGGGGGCAACAAATGATGTCTGGACTTTGGACATCGCTGTGGCGGTTTGTCAATGGCCGGGTCGCCTGGAAGGATGGATCGCGGCGCCAGGCCGGTGTGGCCCTGGTGATGGTGCTCGTGACCCTGGCGGTGATCACCGTGACCACGCATCAGTTCGTGTACCGGGCGGACGTGACGTACGCTTCTGCCAAGGACAATGCCGATGCACTGAAGGCCGAATACCTCGCCCGATCGGTTGTCAACCTGAGTCGTCTTCTTTTCAAGGTGCAAGACAAAGTCTTGGACAGAAACCGGATGTTCATCGGAGACTTACAGCTCACGAGTTTCATGAACCTCCTCGTGCCGGCCTTTTTCGGGCAGGGGTCCGAAATGCTGGCGGGTTTCATTGGGGTGGACCCAAAGGACATCCACGGGCTGGATTTCAAGAAGGCATATGGAACGGCATTTTTGGAAGGAAACCCGGAAGCCGAGGATGGCAAGATCAACATCAACTGCGCCTACGTGCATTCGGACCGCGATCCCCAGGTGCTCCAACTCGTGAGTTCCCTCCAGGCGCTCTTTGCAGACCGGCGTTACGATCCCTTGTTCGAAGAGCAGGATGATACGGGAAACTACACGGATCGCCAGACCCTCATCAAGGCTCTGGTGGACTGGGTGGATACGGACCAGGTGCAGTTCGGGCAGGCCTCGGCACCGGAAGACTACGGCTATGAGACACTGCCGGATCCCTACGAAGCAAAGAACAATCTCATGGATTCCACCGAGGAGATCCGTTTGGTCCGGGGGGTGACCGACGACTTCTGGGCGAATTTCGGTCCGAGCCTTACGGTGTACGGGCAATGCATTCCCAATGTCTGTGCCATTCCGGATCAAAACTGGCTTTTGATGGCCTCGATTTTGTTTCAGTCCGCAAAGAATCAGCAGGATCCGGTGTTCGGAGATTTTTTGCGGCTCAAGGCGCTCAGTCAGGCAGTGTTGAGCCAGGTCAAAATGATGGGCTGCACGGACCTCAATACCCTGGTCCAGGCGGCCAGGACTCCGATTCCCGCTTCCACGTTGGCCATGGCCACCGGCATGCCCCAGGCACCCAATCAGGGTGACGAGACCCTCGTGGGGACCATCGACGGCATCGAATTGGATCCGGCAAAGGTGAGTCAGGCAGCCTACATGGGCCCGAGGCGGTACTTCAAGATCGTGGCGGTGGGGCAATCGGGCAGGGTCGTCAAGCGGATCACCGCGGTGTGGGATCAGCAGTTTCGGTCCCCGAGCACTGGAAAGATGGGCGCGTTTGTGTACTGGAGAATGGACTAAAGTCCGCTGGCAAGGACGGCGAGGAGATCATGGCGCATCGGATTCTTGGAATCGACTTGGGAACGAATTCTATCAAGCTGGCACTCATCGAGTCCAGCTTGCGGAAGACCAGCCTGGTGGCATTCCAGGAGTTTCCCGTTTCGGAAATGGAGCGTCCCGGCGAGGTGCTCGGCGCGGTCGCGGCAACAGGCCGCTGGAAAGCCGACATGGTGGTGGCCGGGCTGCCTGGAACCGATGCCATGGTCCGGTACCTGACGTTTCCTTTCGCGGATCCGAGAAAGATTGCCCCGGTGGTGGGATACGAACTGGAAGGCCAGATCCCATACGAGATTGAAGATGTCGTCTTCGACCACATCATTTTGACGAGGGATATCAAGGAAGGAAATATCACGAGCCGGGTGGTGGTGGCGGCAGCGCCCGTCGTCACTGCGAAACGTCTCCTCGATGATCTGACCCAGGCCGGGTTCGAGCCGCGCATCATGACGGTGTCACCCCTGGCATACAGT
Organism: uncultured Myxococcales bacterium; assembly: GCA_964539505.1. Classification (GTDB taxonomy): domain Bacteria; phylum Myxococcota_A; class Polyangia; order HGW-17; family SLPX01; genus CAZIJS01. The sequence goes on from CAZIJS010000011.1 coordinate 37,439, forward strand.
GGGTTGGTGGAGGATTCCTCTGGTCTCCACGTCGTGGTGGACGTAGGACACCGCAGGACCAACATCGCGGTCTTGTCGGCGGGGCGGCCGGTTTTCGTGCGCACCATCGCCAGGGGAGTGGGACACCTCGTGGATGCCGTGGCGGCTCGTTCCGGCACCGCTGCGTCTCAGGTGCGCCAGGCGGTCTGGTCCCAGGGGCTTGGTCCCGGTGGGCCCACGGGCGCGGCCATGGCCGGGTGGATTGCAGATGCCTGGCGTCCCTGGGTTCTCGGGATGCGCCAGACGGTGAGTGCCATCCGTTCCGAACTGGGAGGCTCGGTGGACGGCATCCACCTCTGCGGCGGTGGGGCCGAACTGCCAGGTTTGGCCGTTCAGACCGCGGACATTTTCGGCATCGCAAGGCCGCTGGTGTCCCGGATCGGTCCGAGCCAGACCATGGGGGCAGGACCAACGGGGGCGTTGGCAGTGGGCCTTGCCCGGTTGGGCGCAGACCGACATGCAGACGCTCTGAATTTGCGACAGGGCCCTCTCTCGGCGGGTTCTCGTTATTCCCTGCTCAGAGAAAAGGCACTCGTCTTCGCGACAGCGGCGGTCCTGGCCGCTGGTCTGCTGGTTTCCATCGGGTGGGCGAAGTTGTCGGTGGTGCGCAAAGAGGAGATGGCCTTGGCAAAGCGACTCACGAGTCAGACCGAGGAGGTCCTGGGACGTCCCATGACGGATCCAGATGCCGTGATGGCCAAGATCCGGTTTTTGAGACGCAAGAAGCGAAACGTCGAGGTGCCGGTGCCCCAGGTGAGCGCCTTTGCCGTATTGAGCGAGATATCCAAGCAGGCCCCGCCAAAGGAGAAGGTCACCTTGGATGTGCGCAAGCTCGAGATCAAGGCCACCAAGATCCGGATCGATGGAACCGCTGGTTCTGCTTCGGAGGTGGAAGAGTTTGCCGCGTCATTGCGCAAGATCAAGTGCTTCGACAAGGTGGAACCAGGCCGAACCACCGAAGTGGGACAGGGTGACGAGAAAAAGAGTGAGTTTCGGATCAATATCTCGTCGAGCTGCATGTAACCTGTGCCCAGGCGGCCTCGGTCCGTGACAGGAATCCGGGCCGCCCGGGGCCGCGGGAGGATCCAATGGCTTCAGGAGTGAGAGAAAAGTTCGATTACTTTCAGACCGCGTTTCAGGCCATGTCGCCTCGGGACCGGATGTTGATTGCGGGCTTAGGTGCTGCCTTTGCTTTCGTGGGCATCATGGTGCTCTGGTACTTCGTGGCCGACGGATTGGAGAGCAGGCGGCAGCGGGTGGCGGAAATGCGCCGCGCCATCGCCATCTTGACGAGCAAAGGCGATGAGTTGCGGAGCGCTCGGTTGATGAAGGCCAAGGTGGATGCCAGGATCGAAGCTGGGTCCGTCCCCATGCTCCAGGGACATCTCGACAAGATTGCGAAGGATATCGATCTGGAGGTCAAGGAGTATAAGACGCTCAAGGATCGTTTCTTGGACAAAAAGGAACGCTATCGTGAGCGCTCCGTTCGTCTCAAGCTTCTCGGTGTGGACATCGACACCCTCACAAAGTTCATGGACCGGATCGAAGGAGGGCGCTACCTGGTGATGGTGACGCAGCTTCGGATCCAGACGCGGCCCGGTCAGCCCGACCAACTCGACGTGGACATGGTGGTTTCGACCTACGAAAAGGTCGAAGGCAAGGGGGGCAAAGGAAAGGCCAAGAGCCGCAAGGGACGGAAGAGTAGCCGTCCTGGAGCCCGCGGTCGCAAGGTGTGACGGAAGCGCACAGGAGGAAACCTGCTCATGAGTCGGAGACTGATCAAGATATTGCGCTACGTGGGCTACGGCGTCTTTGCCCTGGTGGTGACCCTGGTTTCCACGTACCTGGCCTTCCCCTTCGGCCGGCTGAAGGATACGGTGGCCCAGGCCCTCTCGCAAGACGGGCGCTACGACGTGACCGTCGGCTCTGTGTCCGGCCTGTTTCCGCTGGGGCTGGCCCTCGATGACATTCGCCTCGTGGGGAGGCCCGAGCGTCCTGGAGACAAGCCCGGCAAACTGGTCGTGGACAAGGCAGAGATCCGAATCGGCGTCTTTTCGCTCCTGAAGGGAAGTCCCAAAATCGCTTTTTCGTTGGATGCCTTCAAGGGGCATATCGAGGGCAGCACCACCAAGTCCGACAAGGAGCGTTCCTTGGCGTTCAGTTTTCGCGACGTGGCGTTCGCGCACTTGCCTGGTATCGCCAAGGCCATCGATTTGCCCATGGCCGGCAGGGTGTCGGGGGATGTTTCTCTGACGATTCCCAAGCGGGACGGACTGCGCAAAGCCGAGGGCCACCTTCGGATTTCCTGCTCTGATTGCAGTTTTGGAGACGGAAAACACAAGATCAAGCCCAAGTTCATGGCAAGGCCCGGGAAGTACAATCCCGTGGCGGAACAAGGAGTCACCCTCCCGAAGATTCGGCTGGGCAAGTTCGGCGGAGACATAGAAATCAAGAAGGGACGGGCGGAATTCAAGGACTTCGAGGCCTTGTCTCCAGACGGCGAGGCCCAACTCCTGGGATACGTGCTGCTCCGCGATCCCCTGGCTTTTTCCTCGGTGCAGGCCCTGTTCAAGTTCCGGTTCTCAGACGAGTTGAAAAAGAAAAAGCCGAAGATTGTTGGCATCGAGGCCAGCATGGCACGGGGGAAGCGGCGCGACGGGATGCTCGGGATGTGTATCAGCCGTCGGCTCAAGAGATTGCGTTTCAGACCATGTAAGAGCAGCCCAGTGGAGTTTGGCAGGCGCGGCTCGGGGCGGAACCGGGACCGGCGCAGGCGTGACCTGCGCAACCGGAGGAAAGGGGGCCACAGGTGGCGTCCTCCTTCCCGGCGAAGTCACGGTGTGGTCAAGGGACCGGGGTATTAGCCTGCGATCCGTTGTCACTCCAGGAAGGAATTGTGGTATGCGGATTTGGGTCAAAGCGGCGGTGGTCCTGACCGTTTCGGTGACTTGGGCAGCATGGGGGGGCTGCAAGAAGCACGGCAAACCCTCCAGCGACTCCCGGACGGTTCGTTGTTCAGACCTGGCCGATGATTTTGCCGGGGCGCTCCAGGAGTCTGGTCAGGCTGCAGGTCCACGATCCGAAAAGACCATTTCGACCGTTCATGACAAACTGCGTGAGGCTTGCCTTCAGGGACATGTGCCCGACAAGGTGTTTTCCTGCCTGGCCCAGGTCAAGCCCAGAGTCTTCTCCAAGATGGTTTCGTGCCTTCCTGACGACCTGCGGTCCCTGCTGCCGGACCTGGAAGATCGTGGGAGCGAGTCAGGCGAGGGAGACGAGGGAGACGAGGGAGACGGGGCCAACGGGCCTGATGAGGGCGATGGGGAGTGAGACCGAGGCCGGCCCCCCGCCCCAAACCCCGGTCCGGATAACCTCGACATCTTGCACCCCGCCCACCGGCATGGGTCCTGGGCCTGTGCGAAAACGTCTCAGGAACGTTGGAAAACCACAAGCCCTGCATGGCCCATGGCCCTACCACTTGGGGAGCGTCATTTCGATTGGACTCATGCGGGGATACATGTCTTGAATCGGAAGCTTGGTCAGCTTGCGCTCCTGCAGGTCATAGCCGAACAGGTCGTCACCTTGTCCCACCAGCATGTAGAGGCTGTCATATGTGT
>CAZIJS010000012.1:0-20949 GCA_964539505.1 uncultured Myxococcales bacterium
GCAGAGATCCCAGTCCTGCGACACGAAGACGCTGCCCAGACGATCCCGGGAACGGTCCAGATTGGCAGTCCTCGTTCCCACCACATAATCACCGGTCTGGCGCGTTCCACAGGAAGCCCTGGTCTGGCCCACTGTCCCGGAAACCGGGTTGTCATAGACTGCCATGTCCCGTACGTCGTCACAGAGCAGACCGAGCTGGGCCCCCTGGATGCGGTTGGCATACACCGCCCCACCGAACACGTCGGCAATGTACCAGGCATCCGCCCCCAGGTAGAGACCAAATCCACAGCCCCCTGCCGTCCCGCAATCTATGACGTTGCGCCAGGTCACCGCCCCGGTAAAATCACCGCTCGTAATATTGTTCCCGTTTCCATCCGCCCAGGCATGAAGCATCAACGCGGCAAATGACGAAGAGGCAAAATCCGAACTGTGGTGGATCTGATTGTCCTGGATGATACATCCTGGACAGCCACCAAAGATGATGTCCACGTCGGTGCCGTCGTCGGCCCTGTTCTCCGTGAAGCTGCAGTCGCGGCAGTCGTGGACCGTCACCCCGTCGGACCACATGCCGTGCCGGTCGTGGACGCCGCAGGCAAGCACGTGGTTCCGCCAAAGCGTGACGTTTCGACGCTGGCCGCTCACTTCGCAACCCGTGCCGCAGAGTGCGTTCTTGGTGACGCTGTTGGTCAGGCCGCAGTCATCGCACCCCAAGCGCATGTTGTACCCGTAGGCATTGCTTCCGTCGGCGCATTGCTGACCGGATTGTGTCTGGGCCCGGGCCGTTTTGTTGCCGTCGATCACGAGGTGGTCTACCACCGTCCCGTCGGCAAGAACCTGCAGGATGCCCGATGCAGCCGAAAACGCCGTGGAAGCCTCCAGCACGGCGCAATCACTCCCATCGTCGCTGCAGGGGGGATCCCACAGCCCGAGACCTTCCGTCTGGACCACCACTGGATGCGCAGTGATCACCACAGGGCCATCCATGCGATACCGCCCCACCGGCAACCACACAACCGAACCAGGCGCGGCCTGGTCCAAGCATGCCTGGATGGCGGCCGATGCGTCCTGCTGGGTGCCGGCCAGGCCTCGGATGGCCTCGCATGTCGTTGGGTTCGAGCGCCAGACTGCAATGGGGTGGTCTGCGCTGTACTCTCCAAACCACTCGACAGACTCGAGGAGCATTCGCCACTGGAAATGATACAGGCCCGGGCTGGAAGGCGCATGGATCTGGAACTCGAACTGAGCAGTCCGGCCAGGTCCAACGGCCCCGGGAAGTTCCAGGCGGCCCGTTCCCCAGACGGTATTGTCCTGTGGATTTTGCGCACCGAGCCGGTGAGGCCCCGAGGGCGTCCAGGTTTCGCTGCCGACATTTTGCATGGTCACCGAAACCTGTGCTCCAGCCCCTGGATCGAGCCGTTCCGGGGCGTCCATCCGCACGAAGACAGCATCCCGGGCGCGACCCGTGACACAAAGACCCGACAGACAGGTTCGCACCGAGGCAACGCAATCCAGGCAAGGGCCCCCGCCTGTGCCACAGGATCGGTCACTGTCGCCAGCCAGGCACTGATGGGTTTCGTCACAGCAGCCAGGGCAATCGTTGCCTGGGCAGGTTCCGCCACAGCCGTCTTGTGCCCCGGCGCATCTGCCACTGCAATCAGGGTCGCAGTTGTCGGCACGGCAACCGACAGCGGTACAATGTTGCCCGGTCTGACATTGCTCGCAGGCCATGCCGCCACTGCCGCAATGACTCTCGTCGGATGCAAGGCAGGCACCGTCGAGACAACAGCCCTCGGCGCAATTGTCCGCATTGCAGCCGACATCACCGTCCGATGCGACCTCCCCGTCCTGCCTCGGGGAGGCATCCACAGTTGAATCCAACGCGGCGTCTCTTCCTGCAGTGCTGTCGTCGCCGCATGCTGCTGCGAAAGACGAAAGGCCCCACGATACGAAGACCAGCAGAAAACTCCAACGCCCATCCCAACCGGTCATGGCAACCCTCCCTGCGCCTTGGCCTTTTCCTCGTCGACAAGCAAGGCGCCCCCTGTCTTACCGACAAGGATTGAGGTCGGGATGCGCCGTGAAGGCGGGACAGGCCATGACGTTTTGACAGTCCGTGGCACAATCGCCCAGGGACTTTTTCTCGTCGATGCTCAAATCGTAGCAGGTCTGCCGACAACCATCCACGTCAGCGGTGGAGCCGCACTGGAGACATTCGGCGGCCTTGCGACAAAACTCCCGGCAGGCATCCCGATCGTCGGTGCAGGAAGACACAGCGATCCCCAATCCAAGGATGAAAAAAAATGCCAGGTACCGTTTTCTCATAGTTGCCAGTCTCCACAACATCCCTATAGTCTCGATGGCACGCAGCCAGAATCTATACCCGAAGTATCAATCTCTATGATCATTGGCGAACAGCCCTTTTTCAAGCAAATTGTCGGCCTCGACCTGGGTGGGGGCCGCGGAAAGAGCACGGCCGTCGCGATCCTCGATCTCACGTCCGAAACGCCCACACTCGTTTCCGCATCGGTGAAAACCAGTCGGGGACGACCCTGGCGTGACGACGAACTCACGGCACTGCTCTCCCGAGAACCTCAGACCACCCTGGTCTGTTTGGACGCCCCCCTCTCCTTGCCCCCCTGCATGCAATGCTCTCGCGAGCATTGCCCCGGCGTTCCGGCCTGTCCCGATCCCGCAGTCGAGCGCATGCGCGCCATGGCACCAGGCAAAGGCAAAGGCGGCAAGCCGAGATTTTCCCCCTACACCCAACGCCCGCAGGACCTGGAACTGCTGCTCGCCGGGCTGCCCGTCACCGGAGCCATGGATGCAAGTCGCGGACCCTTGGCGGCACGGACACATCACATGCTCAAGCGCCTGTCGGGTGGGTACCGCCCAGGCGCCAACCTCATCGAGGTGCCCCTGCCGGCGGCGCTCCAGGTCTGGTTCGGGAAAAAGGCGGCCCAAGCCTGTCGCAGGAGCGGATCGCTGTGGAACAGCAGGGCGGCGATCCTGGAGGCATTCGGAACGCAAATCGCCTTCGCTGTCTGGCGAGACCCCATCCTCACCCACGGACACATCTTTTCCGCCGTCTCTTGCGCCGTGGCAGGGCTGACCTGGTGGAGGGAAAAACGAAAACAGTCCCTGGTATCCCAGAGCGCCTCCTCGATCGATGACCCGTCTTTTTTCTGGATCCCGAGCACTGCATGGGAGGGATGAACCGCCACATCCCCCGGATCAGGCGATCAATGATGTGAGGTCGAGGAACGGCGCAATAAGGCTTCGCGTCCCTGAACCGTCATGGCCTGCGATCCCCTGTCGCGGAGAAACTCGAGAAACGCAAGAGCCGCAGTGAGATCCACGGCGGGAATCACATCCACGAGTTCCTTGGCTTGGCGCCGCAAGATTTCAGCGGGACTGATGCTGCCCGCGGGCAGCCTGGGTAACTCTCTTTCGTCCTCATCCACGTCCACCTCACCCCAGGGCGGAGGTGTCTCGGTCTCGATGCCCTTTTCCTCGAGCCACTCGTTCATATAGGCATGCAGTCGGTTGGATCGATAGCTGAACCATCGCTCCCGCTCTTCTGGATAATGGAGCAGCACATCCTTGAAGCGCCGAAAGGCGCCCTTCCCGTCGATGGCAATCACCAGGCGCTCCTGCAAGGTTTCGTCGTCGATGGATGCCACGAACTGCTCCATCCACCGATATTGCTCCCGGGACGAGGCCGGATCGATGAGCTGATACCGATCCCGGCTGGCAACCACCAGGGCTCGCTGCTCTTGGTCTTCGGCGCTCATGCCATCGAAGACGAGCACCTCGCCCGTCTCCAGATCGAGATAGCTGCTCACGTTCGGTGCGTTCCGTTCGAACGCCGCTTCCAGGACAGTCCAAACAACAGGTACTGGTTTCATCATTGTATTCTCCTATTTTGAGGTGTTGGTCTTCAATGCAATGCGAACAAAACCCTCGACGCAATCTGCGTTTCTCTTTTCTCATCGACGTCTCGATGCCACAGCATCGAAAGGAGGTAGCATTCCACCCCCCTGAACGCAACCCAGCCCCCATCCTGGACTTGGGACCTGATGCAGTCTCTACTGATCTTGAAGGTCCCCGCCGTCCAGGATATCTTCGTCTTCGACCTCGGACACATCGTGCGTCAAGGCCTTGAAAAACGCCCTGGTGAACGTGACCACGACACTCTCGTCGTCGCCGGGTTCCCGTTCATAGACTGCGGCGGCTGCCCGGGCCTCGTCCACCAAATCCAGCGCACGCCTGGCCACTGACGCCATGACGTCGTCTTCGCTGTGCGTGAGTTCCACAAGAAACCGGGTATCTTCCGAAATCGATGCCACGTGGGCCAAGGCCCATGCGATCCGCTCGCGCCCCTCTGCCGATGCAGTCCTGAGCCGCGATGCCAAGATCATGACCGTGGACTTGCCCATCTCGCCCACCACCCGGGCCACCTCTCTCCAGATTCCTGTAGGCTCAGCCAACAAACAATCCACCAAGGCTTCCATGGCGGGACCACTCCTCAAGATGCCCAATGCAAGTGCCGCGCCCTGCCTCAGGAAGGACTTGTTGCTGGAAAGCAATGCAATGAGCGGCGCCTCCACTGCCGCTCCAAAGGCCACGAACCCCGGCAAGACTTCCAGCACCTCACTCCTGGTCATTCTGGCGATGGCATCGAAGAGGGCCGAAATCGTGGAGGGATCGCGCCGCTCACTCAAGACGAGCGCCGCAGCGAGCCTCCGATCCTTGTCATCGAGCAGTTCCACGAGTTCCGGATTCGACAAGTCCCGCAAGGAGGCTGACGTCTCCTTGTCCGATTCACCATCGGAAGAAACCAAAGAAGCTTCCTCCGTCAGATCGTCCAGGTCATCTCCAGACGACTCCCCGCCGCCGAGTGGAGCATCCGTCGAGAGGGGTCCTATTCCCTGCCCGTCCGCATCTTCCTGCGGCTCTGAAACGTCCCTTCCCAGGCCATCTTCCGGCTCAGGCTCTCCTCTCTGCTCGTCTTCCTCCACGATGTCCGCATCGTCGAGGGGCAAGGCATCGTCATCTTCCTCCAGTGACGACTCCAAGGCTCGGGCCGCTTCCATCCGATGACGCACGCTTGCAGCCAGAGACTCCACCTCCTCGCTGGGCACGATCCCCGCTGCCTTGGCCTCAGCAAGCAGCCTGGTCCAGTTTTCGTGCTCCTGGCCCACATCCAAATCGTTCTTCTGGGCGCCTTGGGACGTCTGACAAAACCTGTCGAGACAATGCCGGACCAGGTCCTTTTTCGATGTGGCCAGCCCCTCGACCAAAGCAAAATCCACCAGGGCCTGGGGAGGCCAGAGGCCAAACTCCAAAGCCGCCTTGACCACCCGGTTTTTGATCTTGCGCCACCAGACCGCTGGAAACGACTTGACCAGCAAAAGGTAGGGCTCGTGCTCTGAGTCCGCCCACCATTCCACGATGCCCAGAGCAGTCGCCGCCTGCGACGGTGTCTCGATCTTTTCGAAAGAACGCACCGAAAAGGCATGCTCCCGATCCCCGAGACGGGGGAAATCCTCCCGGGACCATTCCGCCCTGGCTGCCTCGAAATCCGGTTCCGTATCCCCCATGGCAGTCAGATGCTCCATGGCGGTTTTCCGAATGAGCTTGGTGTTCTCTTCGAGGGGATAGTGCGCCCGCATGGAGGCCTGACGGCGATAGGACTCGTCATAGATATCTATCTGCACGCGAAAGTCCTCGGTGAGCCGGTCGAGAACATCGAGGTGACTGTCGTCTAGTACATCGAGCAACCAGAAAAAAGCCAGGTCCGGCCTCTCCTTGGGATGGGCCCCCAACACCACCAGGGGATAGGTGGGCAATTCGTGAAGCTGGACGAGGACATCTGCGTCGGAACCCAAAAACCCCATGATCGCGTCCTCGGACCCCTTGGCAGCCAGGACCACCGCAGTTTCCTCCCCGGTTTCCACATAGAACCGGACTTTTTTCCCTGAATCCTGCCAGTCCGCGAGCGGCTCGGGCAATTCCCGCTCTGATTCGGGCCCCAGCTCGGGTTCAGACACTGGCTCAGACACCTGCTCAGCCCCTGCCATGGACAGAGACGATCCTGGTTCCTCCGGGCTTTCCTGCGTCGGTTCGTCCTGACCCACGGAATGAGAGGCTGCTTCGGACTCCAAGGGCCCCTGTCCCGTCCGATCCCCCAGGTCCGCCGCACTGGAAGCCGAGGCTGGTGCCTCGCCAGCCGGTCCTGATGCAGAAGACATGTCCTCCACTCGGGCCACCTTGGTCACCGCTGCATCCGAGGCGGATGAGGCGCCCTCCCCACCCACCGCATCGATGAGATCTCTTCCCGACCCGGGCCTCCGGCCCGACGGCCACCCATCCATGCCCTCCATCCCTTCGAGAACAGCCTCCGCCTCTGCTTGAAGCACGGCCCTGGCCATGCCGCCGGTCCCCGACCGCCCTGGCGAACCCTCCTCGTCACGGTTCGAAGGCAGATCCTCCACCGCCAGGAGATCCTCTTCCGACACCTCGAGCACCTTGCCGGTGACCTCGTAGTCACCCTGGTGATGGGATGCGCTCATGGCGTCGGTGGCCCCCGACCGAGGCATCGGGTCTGGAGTCACCATGGACTCGGATGACGCACTACGCCGCAACTGCTCGCGAGAGACCGCTCTGACCGGCGTGGTCTCCACCACCCTGCCCGTCAAGCTGCCGTCCAGGAATTCCTGAAGTGACTCGTGCCCATAGAGCACATGAAAATTGAGCACATATCGAGGTAACGCATGGTCCCTGTCTTCTGCGAGGCGATTCAGCAAAGAGGCCCGTTCTTCGATTTCACGACAGCGAAAATCCTCGGGGAGCAGCAGGGCGAAAAGTCGTCTGGCCGGGTCGTGATAGACCACCGGCACCCGCACCGGGTAGAGTTGATCGTCTTCTTCGAGACGCACCCAGTTGAGTGTGCCCGCAACGAGCCTCTGGGCGAGCACCGGATCGGTGGCTGCATTGATGACGCGGTACACCCGGACGGATATCACGTTACCCGAAGGAGCGGTCCAATGGACCGGCTCGAAAGTCGTGGCACCGACCGGTCCGGAATATCGGGCGGATCCCCCCTCGTCCGAATGGGAAAAGATGGCTTCCTTGTCCATGGGCGGCTTACCTCCAAAGACTTTCGGATCCACAAGAAACAGACCACCGGCGCACCGATCGGCCCGCATCACCAATGCAAAGTATTGCCTTTCTTCGTGCATGTGGAATAACACAGCAAAAAAGCAGCGTAAAGAGATCTCAACGGTCCAAGCGCCTGGAACACAATGGTTTTTCTACTCAAGGAGCCTTGGGATGCCCATCGACCCAAAGAATTTGCCCGAAGAGATCGCGCCCTACGTGGCCGCGGCAACCGACTACATCTTCAACGCCTACAAAATGGATCTGGATCTGTCCCTGGAAAGCCTGGCTGTCATCGAGCACTACCTGTCAAAGGCCCGCCCCCTCGATCCGGCTCTCCTGGATCTGCTCGCAGCAGCCATGGGGTCCTATTTCGGTGAAGCCCTGCGACGAGAAATGAACGGCTCCTGGAATTTTTCCCAGGGAGGCACCCCAGCACAATGGATCCTGGATCTTCCCCCGGGGCTCACCTTGAGACCCGTTGGGATGGTGGCCGAAGCCTTGGCCCTGGATGAAGTCGAAGGATACGACGGCAGTCTCTATCTTCCCGACGACGAACTGCAGGTGTTGCAGGCCGTGCTTCAAGCCCAACCACCGTTGCCTCCCGAGCGCTACTACGCGCTGTCCACCCGGATCGATGTCATCCAGAAGGTGGCCGAGTCCATGACTGCGGTTCGAAACCACAAGGACTCCTCTCAAACAGCACAGGAAAAACTTCACCAGAAATAGGGTCATCTAGAACCAACGGGCACAGGAGAAACCAGGGCAAAGCAGACCCGTCTCTTCGAAGAGCACAGTGCCTGTGGTATCCTCACTTCGATTTCCGGTCTCTAGAAGAACCCGGACATTGGAAGACACAGACGACTCGACAAGAAACCAGGCCGCCTGCAGTGACAGGCTTCGTGGCAACGGAGGACGACATGAAACGACTGGCTTTGATTCTGGCCATGGGCTGCCTGGCACCCATGGCTGCGACGGCACCGGGATGCAGCGATGACGACAGCGGGGGGGCCAGATGTGGAAACGGCCGGATCGACCCTGGCGAGGAATGCGACGGCAGGAACCTGCGTGGCTATCAATGCACAGACCAGGGGTTCATGGGGGGCTCTCTGGCCTGCAACCCTCCAGGAAGTGACAACGAATGCCATTATGACACATCACATTGCACGAGCGCCGAATGCGGCAACGGTGTCCGCGAACCGGGCGAGGACTGCGACGGATACGACATGGCGGCCCAGACATGCCAAACAATGGGCCATGATGCCGGTTTTCTCAAATGCACCGGTCCCGACAGTGACACCCCCTGCACCTTCGATGTGTCAGGCTGTCTCGACAGCCCTTACTGCGGCGACGGCGTCGTGGACAAAGACGAAGGGGAGGAATGTGACGGCGCATCCATGGACGAACAGAGCTGCACGACCCTCGGTTTTCTCGGGGGGCAGCTCCGCTGCGGCGACGACTGCCGATTCGACACCACCGGCTGCGTGCAACCCGTATGCGGAAACGACATCCGGGAAAGTGACGAGGTCTGTGACGGCACGGACCTGGCCGGGGAAACCTGCATCACCAAGGGCTTCATCGAGGGGACACTTTCCTGCCTGCCGGACTGCTCTGACTTCGACCTGTCCGACTGTTCGGGCACCCCCGAATGCGGAAACGGCGTCGCAGAAGGCCTGGAAGTCTGCGACGGCGAGGATTTGAAAGGCAACACCTGCATGGACCAGGGTTTCTTGGAGGGAGATCTGACATGCCAGCCCGATTGTTCGGACTTCGACACATCGAGTTGTTCCGGTCAACTCGCCTGCAGGGCGGACTTCTTGTTGGGCATGCTCGGCTCGGGACAGGGTCAGACCGTCTCGGGCGACATCTCGCAGGCCACCGACGACACCTCGGTGGCTGGTTGCAGTATGTTTCCCCTGGGCCAAAAAGACGTGGTGGTCCAATTCTCCCTTCCTGGGCCCGGCCAACTCACCGTAAACTATGCTTTTGGATCCTCCCCCCAGTCTCCCTCCATGATGCTCACCGGCCTCTACCGAGCCGGGGCAGGCGACTGCAACGCCGACGAAATCACCTGTGAGCAGACAACGGATGCCACTGGCAGCCAGACGTATTCCGACCTGGAAGCAGGCACCTATTTCTTCATCATCGAAGAGCTGCTCGCCCAGACCGGCTCAGACTACTCGCTGACCTTCACCTACAAGGCCCCAGAGGACTGCTCCAACGGAACCGACGACGATGGTGACGGCCTGACCGACTGCGAGGACTCGCTGGACTGCTGCCAGGACAGCGCCTGCTCGGCCGATGCCGCATGCAACGGGTTCGACGGACAGCCCTGCCAGGCCGACGGAGACTGCCTTGGAGGCAAATGCATGGCCGAGGCGGGCTACGGGATGCCAGGCGGCCTTTGCACCAGGACTTGCAGCGGTTCGGGCGACTGTGCGTCAGGATTCGACTGTTTTACCTGGAATGCAACCAACGAACAGGTCTGCATCCCGCTCTGTCCCTCGGGTTCGAGCAGCGACTGCCGCAGCGGCTACCTCTGTGCCGGCACATCGGACTTCTTCTGTGCTCCAGACTGCACCACAGACAGCCAATGCCCAGACACCGGCACATGCAACCCCTGGTCGGGCCTCTGCGAAGCCCTGGGCACCGGCGCAACGGACGGTGCTGCCTGCAGCGCCGGGACGGACTGCGAGAGCGGGATCTGCATCACCCAGGCACCAGACGGCTACTGCACGAGCATTTGCAGCCTCGCGGCCCAGGACTGTCCCGGAGACGGTGTCTGCGTGAACTACGCAAACGGCGCGGGAGACATGGGCTATTGCTTCGATGGCTGTTCACAGGACACTGATTGCCGAAGCGGCTACCACTGCCAAGCAAACAGCATCAATCCCCCACCCACCGACGAGGTCTGTTCCTGGTAGTGTCCGAACGACGCATCCACCCCACGCAGGCCAAACACAAAGTCGCCAAATCCAATCACTGACAGGGATCGTTGTCTGCGCCCGGCGTGCCGTAGTCTGTGCTCTGGGGAATCTGGCTCACGGCCTGGCACCAGTGAACGCCCTGATCGTTGCTCGATGCATCCAGAAAGCCTGGATCCAAACTCGATGAGTGACCGGCTACCACCGTGGGTCCGCCACTGGTGCCTCCGTAGTCCACCTCGTCGATGAGGACTCCGCCGACTTCCAGCAGGATCTCGTCGCCGTTGTTGCCCAACGTAAAACCGCTATACTCCAAGTCCAGGGAGACATAGCCGTTGGTGGCCTCGTCTGCATTGTTACCCATGACGAAGTACGCTCCAGGGGCAATAACGATGGGACCTGTGGACGGCAGGGTGAATGAATCGGTCCCGAGATCTCGAAGCACCATACCCTGGATGTCGAGGGAGTCGTTGGTCACGTTCTTGATCTCGAACCACTCGCCCTGGATGTCGGGTACCGCTCCGGGATTGGCCATGAATTCGGTGATCACCAGGTCTCCTGCCTGGGGCCTGCGTGCAGGAGCCTGACAGGTTCCGTTCACACAACTTTCTCCCTGAGCAGAGCAATCCTCGATGATCACCGCGTAGTCGCACTGGCCCTGCCCAGTGGCATCCACCGTGCATGTCCCCGGATCCAACGAGGGATGGCTCGCCACATCGCCCTGGCAGGACGCCGCAGGAGGCTCGGTGCAAGGATTGGGATCGCAGGGATCGGTGATGCATGCCCCATCGAGACAAATCTCTCCCTGGGCGGTGCAGTCCTCGGTGACGACCCCGTAGTCGCACTGGGCCTGCCCTGTGGCATCCACCGAGCATGTCCCAGGGTCCAACGAGGGATGGCTCGCCACGTCTCCTTGACAGGCCGCCCCAGGAGGCTCGGTGCAGGGATTGGGATTGCAGGGGTCTGCCTGGCTGCAGGCGTCGTTGACCCGCCCAGGCGTGCCCTTGTTGTGGGCATCGTAGCTCCTGGTGGCCGCGCACCAATGCAGCGGATCATCGTTGGCGTCACTGTCCTCGAATCCGGGATCCAAGCTCATGGAAGCTCCCGACTGCAGGGGATAGAGCGTCCCGTCGTCATAGGAAACCGAGTCGATGGTCCTGCCATCGAAGGACAGCGTCAGGCTGTCGCCGTTGTTGTTGAGCATCAGACCGGAATATTCATAGTCCACAGCCACGTCGCCGTTGGTGGTGGAATCTGCATTGGGACCAAACACAAAATACTCCCCGGCCCCCAAATTGATGGGCGACTGGGCCGAAACCACGAACTCGTTGGCATCGGCGTCCGAGACATGAAGCCCCACGAGATCGATGACGTGGTCTGAAACATTGACCACCTCGAACCACTCGCCGTCTTTGTCCTGAACGTTGCTGGGATTGATCATCAGCTCGGTGATCACGAGATCTCCAGGCGTCGGGGGACTCTGGTTGTCGGCCTGGCAGACACCCTGCAGGCAAACGAGCCCCTCTGGGCAGGCTGCCACCTGCCCGTCTCCATAATCACAGGTCGCAGCTCCGTCCACTGCGCTGCAGGTTCCATGATCGGGCCAGGCACGCAGGTGGGTTTCATCTTCGCAACTGGGCTGGGGCGGATCGGTGCAGGGGTTGGGCTCACAGACAGTCGGCAGGCAGTCCAACCCCGAGGCACTATAGCCGGACTCGCACTCGCAGACAGGGCCACCGTCACCCTCCAGACACGTCCCGTGTCCCGAGCAAGTCACGCCCTCACAAGACAGGGAGGCATCCAAGCCATCGGACGGAGCCTTCGGCTTGCAGGACCAGCCCACCAGGACACAACCGATGAGAACCCCCATCCAGGCCGGACGCCGCAGCATCGAAAATGCACCGCCCGGCGCTCTGCCGCTCATTCCATCTCGACGCCCCAAAAACTCGCCACCGGTCATGTTGCACCTCACGCTCCCAGGGAACAAACCGTGGCGGCACCCACAAGGTGACCCCGGGTCAATTCTTACGTCTCGAAGAAACGGTACCACAATCACAGCCCCGAAAGAACCTCCTGTGCCATCGAGTCTCCAAAGAAAGCCCCGACAATCATTCGACTCGACATGTCGACTAGAAATAGAAATTGATCCCCATCGAGAGATCGATATGAAAGGTGAACAGATCCATGCTCTTCCAGAACGTAGACAGGAGGTTCGACTCGAGATAGCCACAAACCGTCTTGGTGCGATCTCCAATGGTCATCCCCAGGACCGCACCCACGAGCACCCCCATGGACTGGTCGGTATCCTTGAAATTCCCCAATGCAAGCTGTTCCTCCACCACATGACGGATGAGCCCGAATCCCAGGCCACCACCTCCGTAGAAATCGAGCCACCTGTGGGCCACCGAGGCAAAGAAATACCGCACCCGCAGCATGCCCCACCCGTCGCTCATGGCCGCTCCTTCTACGTTCTTGGTGAACATGGCGATATAGCCCATGCGCCCGTACCCCGAAAGGAGCAGTTTGGGGCGAATGAAATAGCCGAGTTCGATCTGCCCGCCCACAGAACCCAAGGCCATGCCGGGACTTTCGATCCGGTCGTAGGGCTTGCCCGTCTGAACAGCAATCCCCCCCTCTTCGTCGAGAACCTCAACCTGCCCCCTGGCCAGACCCACTCCCCAGGCCGGCCCGAACTGGAGCCAAAGCCCGACTTTCTTTCCCTTCCTGCGTCCCCCCCTGTGCCTTCCTCCCGAGGTAAACGGGTTCTCTTCTTCAGACAGACCACCCTTGCCGGTCACAGCCACGATGTTCGGACTCATGGCATCGCCCGCCGAAGCGAGCACCTTGCCATCGGCGTCCAGCGCCTGGATATAATATTGAACCGATTTTTTCCAAAGGGCCCTGCCGGGAATCCGCCCTTTCCATCCATAAGGATCCTTGGCATCGTGGTCCATGACCACCCGTTCGTAGGTCGCCTCACCTGCAATACGATAATAGACGACGACCTTGTCTGGCTGGATCGCACTCCCGGTGCGACACCGCACCTCCAAGGGCTTGCCCCTGGGTGCCTCGTCGATGGGCTCGTGCAGCAGGGGGCGATCCGGAGCCGACGGCCCCCTGGGCTTGGGCTTGGGCTTGACCAATTCTGGCCAGGGCTGCGGCTTCTCCGAAATCCTGAGCTTCTTTCGCGCCTGTGTGAACAACTTGCGAATCGTGGGATTGGCCAACCTCTCGTCGATGGAGGCCTCGGGGCGCACCCGCAACGCTTCCATGAGAAAACGCCGGGCCAGCTTTGCCTTGTGATAGGCTCCGGCACTCAAAATCCCGAGGTTCGTCAAGGTGAGTGCATGGATCCAATCGAAGGCACAGTCATGGTGTTTCGCATAGATGAACGCCTTTGAGAGTTTCTTTTTCGTCTTGCCGAACTCCATGGACTGATACAGAGCCATGGCCTCCTTGTTCATCCTATAGATGGCGCGCCGATCCTTGGGTGAACACTGCGCTCGAGCCCTCGAATCGTTGGCCACGAAGAATGCAAAAAAGAAAACGATTGCCACAACGGCCGACGTGATACCCTTCATCCTGCCAGTCATGATTCTCCTGTGCCTTCTCGTTTCGCCGCCCGCCCGGCAGTCATTCGCGGAAGTCTGCCGTCGTGGCGACGTACAGGATTTGTTTTTACCACATTCTCGATCAAAAGTCTTCGCCCCGTGGTATAAGCAAGACATCGACGGTGACGTGAGACGAAAGGTGTGCAGATCATGGAATTTGCCGGAAAATACGAGATCGTCAAAAAGCTCGATGCCGGAGGCATGGCCGAGGTCTACGTGGCAAAATCCTTGGGGGCCGCAGGCATCACCAAGACCGTGGCCATCAAGCGGGTGTTGCCCCATCTTAGTTCCAACGAAAAGTTCATTCGCATGTTCCTCGACGAAGCCCGGGTGGGAATGAAATTGAGCCACGCCAACATCGTCCAGGTCTTCGACGTGGGCGAAGCCCAGGGCAGCTACTACATCGTGATGGAGTTTGTCAAAGGGGTCAGTCTCCGCAAAGTCCTGGACGTCAGCGCCCAACACTATCGGGTGGTTCCCGTGGCCACGGCAGTCCACGTGGCTGCAGAAACCGCCAGGGGACTCGGCTACGCCCACAGGGCCACCGACGAAGACGGCCATCCTCTTCGAATCGTCCATCGCGACGTCAGTCCTCCCAACATTTTATTGTCCGATCAAGGGGAGGTAAAAATTTCGGATTTTGGCCTGGCCAAAGCAGCAAGCCAGTTGGAGCGCACCGATCCGGGCGTCGTGAAGGGCAAGTTTTCCTATCTTGCTCCCGAGGCCATCGATGGACTCGAGGTGGATCATCGGGCCGACATCTTCTCCCTCGGGGTGGTTCTTTTCGAAATGCTCACGGGCAGAAGACTCTTTCTCGGGAAAACGGACTATCAAACGGTTCAGCTCGTCTCCAGATGTCACGTTCCTCCCATCGGCCTGCTCAATCCGCAGGTTCCCACATTGCTCGCCGACATCGTACAAAAGGCACTGGTGCGCGACCGGGATCACCGCTACCAGAGTGCCGAAGAGTTCGCAGAGGCGTTGACCAGCTTTCTGTACGCCGCAAGTCTCAAGGCTACGAGCAAACAGGTGGCCGACCTCGTGGCCGAAGCCTCTGGAAAGAAACGGCGCAGGGCAACGGTGAAGCTGGCCCAGGATTTCGTGCGCGAAGAACTGCTCCGCAGTCTCTCCGACCCAAGCGCTCCGGTGGGACCGTCCCCGGCGCCCGACCGGTCCGACTCGGTGGACACGAGAAACTGGATCGACGATCTGGGTCTCGACGACATGGCCGATCAATCCCATCAAGACGCGGCGCATCGTCCACCTCCCCTGCCGGGAACCCCAAAGACACCACCACCCCCGCCCGAACCATCCGCCTCTGGATTTTTCCGAAAGTTCTTCAAAAAATGACAGGCTTGGTCCAAGACGGCAGCGACACCACCTTCTTGGGCCTCAGGCGCCCCCGGGTCACTTCCACGATGGCCAGCTCGCCGCCGTCGGCGGCTAGCGCCACGATGGGCCGTCGCTCCGGCAGGTCTCCCCAGAGATCCTTGCCCAGATCGGCCTCCAGGGTCTGGCCCTGGCTGACCCTGCGATACAAACTCTCCGGGAGATCGATGCGTGGCAGCCCGGCCAGGGCCAGCAGCGGTGAACGCAACCAGAGACGTGGTTGCTCGGATCCTTCGATCTCGTCGAGTCCCACCGCGTCTTCCAGGCGCAGAGGGCCCACCGCCCTGCGCACCAGCCCGGTCAAACTCGCCCTGGTTCCAAGGGCACGGCCGATGTCAGCCGCCAAAACCCGAATGTAGGTCCCCTTGCCGCAGATGACACGGATCTGCATGGACGGAGAATCGAAGGACAGGAGGTCGATCCGGTCGATGTCCACCAGCCGCCTGGGAAGTTCATCGGGACTCTCTCCATTTCTGGCCATCTCGTAGAGTCGTCGCCCCCCGACTTTCACCGCCGAGTAGGCAGGCACCACCTGCTCGATGCGCCCCACGAAGCGCTGACAGCGCGCCTCGACCGTTGCGCGATCCAGGGCCGGATCCACCGGCGCCTCGGCCACGATCCGCCCCTCGGCATCCAACGTGTCGGTCTCTACGCCAAGACGGATCGTGGCAACGTATTCTTTGGTCCCCGAAGAGAGATACTCTACCAGTCGCGTGGCAGGCCCGAAAAAAAGCGGCAGCAAGCCGCTGGCCGCCGGATCGAGGGTTCCGGCATGTCCCACCCGTTGGATACCCAAGTGACGGGCCGCTGTCCTGGCGGCCTGGAAGGAACTGAGTCCAAGCGGCTTGTCCAAGAGGAGCAAGCCTGCCGGGTCGCTGCCGCGTCTTCGTCTCGCGCTCATTCCGACTCAGGAAATGATTTCCGAGGCAGCCGCAACCACCTGCTTCTTGGCCGTATCCATGTCCGTTTCCAGACGACAGCCCGCTGCGTTCCTGTGACCGCCTCCGCCGAATCGACGTGCCAAGGCCGACACGTCCACCTTGCCCTTGGAACGAAAGCTCACCTTGATGCCGCCGGATCGCTCGGAAAACTGGATCGCCACCTCCACGCCCCGGATGGACCTGGGATGGTTGATGAAGGTGTCTAAAGTGGAGTGATCCAACCCGGCCCGGTCCAACATCTCCTGGGTCACGGTAATGGAAGCAAGCCTGCCGTCCAGCCACAACTCCAGGGTGGAGAGCACCTCGGCGAGCAGGCGAATCCTGGCCGGCGGGTTACTTTCGAAAATCGCCGTGGAAGCCCGCCAGGGATCCACCCCCCAATCCAGGAGGTCAGCTCCGACGCGAAGCACCCGGGAGTCGGTGCTCGAGTATCGAAACCCGCCGGTGTCCGTATAGATGGAGGCCCAGAGGCAATCGGCCATATCCCGGTCCGGCCCAACGCCCAGTTCGCGAGCCAATTCGAAAACGAGCACACCAGTGGCTGCGGCGGTTGCATCTCTCCAGACGATGTCACCCCACTGGGTCGCTCGCAGGTGATGATCCACCACGCAAACCCGACCTGCCCGCTCTTGTGGAGGGAATCCGGGACCGAGCAGCGCGGGATCCGCCGTATCCAACACGAAGGTTGCGTCGAAAACCCAGTCTCGTGGCACCAGTGACACGGTATCTTTTGCCATGGGCAAATACGAATAAAAATCGGGGATGCCGTCTGGGGCCCAGAGAACCATGGTCTTATCGAGCAATTGGGCCAGGCGACCAAACCCCAACAGGCAGCCGATGGCGTCGCCGTCTGGGTTGGCATGACTGGTGATGAGGATATCGTTGCTCGATCGCAACAAATCGGCAACCGCGGTTACATTCATTGGTCATCGTCCCGACCCATGTCCAGGTCTCGAAGCAGGGCTTCGATCCGCCAGGCCCGGGCCTCTGTGTCGTCGAAGAAAAAATGGAGCAGCGGCGTTCTCTTGAGTCGGAGCCTTTGTCCGAGTTCTGCGCGCATGAAACGAGAAGCCCGCTCGAATCCGGCCAGCACGGCCTCGCGAGCCTGAGGGCTGTCGGTTGTGGCCGAGAGCCAGACCTTCGCATGGGCAAGGTCTGCCGACACCTCCACATCCCGAATGGTCACCAGCCCCCCGCCCTGTATCCCGGGATCCCGAACATCGGTCAGGATCAATTCGGCCAACACCTCCCGGATGGACCTGGAAATCCGCGCCAATCGTCGGTTCGCCATGTCTCGCCTCCCTGCTTCAGGCGTCCGCCCAGTCACGCCACATGCTGTCTGGATCCTCGGCTACCCGGAGGATTTCGACGTGGCGCGACAAGACAGGAGCAAGATAGAGATCTTCGATGAAACGAACCACGGACTGAATCACTTCCTCGGCATGTGCCCTGTCTCCCGACACACAAGCGAAGCCGAGTTCGGCGCGTTGCCACAGGTCCTGACCACCGACTTCCGAGGCAGACACTGGAAACTTGGCGCGGACGCGATCGAGGATTCGGCGCACGACGCGCCGCTTGGTCTTGAGGGATCGACTCTCCGAAACCATGATTTCGATCTGTGCCACCGCAACCACCACGACACACCCTCGATTCGCGCAACGCCCGCCACCTACAAGGTCGGTGCCAGTTCCTCGACTTCATAGGCCTCGATGACGTCGCCCACTTTGATGTCGTTGTACCCCTCGATGCTCAGGCCACATTCGTAGCCTTTCTCCACTTCCTTGACATCGTCCTTGAAGCGCTTAAGCGATCCGATGCGTCCCTGGTAAACCTTCACGTCGTTGCGATAGATGCGCACGAGCGAAGACCTGGTAATGCGGCCGTCCTGGACGAAACACCCGGCGATGGTCCCAATCTTGGGGATCGAGAATGTTTCGCGCACTTCTGCGTGCCCAACGGCCTTCTCGCGCCGCTCCTTTGGCAGCAGCCCCCTCATGGCCTCCTTCATATCGTCGAGCAGCTCGTAGATCACCTCGTAGAGCCGGATCTCCACACCTTCTTGTTCTGCAAGCTGGGAAGCCTTTCCCGCGGGCCTGACGTTGAACCCCACGATGATGGCGCCCGAGGCCTTGGCAAACGTGACATCGGTCTCTGTCACGCCGCCCACTCCAGACAAGACCACCTGGCTTCGCACCTTGTCGGTAGACAGTTTGAGCAGGGCATCCTTGACCGCCTCTGCCGTTCCCTGCACATCCGCCTTGAGCACAATCTTGAGTTCCGGGACCTGGCCTTCCTTGATGAGTTCTACGATCCGTTCCAAGCGAACCGAAGAGGCGCTCGTCTCCGCCAGCTCCTTTTTCCTCTTCTGATCCCTGCGGTGCTCCACCAGGCGCCTGGCTGTCTTTTCATCCGGCAAGACATAGAACTTTTCGCCACTGTCGGGCACACCGTCGAGACCAAGGACGAGCACGGGCGTTACTGGGGTGACATCCGAGAGCCTGCGGCCCTTGTCGTCGAGCATGGCGCGGACCCGGCCAAAATACTCCCCGGCCACCGCCACGTCTCCCGTCTTGAGCGTTCCCTCCTGCACCAGGATCGTGGCCACTGGTCCACGCGCACGGTCCAGCATGGCCTCGAGCACGATGCCCCTTGCTTCCTTGTTCGGATTGGCTTTCAGCTCGAGCATTTCCGCCTGGAGCAGCACCATCTCGAGAAGCTGATCGATGCCCTGACCAGTGGCGGCCGAAACCTCGACCATCAGGGTGTCGCCACCCCAGGCCTCGGGCACGAGTCCGAATTCTGTGAGCTGCTGCTTGACCCGCTCGGGTTCTGCATCCGCCTTGTCGATCTTGTTGATGGCCACGACCATGGGAACCTTGGCGTCCTGGGAGTGCTGGATCGCTTCCTTGGTCTGAGGCATGATCCCGTCGTCGGCCGCCACCACGAGAATGACCAGGTCGGTGCTCTGCGCGCCCCTGGCACGCATCTTCGTAAAGGCCTCGTGACCAGGGGTGTCGATGAACACGATGTCGCCGGTCTTGGTCTTGACCTTGTAGGCACCGATGTGCTGGGTGATCCCGCCGGCCTCGCCGCCCGTGATGTCACTTTTACGAATTCGGTCCAGCAAGGACGTCTTTCCATGGTCAACGTGTCCCATGATCGTCACCACGGGACCGCGTGGAACGAAGTCCTCCGGACGGTCTTCTCCAGTAGGAATGACCTGTTCTTCCTGGAAGGCGACATTTTCCACGTCGAAACCGAAATCCGCAGCGAGCAGGGTGGCGGTCTCCTCGTCGAGACTCGTGTTGATGGTCACGCCCCTCATCCCCAGAGCCCAAAGTTTCTTGAGAGCCTCTGTGGCCTTGATGCCCATTTGCTTGGCGAGTTCCGTGACGGATATCGTCGTCTCCATGCGAATCCGCCGCTTGTGCTCCGCCGGAGTCGTGATCTGTGTGTGTTGGGCCTTCCGGCCAGTGGCACGCTTGCGTCCGCCCTTCTGCGTCCTGCCGCCCCTGCGATCCGGCCAGACGTTCCGTTCCCTCGTTCGATACAGTCCGCGCGAAGCACCCAGATCCGTGATGACCACCTTGGGTTTGGGCCGGAGCTGAGAAAGTTCGATCCGGCGACCGGTTGGCCCAAGTTTCTCCTCCTCGGGCTCCTTGGCGGGGCGAGGCTGGGACGCAGTCTTTGCTGCTGGTTCCGGCCGCTCGGCCTGGACTTTTTCGACAGGTTTGTCGGGAGATTCGGCCTCTTCCACCGCTGGAGCGGGCGGTTCATCAACCTGCCGCGATTCCTCGCCGGCTGGCCTGGTCTCCTCGTCCGGCACCTCGTCAGGCAAAGACTGGGGCTCCACCCCAGCCGCCTCCCCCACGTCCATGTTCCCCTCGGCAGCCTCGGATTCCGCCGTGGAACCAGCGAGAACCACGCTGTCTTCCAAGGCAGGGACTTCTCCGCTCCGGCCCTCCGTCGCAGCCGCAGATTCAGGGGTGGGCTCTTCCGGGCTCTCTGCGGCCGGCTGTGCCGGCGGCTCGACATCCTGCTGAGTGGCGGCAGCCGGTCTTGCAGCAGGCTTTCTTGCACCCTCGACATCCTTGGGCCACCGCTTCACCTTCGAGCGTCTCCGAATCACCGTGGTGCCCAGGCGCACCTCCTCGGTGGTGGAGCGTCGGGCCTGTTCCACGACAGCCCTGACCTGCTGCACCTCGTCGGGCGTCAACGTGCTCATGTGATTGCGGATCGGAATGCCCATGCCTTTGATCTGGGCCACCAGCTCCTGATTGCCGATGCCCAATTGCCGCGCGATTTCGTACACCCTAACCTTCGGCATCTCCTACTCCAAACGCTGTCGGATCGTCGGCCGTCACCAGCCGGCGACCAGGTGACCTATGTGTCACCGTAAGCTGCTTGTCGGTCAAGCCATTTACGCTTCGGGTCCGAAGAACCCTGGCGAATTTTCCAGCGGAGCCATCGAGCGCTCCATTTTCTCCACCGCAGAAACCATGCGGGCAAGCCGCTCGCCACCGAGCCCACCACGCTCGGCCAGGGCCAAGTTCCTACGCAACGCCGCAAGGACCGCCGCCGCAAGGGCCGGAACGGATCCCACGTCCACGGCCCTGCGAAACGACCGCGCAAACGCCTTGCTGCGCGCAGCCTGCTGCAGACATCGCAGGTCAGGACAGATATACGCACCTCGTCCTGCCCGCCGGTGTCTTGCGTCCTGGCACAACCTCCCGTCCGAGCCAAGCACCAAACGCACCAACTCGGACTGGGACTTCCGCTGTCTGCATCCCAGGCACGTCCTGATGGGCACAGCCATTCGATGCACCACCTCACCGGCCTGCCGGCTGCTCCAGCGCCGGCATTACTCTCAATCCTCGGGCAGATCCGCGTCCTCGGGCAGATCCGCGTCCTCGGGCAGATCCGCGT
>CAZIJS010000012.1:21049-30759 GCA_964539505.1 uncultured Myxococcales bacterium
GGGCAGATCCGCGTCCTCGGGCAGATCCGCGTCCTCGGGCAGATCCGCGTCCTCGATGTCACCGGACTCCAACGCCGCGCCCGCCTCCATGACCCGTTTTTGGGCCACGTAGACCGCCACGTGGTGTTTGATCTCACGAACCCGGGGAATATCCAACCCCGTCAACTTGCTCAACCGATCCATGTCGGAAGTGGCGTCCAGGTCCTCGGGGCTTTCGAATCCCGCGTTGATGAGGGCCTCGGCCATCTCGCGATCGATCCCAGGAACCTCCATGAGTTCCTCGACACAGGCCAGCCTGCGGGCCTCCTCCTCTTTGGCAAGGCGCTCGACAGCCTCCTGTGCGGCCTTGGCAATCCGCTCGGCCGCTTCCAAACCACCCAACCCGGGAATGCCGGCCAACTCTTCCGGATTGGCCTGGGCCACCTCCTCTGCGCTGCGCCAGCCCAGGCGGAACATGGTCTCGGCCAGGTCCGAAGTGATACCCTCGATGGCCTCCATGGAACGCATGGCCCTCTCTTCGATCTCACGCACCTTGGTCTCGGAATGGATGTCGATACGCCATCCCGTGAGTTGTGAGGCCAGACGCACATTTTGCCCCTTCTTCCCGATGGCCAACGAGAGCTTGTCGTCTGGAACCACCAATTCCATCGTGTGCGTCTCGGCATCGATGAGCACACGCAGAACCTCGGCGGGTGCGATGGCGTTGCACACGAACCGTGCGGGATCGTCGTCATAGGGCACGATGTCGATTTTCTCACCATGCAGCTCCTGCACCACGGACTGGACCCGAGACCCCCGCATGCCGACACAAGCTCCCACGGGATCCACGTCTCGGTCCCTCGATGAGACCGCAATCTTCGAGCGGGAGCCCGGCTCCCTCGCAGAAGATTCGATGCGCACGATCCCCTCGTAGATCTCGGGCACCTCGGCTTCGAAAAGCTTCTCGAGCAGACCCTTGTGGCTCCTCGACAAGATGATCTGCGGTCCCCTGGCTGCTCGATCGATGTCGAGCACATAGGCCAGGATTCGGTCACCGGCCCGGTATGTCTCCCTGGGGACCTGCTCCTTGACGGGCAAGACGGCCTCAGTCCGGCCGAGGTCCACGATTACGTTTCCCCGCTCGAACCGCCGCACCACTCCATTGATGAGCTCTCCCTTGCGGTCTTTGTATTCATTGTAAATGTTTTCACGCTCCGCTTCGCGGACGCGCTGAATGATCACCTGCTTGGCCGTCTGTGATGCAATCCGCCCGAACCCACGACGTTGGGTCGTCAGCCCCAAAAGGTCCCCGTATTTCTGGTCCTGTTCCGCGGCCTTGTTCTTGTCTGCCGGCTGGTAGAACACCTGGAAGAGGAGCTCGTCTCCCACCTCGGCCTCCAGTCCTTGTTTTCGGGCCTCGTCCAGGGGGATTTGGCGCCCCGCATCGACGGGCTCGCCAGGGGAGACTACCTCCACGATCAAAAACAGGTCCACGGCCCCGGTCTCGGGATTGTATCTGGCCTCCATCTCCAGGTGAGGACCAAAAGTCTTCTTGGCTGCCGCCAAAATCGCCTGTTCCAGAGTTTCGACAAGGACGTCTTTTTCGATCCCCTTGTCTTTGGCCACCTGTTCGAGCACCATATTGAGGTTTGCATTTTCCATCATCACCGCTCCCAACAGCCCGAATCACAACTCGGGCACCAGATTGGCACGCTCCATATCCACAATCCGGAGCGTCTGCTCCTGTCCATCCACCAACAACACCACTGCGTCGCCATCGACCCGAAGAATCCTTCCCTTCCAGTTACGACGCCCGCCTTCCGGCCTGGGCTTGAGCCGGACCTTGACTTCCCGACCAACGAACCGCTCGAAATGCTCGATGCGCACCAGCGGCCTGTCCAGGCCAGGCGAGGAAACCTCCAGACTAAAGGCACCGGGAATGGGGTCGTGCGCATCGAGGATCGGCCCGAGCAAGCGAGCAACCTGGGTGCAGTCCCCGATGGTCACGTCGCCCGAGGGGCGATCCAAATAGAGCCGCAGGAGAGCGCGACCCTGTTGATGGGTCCATTCCACGAGGAGAAGTTCGAACCCCGCCGCATGGACGGGATCCTCACAAATCCTGCGGACCTGCTCTTCGATGCTCTGTCTGTCCTTGGCCATTTCTCACACAACCTAACAAAGACGGCACCCAGGCCACCGCTCCCCACCCGCTGGCATGACAAGGTTCCAGCGCTCCGACAGAACGAGGCCCTGCCGGAGTGGTTGTCCGGAGGACCGAGGAGCGCTCTGCTCAATCGACTGCGCGCCTGTCCGGCAGGACCCTGCACGACCCGGACGCCGCGACACCAGCGGACAGATCCCGGGGCCCACAAAAAAAGTGGGTGATGACCCACTTTTCGACGAGCCGCAGAGTTTGGCCTAGCTTTAGCAAGTGTCTTTGCCAAACGCAAGGCAAAATCTCGTCAATCTCTGTCACCGGTTGATTTTCTTGTCGTTGTGGATCCTCGCCATTTTCAGGGAAGACTCATCCAACGACCATCCTTTCCAGCCGAGCGTTCTTTGCGCCATGTCTTGACGGGAATGGATCGAGACCATACCATTTCGGTATTGAAAGCTGATATCGAAAAGTCGATGACAAAATCACTGGAGCCACAATCCGCGTGGCGTGAGCAGGGTTGTGTGACGAAAAATCGGCAAGAAACGACAGGATCGCACGGCAGGCCGCGCGACAAACGAGGTTCGAAATGCAACATTCGTTGAAAATCGTGGTGCTCTTAATCATCTGGACGTTCCCCTGGGTCGGCGCCTGTCGTTTCGACCCAGTAGCCCAGACCAGGGACCAGGATGCACGTGCCGACACAGGTCCGGCCAAATGCGGTGATGGACACGTGACCGGGACAGAAGAATGCGACGACGGAAACAACGGGGATGGAGACGGTTGCAGCGCAACCTGCCAAGTGGAGCCTGGCTGGATCTGCGAGGGAGACCCCAGTGTCTGCCAATCGAGCTGCGGAAACGGAGTCTTGGATCAGGGCGAAGACTGTGACGGTGACGATCTCGGGCCGGCGAGTTGCGCAAGTCTGGGCTACCAGCCAGGCCAACTGGCCTGTCAACAAGACTGCACCTTCGATACGTCCGGCTGCGGAGCCCCGCTCTGCGGAAACGAAACAATCGATTCAGGAGAGGAATGCGACGAGGGCGGCAGAGACACCGCGACATGCGACGCTGATTGCACCAGGCCGGAATGCGGGGACGGACACGTCAATACGGAAGCAGGAGAAGCCTGTGACGACGGCCAAGACACCGCAGACTGCGACTCGGACTGCACGGTCCCCGAGTGCGGGGATGGACACCTCAACACGGAAGCAGGAGAAATCTGCGACGACGGCAACAACCTTTCGGGTGACGGCTGCAGCGCGGACTGTCATTCCAACGAAACCTGCGGGAATAGCATCCTGGATCCCAACGAAGCCTGTGACGAAGGCGGCCAGGACACCACAGACTGCGACTCGGACTGCACGGTCCCCGAATGCGGGGATGGACACGTCAACACGCAAGCCGGGGAAACCTGCGACGCGTCCGGCCGGGACACCGCAGACTGCGACTCGGACTGCACGGCCCCCGAATGTGGGGACGGACACATCAACACAGAAGCCGGCGAGGAATGCGAGGGTACGGATCTCGGCGGAGCCAGGTGTGACACCCTGGGCTTCGATGCCGGGAATTTGTCGTGCACCGGCTGCCGGTTCGACCTGTCACAATGCTACAATCAGGTGTGCGGTGACGGCTTGCTGGTCCCAGGAGAGGAATGCGACGACGGAAACACCGACCCGGGGGACGGCTGCAGTGACCAATGCCAGATCGAGCCCTATTTTGTCTGCGACGAGGGGTCACCAACGGTCTGCTCCTGCCGGGTCTACGTGGACTCGGGTCCGGTGAGCGGGTCCCAGCGCGACGGCACAAGTTGGACGGATGCCTACGGGGATATCCAGTCGGGCATCGACAGGGCCTCTTCCCTCGTCACCGACAACGGACTGGACCGCTGCGACGTCTGGGTGGCGGAGGGAGACTACGTGGTCTACCAGGACAGTTCTGCCAACACCATCAGCCTCGCATCCCACGTGGCGGTGTTCGGCGGTTTCGACAGGACGGAGACGACCCCAGACGAGCGCGACCTGGCCAGCCACTCCAGTCGGGTCTCGGGCTGTGACACAACAATCCTGCCTTGCAGCAATCAAGTGGAGCATGTGCTGACAGCAGACCAAGTCACCGACGCCACCATCGACGGCTTGACCATCGAAAACGGCTCGGGCGGCTCCTCGGGCGGCGGTCTCTGGATGTCGGGCGGGCGGGTCTTCATCCTCTCCAGCCTTCTGGCAAACAACGCTGCAGACAACGGCGGGGCGATCCACTTGCAGTCGAGCGGCATCCTTCACGTCACGGACACGGCCTTCGACCATAACGAAGCCTGGTCGAGCAAGGGCGGCGCCGTCTGGGCCGAATCGGGCGAGTTGGACATCCAGGGCGGGTCCTTGACGAGCAACACTGCAGATGACAACGGCGGCGCCATCTACATCGACTCGGACGCATCGGTTTCTTGCAGCAACACCACATTCGACCAGAACGAAGCCACTTGGGCAAGCGGCGGCGCCATCGCCGTCTCGGGCGGCAACCTCGACATCCAGGGCGGATCCTTGACGAGCAACACTGCAGATGACAACGGCGGCGCCATCCACGCAATGTCCGACGCATTGGTCACGATCCAGGCAGCCAGCCTTTCGCGCAACAGCACCCACTCCTGGTACGGCGGGGCCATCCATTGCAACCAATGCAGCCTCCAGCTCCGAGGGTGCGTCCTGGAAGACAATCAATCAGGTGATGACGGTGGGGCCATCGCCATCCGAGGAGCCGGAACGGCCAGCCTGGCCAATTGCATCCTGCGCAACAACGGGACGGTCACCAGCGGAACCTATGACGGCGGAGCCATCGCCCTGTGGGAGTCAAACAGCACCCTGGATGCAACGGCCTGCCGGTTCGTCGGCAACCACGCGCAGGGAACCGGGGGAGCCCTTAGGGTTTGGGATGGCGCGGTCTTTACTGCCGCCAGGTGCTGGTTTGAAGAAAACATTGCAACCTCATACGGCGGCGGAGCCATCTATGCCAGGGGAGGAGCCACCGTATTTACGGTAACAGACAGCGTGTTTTGGAAAAACTCCACGGAGAGCAATAGAAGCGGAGGCGCCATCCGCGCAAGGGACGAATCCAACGGCCAACTGGTCAATTGTACGTTCCACGCAAACGAGGTCCAGGGCGACAACAGACGTGTCGGTGGCGTCTTTGCCAGGGACAGCGACACGCTGGTGGCCATCACCAACTCCATCCTCTGGGGCGACGTGGGTCCCGAGACTGGAAGCAGCAACTCCGGTCGAATCGTCACGAGGTATTCAGACATCGAAGATCGGCCGAATGCAAACGACCATGTCTTGTCCGCCGATCCCCTCTTCGTGGACGCAAACAACGGAAACTTCGAACTCCACGAAGGATCACCTTGCATCGATGCAGCCGACGGCACGGTGGCCAGCGACTACGACTTGCTGGGACGTATCCGCTGGGACGACGACCAGGTGACCAACACCGGGTTTGGAAACCCGCCATACGTGGACATGGGAGCCCTGGAACGCCAGCCCTGACATCGCCACCCAGCCGGCTTCGCTCACATCCAAACACCCTCGGACGCCTGAACCGAAGGAGTCGTCTGTCTCTGCACTGTCTGCGCCCGCGCAAACACGACGCCTGGACCGAAGGCTTTGACAGACCGGCGAATAGAGATAGTCTCTTGCGAATCAATCAGCCTGGACCCGCAAAACCACAGACTCCCAGCCCCGAGGTGATCGCCAGATGCTTGCAGCTTTCGAACGCGTTTCTTTTTCCTACGCGGGAGACATCCTGCTGGAGGGTGCCTCCTGGCAGATAAACCCTGGGGAACGCTGGGGGCTGGTAGGCCCCAACGGGTACGGAAAGAGTACGGTCCTGGCCCTGCTGGCCGGCGAACTGGAACCACAAGGAGGCCGGGTGATTCGCCTCTCCGGCCTGAGGATGGACCTGCTCCACCAGGAACAAGCCGACGATTCGTCCGCCACGTTGCGCCAGAGCCTGCTGGCATCCTTTTCCGAGGTCACGCAGCTCGCCGAGGATATCTCCAGGCTCACCCAGGCCGTGGCCCAGGGTAACGACGACCCGGGAATGCTGGAAAAACTCGGAGAGGCCCAGCACCGATTCGAACACCTGGGCGGTTACGGGTTGGAAAGCCGCATCGACGAACTCACCGCAGACCTCGGATTCTCCCGCGAGGACCTCGAGAGGCCCATGAGCGATTTTTCCGGGGGAGAACGCTGCCGCGTGGCTCTCGTCAAGGTCCTCCTCAGACAGCCTGACCTCTTGCTCCTCGATGAACCCACCAACCACCTCGATATCGCCGCCACCGAAAATCTCGAACGCATCCTGTCCGCCTATCCCGGGGCCGTGGTGGTGGTGTCCCACGACCGGGCCTTCCTGGATGCGGTCTGCACCAGGATGGCCGAGGTGGTGGGAGGCAAGATCGAAACCTTCCGTGGAAATTTCGCCGAGTATCGAAGACAGCGAAGCGAACGCATCGCAGCACTCCAGCAGCTCATCGCAAAACAAAAGGCCGAGATCTCCAGACTCGAAGAATACATCGCCAAGAATCAGGCCGGACAGAAAGCCAGGCAGGCGCGCAGCAAAAAGAAGGTCTTGGACCGTATCGATGTCATCGAGATTCCCCAAGACCCATGGGTCAAAGCAGAAGATCTCAGGCTGCGCTTCCTGACACCTGACCGCCCCGGGGGCAAAGACGTGATCCGGGCGGAAAATCTGTCCGTGGGCTACGACTTAGACAAACCCGTGATCTCGAACCTGACCCTCAACATCTATCGCGGGGATCGGATCGGTATCGTGGGACCCAATGGAACCGGAAAATCCACGCTGCTGCGTGTCCTGGTGGGCCGGCAGGCGCCGCTGTCAGGAAAACTCGTCCTGGGGGCCGGACTGAGCATCGGCTATTTCGACCAGATGAGGACGGACCTCGATCCCACCCATACGCTGGTCGAAGAAATCCGTGCCGCCAGGGGAGAGATCGCACTGGAAACGGCACGAGACATCCTGGGTAGCCTGAGATTCTCCGGCGACGACGTGTTCCGGCCTCTGTCCAGCTTGTCTGGAGGAGAAAAGAATCGTCTCTCTTTGGGCAAGCTCTCGTTGCGGCCCTGGCACATGCTCGCCTTCGACGAACCCACCAACCACCTCGACATTCCAGCAAGGCAGGCCCTGGAACGATCCCTGCTCTCCTACGACGGAACCCTAGTGGTGGTGAGCCACGACCGCTACTTCCTCGACAAGCTGGCAGACAAACTCCTGGCCATCGACACCCAAGGAAACGTCGAGGTCTACCACGGGAACTACAGCGAATTTCGCCAATCGAGCCAGGGAAGGGCCTGGCTCGAACGAACCTCAGGGCAGGGATGGAGCACCAAGACATCGGCACAGTCCAGGGATCGAACCGGGCCAGCAGGCAAAGCGGCCAGTGAGAATGCCGCAAGTGACAAGGCGCGCCGCATGGCCGAACGACTGGCCCGCAAGGAGCGCAAACGCGCGAGACAACGGCTCTCGAGAAGTCTCGTCCGAATCGAAGAAGCGATTTCCGAAATGGAAGAACGGATGGCCCGCATCGACCATCGACTCGGATCGGCAGACATACCCTGGGAAGAATTGGACCGCCTGTCGAAGGAGAGAGGCGAACTGGAGACCGAGCTCGAAGAGCACCTGGCCCAATGGGAAAAAATCTCCGAGGAACTCGATGCGTTGGGCCGGGAAGAAGACAACTGAGAGCCGGTCGAGTCGGATCACCTGCCCTGCAGCGCCCGGATCTTCGCCTTGATCTTGTCTGCGCCAGGCCACCTGGGCTTACGTCGCAAAAATCGCTGGTAGTCTGCCAGGGCCTTGTCGGTCCGGCCCTGCCTGTCGTAAATCCAGGCGCGCACGAGCAACGCCTGGGGCTCACGAAGCTTGGGCTCGATGAGCCCGGTGACGAGTTTGAGAGCCTCGTCCATCCTGCCCCGGCGAGCCAGCACCCGGGCCAGGTCCAGTTCCGCATCTGGATAATGGGCGGGTTTCATCTGCTCCACTGCTATCGTAAGCTGCTTTTCCGCCTCGCCATATTTCTTGAGCCGCATGGCAGCCCGGCCCATCACCAGATACGCCGGAGGCAAGGGGTCGCCATACCGATTGACCACCTGTTGGGCTTCATCGAAGGCTTGCTGCCAGTTCCCGCTGCGTGCCGCCTGGTAGGCCCGCCTGAGAAGCGTGTCATCAATGGACCGTTCCACCTGGAGCACCGTGGGATACTTGTCGCGGCGAAATGAGATGATCTCGAGGGCGAGGCGTAGCTCTGCCACGGCCTCTGCCAACTTACCTTCACGCATCAAGATAAAGGCCTTCATCCGGTGGGTGTCGTAATAGTACCGGTCATAAGAAATCGACCGATTCAGGGCGCTCTTAGCCTGGCCCAGGCGCCTGCGACGGCATGTCATGTCCCTGCCGCAGGCCCGCATGGACCAGTAATAAAGCACGGCCAGGTTGCTGTTGGCGCTCTCTGGGTTCGTGTTGTTCTTCGTCCCCTTCTCCGACTCGGCCACTGCCTCGTCGAGCACCTTGCGCTCCAGATCTGCTGGCAGAAGTCCCGGCTCTTTGACAAAGGCCTGAAGCGCCTTTGCATACTGGTGGTGAAAAAATCCCATCATGGGATAGACCGAAACAGCCTTGGTTCCGTGGCCGCGCACATCCGCGAGAAGTTTTTTCAAAACAGTCTGCACCTTGGGCAAGCCGGCCATGAGAGCTGCCCGCTTGCTGCCTGCCTGAGACGAATCGATGCGTCCCGATCGCTCGAGCTTGGCCAGGGACCTCAGCGCCTGCACGACCCGCCTGCCGCTGCGCACGATCCTTGCCACGGCGGTCTTGGAGATGCCCTTGGCCCGGTGAAGGTGCCAGTCTGCATAGACATGACGGGCCCCATAGCTTCCAGAACCCAAAGCAAAAACCAGGAGGAGAGCCAGGGCAGCCACGGTGCTCGTCGATCTGGATGTCAGCAAGGATCCGTTTTCGCCGCCCCCGGAACGCTGGCCGTTGCCTGCCTGCCCGGCGGCTTGCTCTCCCTCCTGTTTGTGGTCAGAGCGCCAGACCCCTTCAGTGAACAGGACCACCAGGAAGGGCCCCAGGAGAATGAGGGACCAAAGCCACTTGAACGGGTCTCTGATGAGCCCCTCGTGAATCGGCTTGAACCAGACCGCCGGCAACCCCACAGCAAGCCACAGGCCCGTGAAAGCGCCGGCAAGCCCCATGAGGCGACGCTGGGTGCTGCGCAGCGAACGCGGCCGCAGTCGTCCCAATACCGACACGACGATCCCCAGGAAAAAGGCCAGGGGTGTGACAAAGAGCCAAGTCTTGAGTTGTCCGCTCGACCCGATCATGAGCGGCACCAAGGACAGGAGGAACAGACCGCCAATGACGCCAGAGGGAACAGAGGGAAGCCACCATTCACCAAGTTCCGATCCACCCGGACCAGCCCCTCTTTCCGGCCTGCCGACCTTGCCCGCCTTGCCTCCTTTTCCCGACCTGCCGACCTTGCCCGCCTTGCCTCCTTTTCCCGACCTGCCGAC
>CAZIJS010000012.1:30859-40575 GCA_964539505.1 uncultured Myxococcales bacterium
GCCTTGTCTCCTTTTGCCGACCTGCCGACCTTGGCAGCCTTCCCTGCTGTCTCCGCTTTGCTCGACCGGCCTGCCAGGCCGCTCTCGTCCGGTCCTTCGGCGCCAATGCCTGGTTCCATGTGGGTTGTCTCATCGGCCTGCTGCGCGGCTTGTTTTCGCCTCAGAGCCACCAAGGCCATCACCTGCGTCAGTCCCACGTTGAGGTAGAAGGTGGCGCCGGTGGCCACCACGTCGTAGTTGACCAGGTTGTGCACGAGATAGGCTGTCAGGGATGCCGTGAGGCCTGCCACCAGAATCTCGAAGGGATCACCCCTGGCCCGTTTTCTGGCCTTGGTCAAAAGCCAGAAGGCCACCACCACCACCGAGAGGAATGCCAAGAGCCCGAGGATCCCATTGGAGGCGAGTTCGTACAAGATCACGTCGTGGGGGTTTCGCCAATTCTGGCGCGGACCGTTTTTTGCCAGGTCGATTGACTTGTACGGCAAAAAGCCCACCCGAAAAGTCTCGATCCCCACACCCCTGTACCAGACCTTGGGAATCATGTTCTTTGCCGTGTCGCGCCAGATGATGGCACGCCCCTCGTTTTCGAAATGGAGGCGCAACCTCTTTTTGCGAAGATGCCGGCCCGTGGGGGTCACCCACAGCAAAGAGAGACCAACCACCAAAGCCGCAAGGAATCCTCCCAGCACACCGAGCTTGAGCCGGGCCGGCCAATACAACCAAAGAGAGACCAGCAAGGCCCAGCCCATCAGTGGCAGCCCACCCACAATGGAAAGAAAAGCCAAGGTCTTGACGGTGCCGTGAAACTTCGCAAGGTAGACGGCGTCACTGGCGGATCGCACGTCGGGGGGAAGGTTGGCCTTCACCTTGTGGAGATACCCGAGCACTCCCTCCTTGGCCCAGTCCAACCGAAATGCCACGAGCAGCAAGAGGGAAACCACGAAAAGCAGCCCGAACCAGGCCGCGGTGCGGCGCAGCGTCCTGTCGGCCCGCTGCCCGCCTGGTCTGGCCAGGGCCAGAAACACCACCATGCCCACCGCCATGCCCAGCCAGGCTCCCCTGGTCTGAGCAAACACGATCCCCACCAGGGCCATGACCGATCCGAGCATGGCCAGGACCGTTCCCGCCCGGGAATCATCGTAGAGCGCCAGGGCAAAACCGGTGAAAAAGACGGCGGCCAACCAGTTGCCGAGAAAATCCGGGTTGCCCAGCAGACCCGGTGCCCGAAACCCTCTGGTCCCCACGAGTTCGTGCAGCGAATGGACCGAAACCACCAGGGCGATGATCATGAGGACCCGAAGCAGGGCCAAAAGTTTTGCCTCGCTGTCGGAAACCGTGAGCACCACGCCGAGACCCAACACGACAAAGGACCAGTAGGACAGAGCCCCCATGAGCCTGGGCATGGAACCCAGAAACGACACCCAGGGCATGGAGGAGACTGCAACGGAAACCGCCAGGGCCACCGCCTCCAGGCCCAAGGCTGCAAGCAATGGCTTTTCTCCGAGAAACGTCTCGTCCCTTGCCAGGGCGGACAAGACCAGCCCCCAGCCAAGCAGTGCCGCCCCGAAATAGAGAAACGCGGCGCGCAAGGAGACATAGCCTCGAATCAAGTTGTTCGAAAAGCCTAAAACCGTGGCTGCCACGGTAAGAAGCAAAACCACGAAGAGTGCATCCTTCGTGGCGGAAGAAGAAAGTTTCATGCAACACTCCTGTGGCCGTTTCGGAGGATCGTTTCCCCTCAAGGCTGGGACCGCGATCCGCAGGACACGAACCATCACCTGTCAGAAACAGTGGTCACTTCAGACCCGGCAGTTTTAACGAATCGAGCCGTCCCCCACAAGGAAAGCCCATCGGATTTGCAAGGCAATCGCAAAGTCGTGGCTGTGTAGAAAAAATGAAAAGATATGGACATGAGAGGACCGCCGACAGATACGCAGGAATATTCGTCATATCGACAGAAACGAACGCTGGCTTATCGTCGCCTGCGACGCAGCAGGACCGCCAGACCGAAGAGCACCAGCAGGGGGGGAGCCGTCGGCATGGTAGCGTCGTCGAGACTTCGGCAGCCACAGCCCCTGGTGGCACCACCGCAAACGCCCGTGGCATCTGTGCCGCCATCCGACCCGGCCTCTTCGGATTCCAATTGGAGACTCAAATCGTAGACATGAGATGTCTCCACCCGTCGGTCATTGGCCACCAGCAGATACCAGGCAGGCGAATCTTCAGGAAGGTCCAGTGCCATCCCAGTCACCAGCGCCGGGTCTGTGAGATCGAAAATTCCCCGGTAGAGAAACGGTCTGCCCTGCAGAAAGGCCTGCACCTGGTCAATGTCGAGAAGATAGGCGCTCAGGCTCACGAACGCAGCCCCAGCCCCCTTATCCATCTCCTCGGTGGCCGTGGCAAGAGCCGGCAATGCGCGGATCTGGGCCAGCATTTCGCCGGAGACAAGCAGGCGGCTCGTCCCGACCGCAGGGTCGCTGCTCGGCAGGGAGAAGCGCAGAGGACTGTGGTTTTCGTCCGCCGAGAGGGGCAGGGTCTGGATGCCGGTTCCATCCAGAACGATGTCGACGTCCACCTGCGATCCCGGCTCGTCTGTCGTGGGCATATCTCCGCCCCAGGGCGCAGTCTGCGGACAAGGGGCCTGGCCCGTGCCCGTGGCATCCGGCGCGGCACAGGCCACCCACTCTACGTGATCGGGGTCGGGCCACCATCCGGCGGGACTGTCTACGCGCAGATAGAAATTTTGGTGATCGCCCACGACAAACTCTGCCAGGCCGTCTTTGTCGGTCACCTCCACCGTGGCCAGTGTCAGGCTGTTTGGATCGTACCAGGTTTCGCTGGCCACCAAGACAGTGGCTCCGTCCACGGGGAGACCCGAGGCGTCCACCACGGCCACGGACATGGTCACGGTCTTCGAGTATCGATCCATGTCGTCGATGGCCAGGCCGTCGCCACGCCAGGTAAAGACCATGGATAGATCCTTGCCCCCACCGAAGTCTTTGTCCTGGACATTGCCCGGTCGGGCGATCCTCGTGTCCCCGTCGCTCCAGTCCACCTGGAGGGAGTGCCACTGGTCGTCGAGGAAGAACTCGTTCCACTCGTGGTCTTCGGGCATGCCAGATACCTTGGCGACGGGCAGGAGCATGGAACGGCCCAAGGCTGTCATCAAGATGCCGATCCCCCCGCAGTTTTCGTAATGCCCATAGGCAACGCGCACCGCGTTGACCGAGCGCAGGACACAACCGGGACAGTCACCGTCCGGGCCGGCCCAGTCCGCCGGCAACTCGCCCACCCGATCATCCAGGTTCTGGGAGACCAAATAGCCAAGGAGATTCAAGGCCGTCTCGCCGCCGGTGAGGAAACGATCGCCCGACAGGGCCTCATGCACGTGGCCATCCCAGACGGAGGAACAGCCGGCGATCACGTCGGCGATTTTCGGATACCCCCAGCCCATGACCTGGTCGGTTGCATCCGCCAGGTCATGGCCCTGGATGTCGCCGGGCATGGGCAGGTCCGTCCAGTCGTCCCCGGGGAGATGCTCTGGCGAGACGGCTCCGTGGAACTCGAACACCATGTCCGCGTCTTTGTCCGATCGGCCCACCCACTGATCGATGATGTCTCGGGCGGCAGAGAGTCTTTCGTAGAATTGTCTCGGC
Source organism: uncultured Myxococcales bacterium (assembly GCA_964539505.1). Lineage (GTDB taxonomy): Bacteria > Myxococcota_A > Polyangia > HGW-17 > SLPX01 > CAZIJS01. The sequence continues at coordinate 34,516 of CAZIJS010000012.1, forward strand.
TGGTCCGAAACCGCGACGATCTTTTCATATGCGTCGAAATCTTCCCACGTAGTCAAGGCGGCCAGGGCCGTGGAATCCATCACGTCGAAGTCATATCCCAGGGCCGAGAGGGTTTCTGTCACCTGATTGGTGCCGAAAGGCGGCCGGTCTTGCAACACGAGAATGCGGTTGCCGTTCCATCCCGGGTGAATCCGTACGTTGCCATCACCCAGAGAAAGGAGATTGGCCAGCAGATGGGATCCCTGCTCGGCCGCGGCGCGCTCCACCGGCATGGTGGTGGCGATCACCGTGCCGTTGTCACCAGCGGCACTGTCGGCGGGATGGAAAGACAGGCGAATCATCACCGCCTTGCCGTCCCCCCGCACCACCTCTGGAATCGGATCGATTCTCGCGGTGGTGAGAAAACCCATGGCCGAGGGTGACCACCCCGACAGGTCCTCATCCGAGATGGTGTCGGGCACCCGAAGCACGAATGGCCTGGAAAAGTCATTCTCCGAGCCCCTCGGGGCCCAGAAATACTCCCGCCAGAAGCGACCGCCCTCTTCCGGAGAAGCGACGCGGTCGGTGGGAGGAAGCACGTACATGACATGGTCGGCGCTGATCTTGGGATGCACCACCCACCAGTAGTACTGCTCGGAAGGCAGTCTATAGGCCACCTGCTGTCCATCCTGCAGCACTTGGTAGACTGTGGTGGTCCGGTAGTCACCGCCCTTTTCCAGGCTGCCCGTCTCTTCGAGCTCGACGTAGTCCAGACGGGCGTCGGCCTGGTAGATGAGCCGGGCGTTTTCCAGCAAAATGGCCGGATCGAAGCCAAGGCCGCTGCGCTCGTCGACAAAGGTCAGATCCTCCTTGGAGAGATGTGCCACGCAAAAGGCCACCTCGTCTGTGTAGCGGGGATCTTCGTCCCATGCGTCCAAAATGACCTGGGCCAACTCGTCCTGGAGCTGGTCGTCGAGTTCGCCAAGTTTGTCGGACAACACCCAATGGAGCCAACTGGGGGCCGTATCCACCGCCTCCACCGCCAGGTCGGTCAGGTGCCATCTGGGCTCTCTGGGGCCAGCGGCCATGCGACGAACCTGGCCCAGCTTGGGCAGGATTTCGTACAAAACCGCCTCGCCCGGCCCCAGGTGTCCCTCGTCGTGAAACCCGGCCTGGGCTTGTGCCGAAGGCGGACCGGCAAGCAAGGCCAACAGAAAAAATGCCGCACCAAACAGTCCCGGTCTCCACAGGCTCCCGGCCCCACCCATAGGCAACGGACGAACCATCCACCCTCGCCTCGCACCTCGTTGCATCTTCGACTCCTTGTGCTCTCACTCACATCGGCCGCCTTGCTGGCCGCTCATTTTCCGTCTCTCCCCCAATGCCCTCGACATCGCCTCCCATGTCGGCTCTCCCACTGATCCCTCCGTGTCCTGCGTCGGAGCCAACCAACCAGGCCAACGAGGATCAGCAGACTCACGGGCCAACAAGAACCGTCATCCGAAGAAACCCGACAATCACAGCCGCCCTGCGCAGAGACCATGCCTCCCGCATCCAGGGTGGCCCCATCCTCTCTTCCGACGGCATCCCTCGCCGCATCCCGCCTTGCACCTGCATCCAGCTCTGGGCCCGCATCCAGACCAGCATCCCACGGGTCAGGGTCCCCTCCGCCATCCGACCCGAGCCCTGCGTCGGGCTCCAGGCCCCCTTCCACCACCACGACGAACGTCTGGCTCGCGGATCCAAAATCGTTGTCCACCGTTACGGTAAAAGTCACCGACCCCGATTGATCCGCGGTCCAGGTGAGTCTTCCCGTGGCAAAGTCCACCTGTGCCCCACTGGGCGCTTGCTCCCTGTGCCACCAGAAAGGTTCGTCGCCCGTTGCGGTGGCGTCGTAGGTGAGAACGTCTCCAAAGCGAACATGACCTGGAGGGACAGAGCCTATCGTGGGAAGGCGACCAGGTGGAACCTCTCCAATCTCGATGGCCTGGGAGGCAGCGAAGTCGTCTTCGAATTCGAAGAGCACTCCATCTTGCCAGTACACATAGGGCCAGGAAGGCTCATAGGCCAGGTACTTGGTTTCGAATCCCGTCGTGGCGGTCCAGGTCAAGAGCGGGTGGTAGGCGTCGCCGTCCCACTGTGACAGGACAGCCGGGCGTTGGACATGGGCGGGAATCGCCATGAGACAGGGTGCAGACAAATCTGGTGGCACGGTGAGGATATTGGCCCCATACGCCGTTGCTCTCCGGTAGGTCCCGAGATCTTCCCAATCGACCGAGTAGAAGAAATGACGGCAGGAAACAGGCTCGAATGCGGCGAGGAAAGCCCATCCGAGCAAATAGGATCCACTCCCCACCGAATCAGGGGGCAGGTCTTGCTCGAAGACCTGGCGCACCGCTGCGTAGAGACTGCTTCGATAGGGGGTCAAGGAAACCCAGCGGCCGATCTGGAGACGGTAGGATGAGCCGTTGACCGCCGATCCCCCGCCGATCCGATCGGAAAAGGTCTCGTCGTCTCGATAGATCCGTTTCATGAACGTGGCGGCCATGGCCCCCAGGTCCTGGTCGGTGAAAGCCGCGCCATGAGCCGCTGCATCCAAAGCGAAGTTCACGTTGAGCGCAGCGTGGGAAATGTCCTCGCCGGGGGCCTGATACGCCCCACCCCAATAGTTCCAGAGCGCGGCCCCGTCTCCGCCGAACGAAACCTGGTCGTGGAAACGCTGGGCCATGGCCCTGGCCTTGGCCAGGTAGGTCGCGTTGCCCGTCACGTCGTAGAGGGCAAAGAGCACACGCCCCAGGGCATTGGATTGATTGAGGGGCAGATCCCTGCCAGGATAGGAGAGAAAGTCCGCATCGGGCCGAAAGACATAATATCCTTCTGTGTGCCACTGGTCCTCGTGAAAGGCCACGGTCTGCTCACAGGCAGTCACGTATGTAGAGGCCTTGGCTCCCAGGGTGGTCCCGTCGTATGCCACGATGCCGTCGAGCCCCGACGTTGCCACGAGCCTGGCGAAATCCACCAGAGGCTGACAGATCTGGCCCGAGTGGACCACATAACAATAGGGCTCGTCGTTGGGCTGATAATGGAGATCACGCCAGCAGGCACCCGAGACACCCCGGTAGTCGGTCACGCCCCTGGCATCGTCCCTCTGCGCCAAGACACCGTCTGCATGCCAGGCCAGACGTTGGAGAAAAACAGCGTCGCCGGTGGCCCGGAACATGGCTGCCAAGGACATCATGACGTAGGCTTCACCCCAGGCCAGGGTGGCGGTCTCGTTGTTGCTGTCTCGATACCAATCACCCGACGCCACGTTGTCGTAGGCCAGTTCGTATGCGTAGCGGGCGGAAACCGCCTGGGCAGGCCGTGACGGAAACGTCCCGGCCAGGACGAGCAGAGAAACCAGCAGACCGGAAGGCCAACAGAGACCAAAGCCTTTTTGCCCAGGATGGATTTTCGCCCCAACCCTCAACCCTGACATACCACAGGTCGTCACCTTGCCAGCCCTCCATCCTCGCAATGCCACAGGGGAAAAACCAATACCGGCAGACATCGTCGATCCTCCATTTTCGTTGACATCTTTTCTTTGTAACACGAAAACAGCCAGACCGCATTGTCGCTTGTCTGCCGGGAAGAGCCGACTATGATAGGGCGAGAAAAAGGAGATTGAGTCATGGGCTATTACTGCCACAACTGCGGAAACGAGCTGCACTTCCTGGTGAAAGTGGGCATCACGGTGGGCCGCCAGGATGTCTGTCCCCACTGCAAGGCCGACCTGCATTGCTGCAAAAACTGCGAACTCTACGATCCCTCTCTGCACAACCAGTGCCGGGAATCCTACGCGGAATTCATCCGGGATCGGGAGGCTGCGAATTTCTGCCCGCAGTTTCATTTCAAAGACGGCGATCCACCAAGCAAGTCCGACGAAGCGGACAAGGCCAAGGCAAAACTGGCAGACTTGTTCAAGAGCCTGGACTAAACCACCTGTTCAGGGTCCAATCAGCGAGGAGCATGCCATGGACATCCCACCTGTGGCCGACGACTTTTCGATGCGCAGACTCTGCCCTGATGGCGCATGCACCGGGATCATCGGCCCAGACGGACGCTGCACCGAGTGCGGCATGTATGCCGGCCCTGAGGACACAGAAACACTCGCAGCAGGCGATGCCCAGGCTGCCTCGACTCAGCAAGACAGGGATGACCAGAAAAAGAACCCGGCCCCGGCAACCTCTCTCGCCGGAACATCGAGTGTGAAAGTCGATGTATCGAACCCGGGGCAAGACGAGGATGAAGACGAATTCTCCAGACGCAGGCTCTGTCCCGACGGAGCCTGCACCGGGATCATCGGCCCAGACGGACGCTGCACGGAATGCGGCCGCAGATTCGAAGCTTGATCCCCCTTGCCGCACACCGAGTCGTCAGACGCCGATGAAAAGTCGATTGCCGAAGTTGCGTTCCAGGTTAGACTCGAAAATCTTTCGGGCCGAAGTTTCGATATCGTACGCCGCCCGGTGGTACTCGAAGACCTGCTTGTCCGTGTCGAATATGGTAAAACTCGCCCTGGGATCGTAGTCTCGGGGTTGGCCCACACTGCCCACCCCGATGATGTACTTGAACCCAGGCCGTATCTCGAACTGCGCGGAAATCACCGCATGCACCTCGGTCCGCGACAGGGCAAAAGCCTTGCACAGGTGCGAATGGCCGATGAACGTGATGTCGGCCAATTCATCGAAGCGGGGAAGGCAGGCCCTGGCCTGTTCCACGCTGAAGATGTACTCGAACTCTTCGAGATTGAGTGGCGACCCGTGACAGTATGACCGGTTCTCCTCTCGGATTTCGTAGGGCAGAGTCTTGAGCCAGGCCATGTTCTCGGGCCTGAGAATCGATGCGTGATAGTCGAGGGCCTGGCGGCAGGCCTCGTAGTAATAGTTATAGTCCATTCGACCACTCACCGCGGCATCGTGATTTCCCAAAACAGCAGTGGGATCGAGACTGCGCACCAGGTCGCAGCATTCGTTGGGGCTCGCCCCGTAGCCCACGGTGTCGCCGAGGCACACGTACCGATCGATGGCGAAATTGCGATACTCCTCCACCACCCGGGTGAGGGCTTCGATGTTGGAATGCACGTCGCTGAAAATACCGAGACGCATCGTCACCTTGTCCGGCATCTAAAGGAGCCGGACCTCGCTTTTTCCGTGTTTTGTGGGTCGCGCAGCGGCCAAATATTTCGGACACAATAATCCAACCACACGAAGGGTGCAAGCACGATGCTTTCCCCATGCGGCCCAGACAGGAGACTTTATCCTCGAGCATCTTCGATAGACGTGGCCCTATTGGCCCTACTTTGCTAAAAAGAAAAGATCTGCAATACCGTAGAATCGGTCTCATCGTTGGGCAAACAACAAGTCTGGACAAGGAGTGTCGACATGTCTCGTCGTCGGAAGAATCTCGAACAAAGTTTTCCCCTCACCCTCGCGGTCTGGGCATTGTCGATGGTGATCGCAGCCGGATGTGGGGATTCAGCCCCTTCGAGTGGTTCAAAAGACGGAGGAGGCGACGGAGCCGCAGACGCTGCGGGATGCCCAACGACCTGTGACGACGGCATCGCCTGCACCACAGATACCTGTATCGATGGAAACTGCCGATTTTCTCCAGACGATGCGCTCTGCAATCGAGGAGAACAGTGTCTGCCCGACGCCGGAGGCTGTGTGTCGCCAGACTGCGTCGACTGCAGCCCCCAGCAGGATTGCGAATCCGCTGACTGTGTCGATGGCCACTGCGTCCGCAACTTTCTCTGCCAAGACGACGAAATGTGCTGCGGGGGAGAGTGCGTCCCACAAGGCTGCGACGACAACGATCCATGTACTCAGGATGCCTGCACTGGCAGCCCGGAAGAATGTGGCCACGAACCCCTTCCAGACGGCGCATCCTGCGACGATGCCAATCCCTGCACCGTCAACGACTCCTGCTCGGATGGCACCTGCTCGGGATCGCCCAAAGACTGCGACGACGCCAATGCTTGCACGCAAGACTCCTGCGATGCCGCCACAGGCTCCTGCTCCCATGCGCCCATCAACTGCGACG
>CAZIJS010000013.1:0-40147 GCA_964539505.1 uncultured Myxococcales bacterium
TCCTGCGATGCCGCCACAGGCTCCTGCTCCCATGCGCCCATCAACTGCGACGACGGCGACTCCTGCACTCAAGACTCTTGCGATGCCGCCACAGGCTCCTGCATCCACTCGCCCATCAACTGTGACGATGGTGATGCCTGCACCCAGGACTCCTGCGATGCCGCCACAGGCTCCTGCATCCACAGCCCCATATGCTGACACCTCCGCCTCGGTGAACACCGGGCACCACCCGGTCACGTCCTCTGTGCCCAACTACCAGCATCGCTGTCCAAAGAACACCACCTACCAACACAGAACATTACATTGACCCCCCATGTGGCTTTTATCCCTTCTTTTGTTGACAAACACCTACTTTATACTACAATCGACAAACGATAGGAGGTTTCGCCATGCGATATCGGAGCCGCGTTCGCGCAAAGAAATCCTGGACCATTGGATCGTGTCGACGCAACCGCCCCTTGGTCCTGGCCGCGGCCATGGGACTCGTCGCAACTGCCTGGTCAGACCCGGTCAACGCACAACAGTCACCGCAGGCAGCAGCCTCATCAGGGGGCAGCAGCGAACGACGAACCAACCCAGAGGCGCAGGTTTCACAGACCAGCGAGACTTCTGCAAACGGGTCCTGGGGTGAACTCTCCGCAGACGTGGGATTCGGATCTCTGGGACCGGATTTGATGACCGGCCTGGAACTGGGTTGGGACATCACCGAAGGAAACCTCGCAGCAGGCCTGGGGGCGCAGATCCGGTTCAAGACCGTCGATTTGGGAGGGCCGGAACCCATGGGGTTTCGCCGCCGCGACTGGGACGAACCCTCGGATTTCGCCCATGTGCTGCGCTACCTCACCTACCATAAAGACGTCGGCGGCATCCATCTCGGGATGCTCGCCGGAGAACTCACGGGCACAGGGCTCGGACACTCCACGCTCCTGTCGAGCTACCTGAGTTTGGCCGACCTGGACCATCCCCATTCGGGAGCCTGGTTCCACCTGGCGAGCCGATACCTGGATCTGGATCTCCTGGCGGCCGACTTCGTCCGACCCGACATGTTTGGGGGAAGGATCGCCGCCAGACCGATCCCTGGTCTGCCGGGACTTGCCTTGGGCGTCACGGTCATGGCGGACCTCGACAGCCCGCAGGCCCTGGTGGCCGCGCCTGACGAAACCATGGCACAGGACAAAACAGGACGCTACGAAACACAGAACAAGCCATTGGTGGGCACGAGTATCGATGTGCAATACAGGCACAGGGAGGGGCGAATCGTCTTTGTGCCCTATGCGGATGGCAACTGGCTCAGTGCCGGCGGTGGGGGCCTCCATGCAGGACTGGAGGCGCGCATCCAAGCCGCGACGTGGAAACTGCGACTCAAGGCAGAATACCACCTGGCCGTGGGACCCTATTGGTCCGCCTATTTCGATCGATTCCACGACCTCCAAAAATACGACATGGCCCTGGGAGGACGGTTTTCAGGACAGGCCATCCCCAAAATGGCGGTCCTGGAAGGACTGCGTTCCGTCCGGCATGGTGGCCGCTGGGAGGCACAATACTCCTATCGCAACGTCGTCCGTATCCAGGCCGGCTACGATCTGCGCCTGGGCCCAGTGGGGGACCTGGCCTGGTTGGACATCGAAATGCCGTACTCGCGCAACCTGGTCGCGGGCATGAGCCTGGCCAAGACTGGCCTGTCGGGCAAGGAGCGTTGGAAGGACGACAGCGGTCTGCTCGTGGGCTTCGAGGCGCGCTGGCGCATCATCGAGCATCTCTACCTGCTCGGTCGTCTCCAGCATCTCTACCGAGCCTCGAATCTGGGATACGACGGCGTCTGGTTGGCCATGGGAGCGGTGGGCGGCGCTTTCGACTATTGATCACCGCTCTTGCAGGGAAAGCCTTCTCGGTTCTCCAGGCCCCTCGCCCCTGGGTGCCGTCCAGACAACGAGTCCTCGTTGGCGGAACTTGCCCCACAGGAGTATCGAGGCTATGCAGGGTTTATGATGCCACGAAAACTCGTCGAGGAACTTCTGATGACACGAGGCCCGGACTGGGTCTGCCGGCAGCTCGAACCCTTCGTGTCCCAATCCAGGATCGCACGCATCGAAAAGGTCCTGGAACAACGCATCACCGGACTCACCGTGGGCCTGGTGCGCCTCTACGATCCACACAACGGCGCCGCGGTGATCCGCACCGCCGAGGCCATGGGGCTGTCTGAAATCCATGCGGCCCAGGGCGATGGTCTCCCCTTTCGGGTCTCGCCCAAGGTCACCATTGGATGCGAAAAGTGGATCTCGGTCCAGCGCTACCCAGACACGGCCACCATGGCCCGTGCGCTTCATACGAGGGGCTTTCGCCTCTGGGCCGCGGTGGTCGAGGGGGCGCATGAACTCTCAGACATCCCGCTGGATGGTCAGGTGGCCCTGATCTTCGGCAACGAACGAGACGGCCTTTCCGAAGAAGACCAGTCCGCTTGTGACGAAACGTTTCGCCTCCCCATGTGGGGTTTTACCCAAAGCTACAATCTTTCTGTCTCAGTGGGCATGACCCTCATGACCCTGGTGCCAAAACTTCGGGCGCGACTCGCAGGCCGGGGGGATCTGGAAGAATCCGAACGAAACCGTCTGCGCGCCATCTGGATGGCCAAGTCGGTCAAGGCGGCCGATGGCATCCTGGCTCGGGCCATTGAAAATGAATCTTCTCCCCAGTGCGCCGAACGACCAGCCGGCCGACGCGGGCCTGATACAAGGAGCTGGTGACATGCCTCCATCGCGCCGAACCAAGGCTTCGAAGACCAGAGCACCGAAGGGCGGGACGTTGTGGCAGAAAATCCCCTGGTCCAAGGTCGGCAAAATCGCCTTTTGGACCGGGCTCGGCCTGGCCCTGGCCCTGCTCGCCTCTGTGGGGCTGCTCATCGGCTTGTTTGCCTACTATGGAAGCGATCCGAATCTCCCGAACGTGGCAAAACTCAAAAGATATCGCCCCTACCAGGTCACCAGAATCCTCTCCTCGGACGGAAAACTCATCGGCGAAATCGCCAAGCAACGACGTACCCTGGTGACGCGCAAGCAGATCCCAGACCTTCTGGTCAAGGCCACAATAGCCGCGGAAGACGCCCGATTCTTCGAACACGAGGGTCTCGACAAAATGGGGATGTTGCGCGCCCTCTTTGCAAACCTTCGCGCCGGTCGCTACGTCCAGGGTGGCTCGACATTGACCCAGCAGCTCGTCAAGACAATCTTTTTGAGCCCCAAAAAGACGCTCCGCAGAAAAATCCAGGAACTCATCTTGGCAAGACGCCTGGAACAGGCCTTCAGCAAAGACGACATCATTACATTCTACCTGAATCAGGTTTACTACGGACATGGCAACTACGGCGTGGCTGAAGCCTCCAGGTACTACTTCGGAAAAAATGTGTCGCACATTGGTCTGTCCGAGGCCGCCATGCTGGCAGGCCTGGTGCAGGGACCAGAGCGACTCTCTCCGCTGCGGCACCCAAAACGGGCCAAGAAGCGCCAACGCTATGTGCTGCGACGCATGGCCGAGTTGGGATTCATCACCCGCCCACAGGCCGAAAAAGCCGCCCAGACACCGATCCGCGTGGTGTCCCACCGAAACGACGGCTTGGGGGCCTGCAAGGAAATACAGGACCAGGTCCGAGCCCGACTCGAGGCCGACTACGGTAAAGAGGCCCTGCTGCATCTTGGTCTGACCGTGGTAACGAGCTGTGACACCAGGCTCCAACATCTCGCCGAACAGGCGGTGCGCAAGGGACTCGACACCCTCGAAAAACGCCGCCTTCGCTACCTGAGACGTTTTTCAAAAAAGCGATGGGCCCGCGTCCTCCGTCGCTTCGGCAGGCGATTCGGCGCTGTAAAGACAGGCCAGACCAGGCCTGGGCTCATCCGGTCGGTGGACGACAAGGCCCAAAAACTGATCGTCGATCTCGGCAAAGGCCAAGTGATCGTCCCATGGCCCAAGGCCGCGGTTGCGTTGCGCCGCACCTTGGCCGAACGAGCGGCCAAGAAAGCAGCCCGCAGGGCACGAAGGATGCGACGCCGCAGACGAAGGAGACGAAGAAAATCGAAGACCAACCCTCCTGCAGCCTTGGCGCCAGTCAAAATCCCGGCCATCTTTCGTCCTGGCCAGGAGATGTGGGTGAAAATCCAGGCACCGCCCGAAGGTCATGAGCGCGGCAAGGCCACCTGGGTGGGACCCCAGGCCGCCATGGTGGTGATCGATCCCACCACGAGGCTGGTACGCGCCATGGTGGGAGGCCGCCGATACCGCAAGGGAGACTTCGATAGAGCCACCTCAGCAAAACGACAGCCTGGCTCTGCATTCAAGCCCATCCTTTACGCAGCAGCACTGGAGAGTCGACGATTCACGCCGGCCTCTCTTTTGCCCGACGCGCCCGAGGTCTACAAACTCTGGAAACCGCGTAATGCCGGACACAAGACCTACCTCGGCCCGGTTCGTCTCAGACTGGCCCTGGCCAAGTCTCTCAACACTGTCGCCATCAAGCTCATGTCCCTGGTGGGGCCAGACAGGGTCATCGACCTGGCGCGTCGCCTGGGCATCCAGTCCAAACTCACCAAGGACCTCTCGTTGGCCCTGGGCGCCTCCGGGGTGACCCCATTGGAACTGACCAATGCATTCGCGACGTTCGATGCATCCGGAATCCATGCACCGCCCAGATTCCTCCTGCGGATTGGAACGCAGGATTCAGAACCCCTCAAAGAACGCAAACAGGTGCTCGCACCGGAAGTCGCATACATCGTCACCAGCATGCTCACATCCGTCATCCGCGAGGGCACGGGCAAAAGGGCTCTGCGGTTGGGCCGGCCCGCGGCGGGCAAGACCGGCACCACGAACAAAAGCCGCGACACATGGTTCGTGGGGTACACGCCTCAGCTCGTGGTGGGTGTCTGGGTGGGCTACGACGACTACCGCCGCCCCCTGGGATCGGGAGAATCGGGGGCGCGGACAGCCCTGCCCATTTGGCTCGCTTTCATGAAACGTGCGTTGAAAGGCAAACCGGTACGCAGCTTCCAGCAGCCCGCCGGCCTCGTGGTCCGGCGCATCGATCCCAAGACAGGCCTGCTGGCTCCCGCCGGGATGCCAGGCATCGAAGAGGTCTTCCTGGAAGGCACAGAACCCAAGGAAACCGCGCCCAAGCCAGACGAGGTGGACCCATCCGATCTCATGTTCGGAGGGGGACTGGGAGGGGTCGAGCCGGCGCCGTCGAAAAACGGACCGCGAAACGTCCCAGGACCAGGCAGAAGCCCATCGGGCAACAGCCCGCCCAATCGCGGGAATGCCGTGTCAAGGCCTATCAGCCAACCGAGAGAGCCGAGGCCGGCGGCGCGGCTCTCTGTGCCCCATCAAAACACAAGGCCCTGACGACCCACCACCCCAGTGGACCACCACACATCGCAAGTCATTGGAATTCCAGAGTTTCGATCTTTCGGCTAGATACAATTCGTCCTTAATCTCCCTCCCATCAAGTGACCAACTTGGGATTCACTGTCCGGACCGAACGGAAGAAGCGAACGCAAACAGCGCGCAAACACCTCTATTTGATCGGTGTGGCCTTGAGTGCCGCCTTGCCGTTCTTGACATGGACGCGGAAACTCACATCTCTGCAAGCCTGGCTGGCCATAATCTGGGTGCGGTTTTTGACCAGCTTGCCACGAAAAGCCTCGTAGGTCAGTGAAGACACATCCTCTCCGCACTGCTTCTTGGTCTCCACGAACTGTTCGAACACCTCTCGAAAGTGAGTCTCGACCTCCGGTGGCATGTCGGACCCTGCCGGGGCCTGCGTCTGGGCAAACTCGAAAGACGATGCGGCCGGCGCAGCATCGCGGTGCAGCGTTGCCGGCCGCACGGCATCGGTCCCACCGAACGGAACCGGCGCAGAAGCAGGGGCTGCAGGAGGAATCAGCGAGTCCAAGGGCCCAGGCTCTCTTGGCGGATCCTGGGGCGGCGTGACGGCAGAGCCCTGGGCCGGCGAGACGGCAGAACCCTGGGCCGGCAGGGGCGGCAATCCTGGGGAGGAATTCGACCCGGCCTTCTTGTCCGTGGCTGGAGCAGCAGGGACCGAATAGTCCTCAGTGGCCACGGCGGGCTCCAGGTCTCCGAGAATCGCGTCCAGGTTCTTTTTGTGGATCGCCGGTTGATCCGACGACTTCTCCAGCGCCTGCTCGATGGCCTCGTTGACGGCAATGGCCAGCAACCCGAACTTCCCGCGAAATCGCGTTTCATCCACTTTTGGTTGCGCGCCCTGGGCCACGGCCCTGGCCTGCTTGAGCAACCGGGCCAAGGGAAGATCACCCTCCCAAACCAAGAAAAACAGGCCCAAAACCAAAGCTAAGATGCCGCCCCCGATTACGAGCACCCAGGGAAAATCCTTGAGCAAATAGGAACGTGGCACCTTGCCCGACAAAAACGCCATGCGCCCTGTGCCTGCCGGCACGCGCCACAAAATGGCCCAGAAATTTCCTCCCCCTCCGGCAGACCCCCTGAGCTTGCCCGCAATCATGAGGAAACGGCCCTCGTCCGACGAGAGGGAAACCGCCGGGGATCGCAGGATTCCTGGATCTTCGATGTCTTTTTCGTACTTCTTGTAGACCTTCGGACCATAGGCCCTCCAGAGCTTGGCGTCTTTGCTACAAGCCACCGGCTCATTTCTGGCAAAAAAGCACAATTCTATGTTGAGGCGATTGCCCTTCGGTGCCCTGGCCGCCCCCTTGGTCTTCTTTCTGTTCTTTGGATGCGTCTTGGCGGCCCGCTCTTCGCCCTCACCGATGACTGCCAGCAGATCCTGCACGAAATCCCTGTCCAGGGGCACTTCCACGCGGATCGCGCCGGCTAGTTTCACCGGCGCACCGATCCTGGCCTGACGCACCGGACAGACATAGATCCAAAAAAGCTGCTTGCCACGCAGGACCGTGTTGTCGAGACACCGTCCTTTGAGGGCCGCTTTGACCTCGGGAAGGCCCGCCAGGCTGTCGTCCTTTCGCCCGCCGGCCCCGATCCTGGCCCGCACCCGACCGGTTGCGTCGGTCACGGCCACCACCGACGCCCGCAACCCGCTCTTTCGCGCGGCCCGCTTCAAAGCAGCAGCCAGGCTCCGCTCTGCCTTGGAGTCCGGAGTGGCGGCCTGAAGAGCAAGCAATGGTTTGACGATTTTGGGGTCTTTTCCCATGGCCGATACCACATCGAGACGCTTTCTGGCCTCGTTGCGCAGATGCATGTCGATGAGGCCCTGGGCCACGTCGAGCTGCTTTTCCAGCGACTCCGACAGGCGATACTCTGCAGGCCTCCCAGAAAGCAGAAAAGCCACGGTCACCAGAATCGTAAACACGGTGAGAAGCAGGGTCCAGATCTTCGAAAAAAACATGCAACCAGCCTCGTTTCTTGAAAAAAATGAGCACGACGAGCCAAACGCCTGGTCAGCGTCTCCGTCTTCTTCTCCGTCTGCGCCGGCCGTGGCGCCGGTGCCTGGTTCGCGTTCCGGCATTGCGGGCAGGGGCGCGGGCCTGAACGCCTCCTCGGCTCGCCTTTCTACCCCCGGCCCGATGTCGGCCGTGGCCCGCGGGCTTGGCCCGGCGCAGATCGATGGTCACATCCGAAGGACGTCGGCCCACGGTGACCGTCCGCTCTGCGACCTTTTTGCCGTCGTGCCAGACCCGCAGCAGGTGTCTGCCCTGACTGACGGGAATCCGAAACCGTCCCGTCGGCCCGGTCACCGCCAACGCCGTGGAGCGCACGAAGACCACCGCACCCCTCATGTGGGCAAACCGCTTGCAGCGCAACCGGAAAAACTGCGCCTCGCCCGCATCCAACGGCCTGAGCCCGTCGAAATTCTCGGTCAGCGAGCCGTCGGGAGCCACGACCTGGCCCTCGTCGCCCTTCTTGTCTGGGCTATACACCTCGTGGAGGAACCGGTCCTGGTTCGTGACCACCACCTGGTACGACTGCTCCTCCTTGGGAACCAACAAAACCCTGGGCACGAAAGAGACCCCGTAGATCCGCACCCTGGGGGAAGTCCCTCCCTTGGTGGCCCTGCGCCACATACGCTTGGCGACCTTGGGATCCCATTCGTCCAGAGTCACCAGGTACCCACCGACTTCGGGACGGCAGGAAGGCGGCGTCACGTTGGGCACGGTAAATTGCCAATAGGCCTTTTGCACGGACCGACAGGCCTTCTGAGACCGGGGCACCAGGATACGGCCCAGCACCAGTCCCCGCCTGGTTCTGGCCAGAGCCCTGGGGCCGGGAAACAACCACAGTGCGACGAGACATACTCCAAGACCGAGCGCGAGGAGATCTTTGCGTGAACTCATGACCAGTCCATCCATCGACGAGATGAGAAAAGGGGGCTGTATGGTGTTTTCATGACTTTTTATAGTACGTTGTTGCCCTTTGAAGTCAACGAAACCATTGACCGACTCACTTGGCTAGACAGCCGCAATCACGTTTGGACGACGATGCGACAAGATGGGCCTGGGTCGCGGCCGAAAAGTGGCACCAGATTGAGGGAAAAAGAACCCTACCCAAGTCAAGTTGACTTTGACTTGGAGGCTCTGGCCGCATTTTTCCTCCCCAACCTTCCATGAACAGTTGCCGAACTTTTTCCAGCAAGAATCCTCCTTAGTCTCCCCGTCGAAATTTTCAACATGCGTGCGGACCTGCTGTAGTTTTCCCCTGTAGCCACAAATACTTTCGTCGCGTATCGTCTCACATACTGGTCTAGGGGTTGGACATGGCCCAGGAAATCAGACATACCCTCTGACTGCTCCTCGACGGAGTCGGTAGGGGCAATGTGTGACGAAGGCCTCAGATCTCCCTGTGGTGTCAAAACGAGTGTTCGATGAAGGAGGTTTTTCAATTCTCTTATGTTGCCCGGCCAGGCGTGCTCTTTCAACATGTTCATCTCCCCGGGTGCCAGTCGACGCCGTGCACCTCCTTCCAAATTTCGAAGGAGGTGCGAAACCAAACCAGGGATATCCTCCGATCGAGCACGAAGGGGAGGAAGATGCATGTGGATCACGGACAATCGAAAAAAGAGGTCTTGTCGGAATCGACTGCTCGTCCTCATCTCCTCGAAAGGCACATTGCTCGCCGCTATGATGCGCACATCCAAGGGGCGCGTCACGACATCGCCAACCCTGCGGATCACGCCCTCGTCAATGGCAGTGAGAAGCTTAGCTTGGACATGGAGTGGCATCTCGGTTATCTCGTCGAGAAGAAGAGTGCCGCCATCTGCCATCTCCATCAGGCCCTTCTTGTCGGATGTTGCCCCGGTGAAAGCCCCTTTGACATAGCCGAACAGTTCAGATTCTACCAGGTTTTCCGGCAGTGATGCACAATTGAGCGCCACGAGGCGACCCTTCCGGCCGCTTCTCAAATGCACCAACCTTGCAACGAGGGACTTTCCCGTGCCTGTCTCACCAGTCAGCAAAATGGGTGCATGACTCGGTGCAGCCAGTTCCATGGTGGCTTTGACACGCACGATACCAGGGCTGTCGCCCACCAGATCCAGTTGACCACCATACTCGCATGGCACAGAGGAATTGCTGGTTTGCCCTCCGTCCCTCTTCAGGGCCTGGCTCGCCCGCAGTAAAACCCTCTCGACCTGTGCGAGATCCACTGGTTTTATCATGTATGCGAAAGCCCCGATATCCATGGCATCCAAAGCTCGGTCGTAGGAGCCATAGGCAGTGATAAAGATTACCTTCACAGCAGGCCGATGTGTGACAAGTTCCCTACAAATGTCGATCCCGTTAACATCTGGAAGCCTATAATCAAGAAGGACGAGGTCGGGGTGATACCCTTGATCAAGTCTGTCGAGCACTTCCTGTCCGCACGACATGCGACTGACTTCGTACTGACCACCACGGAAATATTCAGAACAAGACATCGAAAACAGTTCGTCATCATCCACAATCCACAACTTGAAAAAATTCATGTGTTCTCCACAGCAGGTAGGGCAACTGTCATCATGGTGCCGTGGTGCCCATCGCTCGTCGCAGTGATCGAAGCTCCCATCGAAGCCAACAGCTTCTTGACCAAGGCCAAACCAAGACCAGTGCCGCCAGACTTCGTGGTGTAGAAAGGCAAAAAGATCTGTTCCAGTGCCTCTTTTGCTATGCCAGGCCCATTGTCCGACACTTCCACAAACAACGTGTCGTCTTGCCGATAGACAATGATTTGCACGGTGGGATTGAGCTGACCCTCAAGGGCGTCGATAGCGTTTGTGATGAGATTTATCAACACCTGCTGTAAAGCAATCTGATTGGCATAGACTCGTGTGTTCTGTTCATGCCACCTAACGGTGATGTGGACTCCTCTCATCGAAAAAGTAGGATGAAAGATCCGATGCACGGTTTCGACGACTTGTCGCACATCAATGACTTCTATTTGAATATCATCGACCGTGTTGAAAGCACGCATCGTGCGGAGCAGACTTTCCATCCGACCAACTTCGTTGAGAATTCTGTCCAGAAATTCGTTGATTGCATCGGGGCTCATCCTGGACATATCGCGACGAAGCAAAGTGATCGCAGTCTTGATTCCATTGAGCGGATTACCCAACTCGTGCAAAAGGCCAGCAAAAACACTTTCGATACTTTGCATCAAAGTCATGGTGTCGGCCAAACGTCTCAGACGTCGCTTCTCTGTAATGTCTTTCAAGAGTATCCACATCTCCCCGTCGTCCATTGGATAGATTGTGTACCCTAGCAACCTGCCGTCTACTTGGGCCTCGCCCCCCGTTTCCGGGGGCAACGCACCGCCCGACTCTGAAAGGATTTTGCTCACCCGTGAGGCCACTGTTTCCTGGTCCCCTCCAAACATCTCTAGGGCCTTCTTATTGACGAAGACGACTTCACGCGAACTTGCCACGACTGCGACGATGGCCACGTCGAGCTCCTCGAGCACTTTTTGATAATGCACTTGCTCCTCGTTTCTTTGCATTGGAAAAAGCTCCAACCAAAATTTCCGGCACAAACCCTTTGTGTTTTGTCAGATTGAGCGCTCTTGAGACCGAAGCAAGGACCGTTCCCACCATCTTGAACCAACTAATAAAAACGATAATCATCAAAAATTCTTGGATAATCCCGCCAGATCCAATGAGGTGTCCCCCATGTCCCGATTGCCGATCTTCGAGTCTTTCACCAAGACGACAACCGACAAAAACAGGCACAAAATGGTCCTGGTGACACAAAATAGAGCAATCGTTTTGACAACAGTCCAAAGCGGGGCAGGCAGACCTTCGGGCAAAAATACACGGCACAATCAGCGGTTATTAGCCTGGTACAAACTGGTACGAAACTTGGATGAATATCCGATTCGTTAACCCAGATGCTGCTTGGTTGGCACTACCGATACACGAAAAAAGGGCCATGAAAAAGGTGTTGTTAGTCGACGATGAGGATTTTTTCCTCAAAAGTCTCGCGTTGAGCATCGATCGTCTCTCCACCGAGCACGGATTCGAAGTACTCACGGCCCCAGACGGCAAAGCGGCAATCGAGTTACTTGAACACAACGTGGTCGATGTAGTGGTCACCGACGTCCAGATGCCGCATGTCAATGGCTTGGAGTTGCTCGCCTACATTGGTCGATCTTGCCCAATGACATCTGTCGTGATCATGACAGCGTTCGGTACTCAGGATGTTCGCCACTTGGTATCGGCCTCTGGCCGCGGAACCTACATTGAGAAACCCATCGATCTGGATGTCCTGGAAAACATCCTAGTACGCGAACTCAACGCAAAGCGCGGCCATGTCGAGGGCATTTCTCTCGCAACATTCCTGCAGATCGTAGCTGCGGAGAACATGGCCTGCACCTTGTCGGTATCGAGTGACAGCGGTTTTGGCACGTTGTACTGCCGTGGAGGGGCAGTCGTGCATGCCGAAACCCAAAACCTGTCCGGCCTCGATGCCGCGCTAAACATCGCCGCATGGCAGAATACGAGCGTTGACATCCGAAGCCTGTGCGATCCTCCAGAGGAAACGATCAACTTTGCCATTCCGCATCTTCTGTTGGAAGCTTTTCGTCTCGAAGACGAAAAGGAGCGCCACAGGAAGTCGGAAGGAATACCCCCCTTTGGAGAGCCGATTTTGGACGCGAACAAGGAATCCAGTATCGGCCCCAACGAACAACAAATGGCGATGTGCTCCCCTCCATTGGACGCCATCCAACCCATAGATGCCAAACTGGCTATCGATGTCGATTGCATAGAATCAGAGTCCCACCAACATACGCAAAACAAGGAGGTATTGGAGATGGCAACAGAAAAACAGATCAACGCTATTCTGGAGAAACTGGATCACATCGAAGGCAGCCACGGCGGAACGTTGATGAGCGCAGATGGCATGGTCATCGCCACCCGGCTCGACAAGAAATTCGCCGCCGACAAAGTAGGCGCACTCTCGTCAGATGTTGTGCGCATCGCCACCAAGGTCGTCACTGAGGCCCAGTTCGGCACTCTAGACAATATGATCATCGAAGGCACCGAGGGGAAACTTTGCCTCATCAATGCCTCCCGAGGTGGGTTCTTCATCACCATCATCGGCGATCGGTCACTCAACGTCGGCATGGCACGAATGAGCCTGCAGGAAGCCATCGCAGAATTCGACAAATTGGTGTAGATGCGCACAGCACACAAAGCCTGATTGGACTCGCACATCGACCAGGCACCTTTGTCACACATCACATTGTCTGCGAACCGTATCACCACCACACCCATGCACATTCGAAAACCACTCGGCACAACCCGGATTTGGCTGCCACTTCAACCTGTTTCAAATTTCGGAGATGATCATGGTTGGCCCACAAGTTTCCCTCACCCCTGTAGATTTCTCGGCGAATCTTCCGCCGGTGCTTCTCATGCTCGATGAATATCCGTGGTTAGCCCAGGCCGAAGCTATCAAAGACGGTCGATCCGATCGCCGAATGTTCCTTGTGGTAGCAGACACCGTGGCAGTGGGAGCCATGGCCATCGACTTCAACCGACAGCCCACAGAACTCGTCTTCTTCGAAATCCAGCGCAAACACCGCGGAAGAGGCATTGGACGACAAGCCGTCTTGGTCTTGACAGAAAAACTCTCGCAAAGAAACGAGGAACATCTCCTGATTCAGACAGGTCGTCCCAGCATTTATCTGGGCATGGGTTTTCAGTTCGAAACAGTGGGGCGATCAGGGATTCTGATAGCAACAGCCAATCCAACTCGTCCCCTTGCCGGCAGCTCTCCCGATTTGGTGCTGATTCACGCGCCCGAATACACCTGGCACGATACCTATGATGCCCCTGAACGGCCTGGCAGGATATCGACCACAATAGCGCATCTCGAAACGACCGACCTGATGTCCCGACTCAAAATAGTGCCGCCCAGATATGCTACGTTCGAAGAACTCACGAGCATCCATTCGCCGTCCTATGTGCAACGAGTCAACGAATTCTCAACCAGATCGGAGCCGCTCGGAATCAACAATCCTACCTGTCCGGACACTTACGACATCGCTCGCCTCAGTTTTGGCGGAGCGCTCCTTGCAGGTGAGAAAATAGAGGAATGGAAACGAGTTTTCGTGCTCTGTCGGCCCCCTGGCCATCATGCGACAGAAAATCAAGCCATGGGCTTCTGTTTCTTTAACAATATGGCTGGTCTGGCGCTATCGCTGTACAATCGAGGGTATCGTCCAATGGTTATCGACTGGGATGCCCACCACGGAAACGGCACGCAGACGATCCTATACCGAGAACCAATCCTGGTCGTCTCGATCCATCAAAAATATCTTTTCCCTGGCACCGGCGAACCAGACGAACGCGGACAAGGCGCTGGTGAAGGTTACAACATAAACATTCCCGTCCCCCCCTTGACCACCGATGAAGACTATCTCGTTCAATTTCGAAAAATCATTCCTCTTGCGCAATGGTATCGCCCCGATGTCATCTTGGTCTCCGCGGGACAAGATGGCCACCGGAACGACAAACTTTCCGGGCTCTTGCTCTCTTCATCCACCTTTCAAGTGATGGCAAACCTCGTTCGGGAACTGGCCGAACAGTTCGCTGCAGGACGAATCATTGCGTTGCTGGAGGGAGGGTACAATCTGCAACATCTCGGTCAACTCAACGAACTCGTCATCCGAGGCCTTCTTGGCTAGTGTATCAATCGTATAAGACAGCCCGCTCGAACAGCGATGACATGCCTGCCCATTATCCGGTACGGTTTGGAAAAACTGAACGGGCGGTTGCTTTGGCTGTGACACTTGAATTTTTCCATGCGGGTTGCCAGGACAAGTCGAGAAGGAATGGAGCGGTCAACGCGTACTCTTTCCTTGGTGCTGGACGATATACGTGACGATCCTGTTGCCACGAACCGAAAAAAGACGGACAAACGATCCAGACGAGCGATGGTCCCCATTGAATTCGTTGCAGTGGCCCAAGAAGGAAGGTTGAGTGGATGAACGAAGCCAACAACTCCGCCCAGGCCCCACAATCAGCAATCCCGAAGAGAATCGGGCATTATGAGATTGGCGCGCTCATCGGTCGGGGCGGCATGGGTGACGTGTATCTCGCAAAGCACCCCATGCTGGGCAAGCGGGCGGCGCTCAAGGTGCTCAAGGCTGAACTTTGCCGCATCCCCGAACAAGTCGCCAGGTTCCAACAAGAGGCCATGGCCGTCTGCCGCATCGGCCACCCCGCCATCGTGGATGTCTTCGACTTCGGCGCCCTGCCAGACGGCAGGGTGTATTACCTCATGGAATACCTCGATGGGCAAAACCTCGCTGATCTCCTCCACAGGAGAGGAACGCTTTCTACGTTCGAGGCCCTCGACATCATCGCGCCGGCAGCCGAAGGCCTCCAGGCCGCCCATGACCTGGGAATCGTGCACCGTGACGTCAAACCAGAAAACATCTTTATCAAAGAGGTGCAGGGAACCACCATGGTCAAGGTCCTGGACTTTGGCATCGCCAAGCTCCTCGACACCAAAGACAGTGTCCTGGCCTCCGCCACGAAGACGGGCATGATCCTGGGCACTCCAGCCTACATGGCTCCCGAGCAGGCTGCCGGAAGAAATGACCAAATCTCCCCCGCCACAGACGTGTATGCCCTGGGAATCGTGTTCTACCAGATGGTCGAAGGCCGGCCGCCCTTCCTGGCGGACAGTCAAATCGAAGTGCTCATGCACCAACTCAAGACCCCGGCACCGGGCCTGACAATCCCAAACAATCCCCGCCTGGCCCAGGCTCTCGATCCAGTCCTCAAAAAGGCGCTGGCCAAAGCCCCAGCCCGTCGCTACCAGACCATGGCCGAATTCCTTGGCGCACTCAGGCGGGCTGTGCAACTCGGTCCCACGGTCCAGTCGGCACCCCCATCGCGAGAGCAGCCAACCGGTGCCTCGACGACACGGCCGCACCAACCTTCGCCCAGCCAAGACAAGGAAGCGATGTCCGTCATTCCCGTCGACAAGCCGGGATGGCCAGGCACGCAGCCTGGAGCTGTGCCTTCGGCCGCTCTGGACCATGCCACCGGGCCGGGCAGCGCGCCCCAGGACACTGAAGGAGGACAAGACTTCGATGCAGCACATTCGCCAACCATGCCATCGGGCGTGGGCATCGAGGCCTCTCCGATCCCCCGGCAGGACCATGCGACAGGCCATGTGATTCCTATGGATGCAACGGGCGGCGGTGCGGTCCTGCCAGCAGACTCTGCTGAAGGAAGACTTCCCAAGTGGGCCCGGCTGACGTTCCTGGTCATGGGCATCACAATCCTGGCCGTCGGCGCCATCGCCGCCGCCACGGTGATCTCCGTACGCATGGTCCAAAACCGCAGTAACGAAACAAACCACGAAACAAACAGCGCAGAAAAGTCAGGGGCCCAGACGGTCTCCCAGGCACTCGGTCCCGAGCATGCCAGGGTCTCGGCCCCACCCCAGACATCACAGATCCAGGCCTCTCCCAACAGTCAAGTCGGCGAATCATCGGGTTTGGGACAGCGGCGAGCAGCAGGAAACGGCAAAGAACAGCCAACCAAGACGACGAATCGGGCAGGGGCGGCACTGCAGACATATCCACCGAAAACGACAGAGAGAAGGCAACCGAGGGCCGGTATCCGACGAACAGACGAACCTCGCCCCCCATCGAGACGGCATAGAACCACCCGGTCACCGAACGGCCAGACACCGGCCCCGCACCGACCATCACGGTCAACCGCCGGCGGGCTGGCTGCCACCACCACGAGCAATGCCGTCCCGCTGTCTTCTTCCCAATTGGCCGCCCTGCACAAGCCCAAGAAAATGACCAAATTCGACTGGATCAGACGAAGAACCCTCCTCCTCAAAACCGGCGATGAGCATCGACGAGCCCATCGCTACGACAAAGCGGCAAGATACTACTGGGCCTATCACGTCGAATATGGCAACCCAAATGTTCTCCGAGATGCCCTTTCTGCCGCGTGCCTGGCCCACAACAGGGGCCTGGCCCGAAAAATCTGGACTCGGGCAAAGAAGTTCTTTTCTGACGATACATTGAAGTCACCCATTCGCACCTGCCAAAAGGCGGGGATCTCCCTCAAGTAGACACTCCCCTCCGCCCCAAGAGAAACCAGGCAACATCGACGCTGCGGGGCCGATGACCAGAGCTGTCATGCTTCCATTGATCACGGCAACCACGGCTTTCCTCCTGGGACTTCTTTGCGGCGCGCCCCAAGGCGTCGCTTCTCTGACCTGGGCCGGGATGCCCGCTGTCTCGTGGCTTGGCCTCATGGTCACGGTCTCTGCCGCCGGCATGACCCTCTGGTCCCCAAAGCCTACGTTTCTCTGCGCCGCTCTCTTCGGCCTGGGTCTGCTCGGCTCGGCCTTGACCTGGGGCCGGCGGCCCCGACATGCCACAAAAGACCAACAGGTCCCGCCGCGTCACTGCATCGTGACAGGAAGAATCGACGAGGCCCGGCAAGCAGGCCGAAACCGCTGGGTCATCGACGTGGAGGAAGCCTCGGTGGAAAGATTGGGCAGTACCAGGAGCGAAGCCGGGGGTTTCGACAAAGATTCTCAGAACAACGAACCGAAAAAAACCGCCCCAAATACGACTCTCCTCCAGGTGCCGGGCCGACGACAGACCGGAAAGCGCCACCCAGACCGCACCTTGCGATTGCCAGCGGGCCGGGTGGAGCTGTGGACCAACCGTGCGCCGCCACCAGGCCTGGCATCCGGCCTCAGGATTATTGCAGACTGTCGCCGGATGCCACGAGCGTATCGAAGGACGCCGCGCATGCAGTGCCGCACCATCGCGGTCTGGGCTGGTCGCCACACATGGTCTCTGGCCGGAGTCAGGACCGAGATCAGAAAAAGAACGGACCGACTTTTGACCCACGCGGCAACCTCGCACAGCGAGCTTCTTTGGGCGATTCTGCTCGGATCGAAACTCCGGCACAGACGCGGAATCAAGTCGGCATTCGCGCGGCTCGGCATCGCCCATGTCCTCGTGGTCTCCGGCCTGCACCTGGGGATGCTCGCACTACTGGCCCTGGTATTCTGGCGCATGATCTTCACCCTGATACCACCACTGGCGCAGCGATATCCCGCGCGAAAGGCCGGAGCCTGGATGGCGCTTCCCACCCTGTGGCTCTACGTGCTCGTGGCAGGAGGATCCCCAGCCACGATTCGTGCGGGCATCATGGCGACCAGCTTGCTGGTGGGACTGATTGCAGACAGGCCCGCGGCTGCGGCCCGCTCTTTGCTCCTGGCATGCTTCGCGCTGCTGACCTGGCGTCCGGAATGGATCTTCGACCCAGGCTTTCAGCTCTCTTTCGCCGCCACCGCAGCCCTGGTCTGGCTGGGCCACATCTGGGACCGAGGAAACCGTGACTCCGAAAGCCCGAGCCCAGCCGTCAACGGCCCTGCACCGGGCTTGAAACGCATCGGCGGCATGGTGGCAGGCGCCATCCTGGCTTCCCTGGCCGCTTGGGCGGCCACTGCACCGCTGGCCGCCTATTGGTTCGGCGGCCTGTCTCTGGCTGGCCCACTCACCAACCTCGCGGCGGTGCCCTTTCTCTGTTGGCTGGTCCTCCCCCTCGGACTGGCAGGACTGACTCTTGGCTTTGTCTGGCCCGCTGCCGGCCGACTGGTGCTCTTCGCTGCAGACAGCCTCGCAGACCTGGCCGCCCGCATCGTCCTCTCCCTGGCCCACCACAACCAATGGGCATGGATCCAGGTCAGACCGAACTGGTGGCAAACCGTAGCAGCCCTCGGCATGGTGGCCCTTGCAGGAGGGCTGATGCTTCGATGGCATGGGATGGTCCGCCCCTGGAGACTCCGCAGGATCGGCGTTTTGATTCTACTCCTGACCGGCTCCGGCCTTGCGTTGGGCATAAACCTTCGACATCGAGGATCAGCCCACGATCACATGCAGGTGCTTTTTCTCGGGCGCCAAGCCGGCAATGCCATCGCTGTCCTCACCGCCGGGGCCACAGTCGTCATCGACACAGGAAGAGGGCGGGCGGGGGGAGCAGCCCTGGTAGCCGAACTGAGACGCAGGGGCCGGGATCGTGTCGATCTCCTGGTCGCCACCCACCCCCATTGGGATCACACATCCGGCCTGGCCTATCTGTTACGCCATTTCCCTGTTCGTCGGATCTGGACGGCCGGCCGCAGCGCTGCAGGAACCTGGCGCACCGTCCTGGCCACAGCCGAGAAAAAAGACATACCCGTGCAACCAGCCGGTGATGGGGACATAGCAGATCTGGCCGTCGATGTCCTCCGCCTGCCAGGCCGACGCCAGACAGACATGGACCCCACACTGTCGCGAAACGACAATTCTGTGGCCTTGAGATTTCGCTGGCATGGACGCTCTTTCGTCGCCGTGGGAGACCTGGAAAAAAGAGGCCAGCAACTCCTCGTGGATTCGAAACCAGACCTGGCCGCCGATGTCCTGGCCGCACCACACCATGGTTCGTCGCAGAGCTTTCTGCCTGCCTTCCTTGCTGCCGTCGATCCATCCCTCGTGGTGATCTCGGGTCACACAGCCACCACCAGGCCGGAACTCTACGAACGTCTGGGAGCAACCGTGCTGCTCACTGAGACGGAAGGCCCCTTGGAGGTAACCCTCTCTCCAAACCACGAGCTGCCCAGGGTGGAGCCTCTCGAACGATAGCGGATCGACAATGAATCAATGACTGCAGCGGTAATTTTGCACCGCCATCCGGTATCGCCTGGAATTGGGCCGCAGCGAGAGCGCCTTGACGAAATGGCGACAAGCCTTGGAACGTTTTCCGAGTCTGCCATAAACTTTCCCGAGTTGGGCATGGAGCGAGGCACTCCTTGGGGACCGCTCGATCGCCTTTTCGTACCAGAACCTGGCGGCTGGGTATTCGTGGGCTCGATAGTGGGCCCGAGCCATCAGGCGCATAGGGGTCACAGAGCGAGGACGCAAGTGATGCGCCTTGGTAAAGAAATGTCGGGCCAAGGCGTACTTGTGATGCCGCATAGCTTTGCGCCCCTCTGTCAGCGCATGCTTGTAACGACTCGTGGACTGGGGTCTCGACCCATCTTCCCCACTGGATGCGTCCGGTCCCGCCAGGGCCTTCCCTGCATCGGGCGTTCCTGCATGGCCGGCATCCATCCCCTGGGAGCGAGCCCGGAGGCCGGCATCCAGCCCCTGGGAACGAACCTGACCGCCGAGACCGGCATCGCCGCCAGAGACCCTCGGCGCGCGCTGGCGGCTTGCGCCGGGACCCTGGGCCGTCCCTCCATCTGGATTGCTCCCAGAGGAACGGGCCGGCACGCTCTCCCCAGTGCCAGCAACGCGCTCTCCACCGGACTGCGATCCGCCTTTTTTCCTGACAAATCCCGGCCAAAGAAACAAAAGGACCAGGATCACCGCACCGAGGCCAAGGCCGCCGGCAAGACCAAAAATGGCCAGGCGGCGGCGTTTCTGCCCGTCGGGCATGGGCAACTCGCTGACCACGGACGGATCGAAAGCTCCTTGAGCCCCGGTCTCGGCTCCGGGAAAGGCATCCGGCTCCAAAGGTGCGCGCCCTCCAGGAGAACTGACCTCGGCCCCGGGCAGGGAGAGTTCGTCGAGGGGAGTTCCGCCCCGCACATCACCCAGTAAAACAGGCCGGCTGCCGCCAAACCCCGCATCGTCGCCCAGGTCGTCGAGAGGCACCGCGCCATCGTGGGAGGAAGGTCCCATGTCCAAGCCAGACAACGACGATTCCACCGTCGAGGAAGGGGGCGCCTTGCCGGACATCTGATCGGCGCTCCCACTCCGGGCCCCGCTCGTGCCGTCGAGCCTCGCCGCGCCGTCGGTTTTCGACAATCGACCGCTCCTCCCCGCTCCATGGATGTCTGCCTCCGTCAGAACTCCCATGCCGAGCACTGTCTTCTTCATCGTGCCCCGCGAAGGACGCGACGGTCCACCAGCAGGTATCTTCGGCCTCGTGGGCGCCCTGACCGGTTTGGCCGGCCTGGATTCCCTCGGCCGGACGGCGACAGGTGGCGGAGGTGGTCCACCTTGGGCCGCCTGCGCTGTCGGCTGCCCCGGTGGCGTCAATGCGCTCATGCCGAGCACCGTGCGTTTTGGCGCGGGACGCGGTGGTCTGTTGGCTGCACCCCGTGATTCGGCAGGCGCCAGCTCTATTCCGTGAGATTCCGCAAGAAACCTCATGGCACCAAACAGCGCTTCCATCGAAGGATATCGCTGCCCTGGTGTGGGGCTGAGCCCCCGTTTCGCCAATTCGTAGAGACTGTCCCCCAATTCCGACGCCCCTGCCGGCCGCGGGAATTGAATCCAGCCCTGAGGCGGTGGAGGGCGCCCCACCAAGAGCTGGAGGAGCACGGCACAGACGCTGTAGACGTCGGCCCGATTGTCCCAGACCTGAGCAGCCTTCCGCTCCGGTGCGGCATAGGCCAGCGCTTCCAACGGCAAAGGCGGATGACTCCCAGCCGAGGGAGGCAGGCCGAAACTGATGACCCATGGAGATGGACCCTTGGCAGGCAGATACAAAGTCTCGGGACAAAACTCGTGGTGGGCTTGCCCATGGGCCTCCAGAAGAGCCAAAGCAGATGCCGCAGCACCGACGATTTCCAGGACCTTGTTGGGAGGAAACGTGAGACCTCGCTTGACCGCCGCGCCCAGCGTCTCGCCCCGCACGAAATCCATGACATGGTAGATCCCAAGGGCCGGATCCTCCTCCATGTTTTGAATGGCGACCACATGGGGATGAGAACAGCAATCCGCCACTTCGAATTCCTGCACCATATGGGCGTGGATGTGGGGATCCGATGCCCGACGCCCACGCACCACCTTGAGCATGCGGTGCACGCCGGTATCGCTCTCTACGGCCTCGTAGAGCTCTCCAAACCCCCACCGGCCGAGTCTGCCCCGAAGCTGGTACATTCCGCCTCCATTGAGGAAACGTAAGTCCTGTTCACTCTGCCTGTGCAGGCTGCAAGAATCGAGCAAGCTCGTCGAGGGCACCCTCCGACGCCGAAAGGAATCGAAGCCCCACCTCGTATCGCCCGTCATCTCTCACCCTGGTCCAGACCACCTCTGCAAACAGATCGTGGGCCACTTCCCGGTCCGGGAGATCCAAAGCGAGAGCCACCACGGCACCCGTTTCCGGCTGCGTCTCCGTCACCATGCAGACGCCGCCAAAGCTGAAATTGCGCGACTCCACGCGATCGGTGACCGTGGCACCCACATCCCTCTGCACCGAAGTCATGCGGACAGCCAATCTTCGATCCAGGCGGGGAAATTCACGTCTGTCTGCGGGATCTCGATAGTCCATGAGCTTCTTTCTCCCAATTCGGGTCACCCACCACATCCGGCACCGCGGACGTCGCGCCCAGGCCCCCGAAGACTCTGGAAGGGGGTGCGGGCTTTGAGCTTGCCCCATGCGTCCTCGTAGTATAACAAGACCTGGCCTGGGATCAATGTTTGTACCTCTGTCTGAAAGACGGCCCGACCATGATATTTTCAAACCCGCTCGTCATGACACTGGTCTTGATTCAGGTGACAGCGAGCCACCAGGGCGGGCCGACCAGGCCCCATCCCCCAGCCAACCAATCTCGACTGGAGGGACAAGGCCGCAGAAAACGAAGAGACCTGCGTGGGAGGGTTGAAAAAAAGAGATCCCTGCGCCTCGATGTGAACCAGTGGGTTCCCTGGACGGTGGGCCTCAGCGCAGGGGTCCTCTGGCTCGGTCTGGAATTGGTCAAACGAAGGGAGGGCCCGAGACGATGCCGCCTTTGTAACGGACCCGCCAAGGGGCCACCGAAACTCTGGGGACCAGACGCGGCCTTCCGCGCGGCACTCCGTGTGCGTCACGCCACAGTCGCCGACAGGATATCGAGCATTTTGGCCTTCGGAGTCCTCCCGGCCTGGTCTGCAGGCACTCTGCTCTTGATTCGCTGGGATCCTTGGCGCAGGCGACTGGAGGATCTCTCTCTTCTCTACGAAGCCGTTGCGATCTCGAGCCTCCTTCAGCAGATCACCAGTCTGGCCGTGGCCCGGAGAAGGCCGGAAGCCACGTTCCACCAAGTTGCGGGGAACAACGGATTCGAAAACACATCTTTCTTTTCCGGACACACCACCCTGGCCTTCACCCTGGCTGCCTCGGCGGTTTCACTCCTCCACATGCGCGGCAACCGCTGGACATGGCTCGTGGCCCTGGTTGGCTTTTCGGCTGCCACCGCGGTGGGCCTGCTCCGTGTGGCAGCCTACAAACATTTCATGAGCGACGTCCTCGTGGGAGCCGCAGTGGGCACTGCCACCGGATTCTTGGTGCCAAAACTGTCACTACGATGGTAGCCTCCGGCGCATCCTGGCTGATTGGCTCGTGGCCGGCCGGCACCGAAGAGCGCGGCTGCCTTCGGCCGGCTCCATTCCGTCAGGCAGCCGCGGAGACCCTCTGGGATCCAGTCCCCTCTCGTTGCGGAGACTTGGGGGGTGTGTCGCCGACAACCTCCATGGCTCCCACCGGCCCGGTGCCGGCGACATCCAGGTGCCGACGCAACAGTGCCTCGAGTTTGTGGAGCAACTCGGGATCCGACTCGAGAAACTCGCAGACCCGGTCACGTCCTTGCCCCAGTCGCTGCTCTCCCCAACTATACCAGGAGCCGCTCTTGTCCAGGATTCCCGCTTGCACCGCCAGGTCCACGAGTTCTCCGGTGCGGTGGATCCCTCTACCGAACAAGAGATCGAATTCTGCCATCCTGAAAGGCGGTGCCACTTTGTTTTTTACCACCTTCACCCTGGTGTGGTATCCAGTGGCACCATCGGGGCCTTTGATTTGTGTGGACTTTCGGATCTCGAGCCGAACAGAAGAATAGTACCTGAGCGCCTGTCCTCCGGCGGTGACCTCGGGATTGCCGAACGTGACGCCGATTTTCATCCGCAGTTGGTTGATAAACAAGATGGTCGTCCCCTGTCGCGCCGCCACCGAGGTCAGTTTGCGCATGGCTTGGCTCATGAGTCTCGCCTGTAGGCCCACGTGCGCATCTCCCATCTCCCCTTCGATTTCGGCCCTTGGCACAAGGGCAGCCACCGAATCGACGACGATGAGGGCCACGGCACCGCTCCTTGCCAGGATTTCGACGATTTGCAGCGCCTGTTCGCCACAATCCGGTTGTGAGACGAGCAGGTCCTCGACGTGGACGCCCAGGGCCGCGGCGTACCGTATGTCCAGGGCATGCTCCGCATCCACGAAAGCACAGGTGAGGCCTTGGGCCTGGGCTTGAGCAATCGAGGAAAGGGCCAGGGTGGTCTTTCCTGAAGACTCCGGTCCGTACACCTCGCAGACTCTTCCCCTGGGCAATCCACCGATTCCCAGGGCCAGGTCGAGCCCGAGGGATCCGGTGGGGATCACCGCGATGTCCTCCACCTTGCCGGCACCCAGGGCCATGATGGCCCCTCTGCCGAACTGTTTTTCGATCACCGTGATGGCATCACGCAATGCCGATGAAACCTGCTGTCGTTTGTGTCCTGTCCGAGGCATTCTTCTCCCTCCTGAAAATGTTTCGGCCAACGGCCAAAGACCGGTGGCTCTGCTGTCCCCCCAGCCATGCAGAAATCATGTCAAAACAAATCTTTTGATATCTCCAACAGATAAGGTTTGCCTAATCCGCAATGTTCACGGCTTGACAAACGAGGGGCAGGTAGGTAGCTTAATTGGCCTTACAAAGGCAACCACGCAGCCAAAAAACACTTGCATTTTGGCAGCATCGTGACAACAAAGACAAAAAGCAGACAGAGTTCGAAGCCCTGTCTCGTCATCGGAGGTTAGAAGCATGGCCGTGAAGTTGAGATTGGCCAGGGCCGGTGCAAAAAAGAGGCCCTTTTACCGGATCGTGGTGGCCGACTCCAGGGCACCCAGGGATGGACGCTTCCTGGACCGTGTGGGTTACTACGATCCCAGGCGACCGAACAGTGAACCGCCTGTCATCCACATCGATTTCGACAAGTTGAATCGCTGGTTGGACAAAGGCGCACAACCAACCGACACGGTCAGGTCGCTCATCGACAGGGCGCGTCGGGGAGCGTAGCGCCTGGTGCCGTGGCCGGGGAGGCTGGCGTGGGTGCCCAACAAGGACATCGGGGGAAGCCATGAGCGAAACTGGGACAGATACTCCGTTGAAAGACCTCATCCATTTGATTGCACAGGCACTCGTCGATCATCCCGACCAGGTCGAGGTCAAAGAAGTTTCCGGCGATCAGACGGCTGTCATCGAACTCCACGTGGCCAAAGACGACCTGGGTAAGGTCATCGGCAAAAAGGGCCGAACCGCGCATGCCATGCGCATTCTGCTCAATGCCGCCGCGACGAAGTTGAAAAAGATGGCGGTGCTGCAAATCATCGAATAGGCCCTCGAGCATACGCCCAAATGGGGGCGTCGGGCATCGAACATGGATCGAACAACCCTGTCCATCGGTGTGGTGGTCAAACCCCACGGGTTCAAGGGCCTCCTCAAGATCCGGCCGTATCGAGAAACCAGTGATGTCCTGCAGGAGGGCCGCAGCATCTGGCTCGTCCTCGATGGCCAATGGACGAAACATCAACTACGCTCCGTCCGGCGGGATCGGCAATGGTTCCTTGTCGAAATCGATGGTTGTGTCACCCGACAAGCCGCTGAATCCTGGCGGGGCGCGAAAGTCGCGATCCCACGTGAAAACCTGCCGGCCCTCCAGGCAGACGAAGTCTACCTGGCCGACTGCATCGGGCTCGACGCAGTCACTCTCGCCGGGCGCCCTCTCGGGCGCATCGAAGGCTTGGTGGAAACAGGCGGCCACGACTTGTTCGAGATTCAGGATGGACAGGAGGAACTCCTGGTGCCAGCATGCGCTCCGTTTCTCGTGGACGTCACCGACGACACAGTGGTGTTGGACAAGGTAGAGGATCTGCCCAGGCACAAAAAGCCACGAAAGAAACGGTGACCAGTGAAGCTGAGTATCTTGACGCTGTTTCCAGAACTTTTCGAGCGATTCCTGGCCACCAGCATCGTGGGCAAAGCCGTGGAACGCGGCACCATCGAGACAAATCTCATCCAGATCAGAAACTTCGCCCGGGACAGGCATCGTTCCGTAGACGACCGTCCTTTTGGGGGTGGCGCCGGTATGGTCATGAAACCCGATGTGCTTGCGGCGGCTGTGCGTGCCGCCGAAAAGGACTCTGGGCGAGCCCACCGGATCTTCCTGACACCCCAGGGCAGGCCCCTGGACCAAAAAAAAGTGGTGGAGCTGGCGGAAAAAGGGCATCTCCTCCTGGTCTGCGGCCGATATGAAGGAATCGACGAACGATTCAGACAACGCTACATCGACGAGGAAATCTCCCTGGGCGACTTTGTGGTCGCAGGAGGAGAGATTCCAGCCATGGCCCTCATAGAGGCGACAGTCCGCCTGCTGCCCGGTGTCATGGGCAACCAGGAATCAGCGGGTGATGAGTCCTTCGGGCTGGGCGGATTGGAGTATCCCCACTACACGAGACCTCGGGTCTTCGAGGGTCTCGAAGTGCCCAAAGAACTCCTGGAAGGAGATCACGCTACGATCCGAGCCTACCGCCGCAAACAAGCCCAGATCAGAACCGCGACGCGGCGACCGGATCTCCTTGCCCAGATGCCCCCCGACCCTGCCCACCAGGAGATCCTTTCGAAATCTGACCGAAGATCGCAGCCAAAAACAACAAAACAGTTGACGAAACAGGCAAGTCGGACATATGTAGCTCTGCTGCACCATCCGGTCTATGACAAAAACCGGCGGGTGGTGACCACGGCGGTGACAAATCTCGACATCCACGATCCGGCCAGAGCTGCTCGGACATACGGCTTGGCCGGCTATTTCGTGGTCACCCCCATCGAGCGGCAACGACAGCTCGTGGCCAGGATCCGGGATCACTGGACAAAGGGCCACGGGGCCAAGGCAAACAAGCCCCGCAGACAGGCCATGGATCTGATTCGGATCGTGGCCGACCTCGGAGACCTGATTGCCCAGGTGGAGGCTGTTCATGGTGTCCGGCCCGCCCTGGCAGTGACCACGGCCAGGCCGGAAGGAAGAAGCCTGGTGCCCACTGACCGCCTGTTCGACTGGCCCGGGATCGTGGGCCGCCCACTGGTGCTGTTGTTCGGCACTGGCTGGGGCTTGACCCCACAGGTGCTCGACCAGGCAGATATCTGCCTGGAAGCGATCGAAGGACTTGACGGATACAACCACTTGTCGGTAAGAAGCGCGGTATCTATTTATTTGGATCGGCTCTTCGGCCGCAAGTGACTCGCGTGAAGGAGATTGACCAATGAGCGGATTGAACCCAACCATCGATGCCCTGGAAAAAGCCCAGGAACAAAACGAATGGCCGAGCTTCCGTCCAGGCGACACCGTGCGGGTGCATGTGAAAATTCGTGAAGGCGAAGGCGCAAAGGCCAAAGAGCGCATCCAGGTTTTCGAGGGCGTGGTGATTCGTCGCAAGCGTGGGGGCTCGCGGGGTACCTTCACCGTGCGCAAGACATCGTACGGCGTCGGAGTAGAACGTGTGTTTCCCTATCACTCTCCGCGGATCGCAAAGGTGGAGCTCAAGGCCCGCGGGGTGGTGCGCCGCAGCAGACTCTATTACTTGCGCCAGCGGCGTGGGCGCTCCGCCCGGATCAAAACCCGCCGCATGTAACGGGCACCGTGCGCGTCAAGGCCTGTCCAGCAGGAGATCAGGTCGCCTCGTCCACCAAGGACAAGGGCCGCAAGGCCGAAGACCGCGCCCTGCGTTTCCTCTCCAAGAAGGGGTACCAAGTCCTGGAACGCAACGTCCGGTTCAAGGAGGGGGAGTTGGACATCGTTGCGATCCATGCAGGCCAGCTCTGCTTCGTCGAGGTCCGCTCCCGCGCCTCTGCTCGACATGGCGGCCCCGAAGAAACCATTTCCAAAACCAAACAGGCCCGTCTTCTTGCGGCGGCAAGGCGCTACCTACAAAAGCATCCTCAATATGCCAAACTCCCGGCGCGATTCGACGTGGTGGCGATTCAGAGCGGTCTGCTCGGTGGGATGCAGCTCATCCAAGACGCATTCGAAGCCCAGGACGCCTGGTGACAGCCACCTCATCACCTCGCCACATCATCACCTTGCGAGATTTTGAATAGGCTCGACACAGTCGCTCTCTTGTCACGGTCGACGAGATCCGTTCCCCTCCCTGGGTCTGCTTGCCGGACCTACTCCGATTCTTTCGAAAAACCGTCTCTGGGTACACATGCGATCGCGCATGCAGCCCCCCCGAAAAACAACGTTTTTGAACAGGGAAAAAACGACCTATCAGCCCACGAACCGAGCCTTCCTAGAGGCAGCCATCCGGCTCGGGCACTTCTTCGGTGGCATTGTAGAATCGGGGGGTGGCTTCGTCTTCCTTGATGAGGAAGTCCTTGCACACGCAGACGCAATGCCCGGCAAGGGGCTCGCCGGCGCCTTGCTTGTGGCAGACGAACTGACTACAAACGTCGCCGTTCGAATCCTGGTTGCCACTCTTGCAGTCTGCGTGTTTCTTACACAGATGGGTACAAAATGCCTTGACCTTGTACACACAGAGCTGCTGTTCGTTGCAAAAGTACGGCGGCTGGCAGTTGTCCTGGTTGCACTGCCCCATGGCTGCTCCCGGAAACCTCGCATAGGGGCCCTGCTGGAGACAGACGCGATCCGAACACTCCGGGGCCTCGATGTTGAGCACCGTGACCGAAGGCTGGGGATCGTCGGGTGTAAACGTGACATCCGGGACCGCCTGACCAACGACACAATACCGCCCCAGATCGGTACTTTCACAACCAGCAGCCAATCCTACGACCAAGACAACGAGACCAACGGTCCAATGTTTCATAGCCCTTGTCCTCCAATCACTGGGCAGGCCCTTAGAGTTTTTGCTTGTCCCATCTTACGAATGAGCCTTCGCAAGTCAAGCAAACCTGCCAAACAAACGCCAAACAAACGGGGCCAGACATCTGGCCGGTTGTGCCACTTGCACACAATTGACAAAAACCAGGGCCTGACACAATCTATTTTGAGATACATGAAATCTTTAAGTCTTAAAAGACGAGATGAACGTGCCATACCATACGATGTCACGATTGTCATTTTCTGGGAAAGGCCACCTCATGCAAAGCCCACGGCACCTTGGACTCGTCCTAAACTCCCCTGGGTTCATGGCGGCCCTGTTGGTGCTCTCGTCCGCTTTGCAGGCCTGTCTCGTGCAGGGCCGATCCTACCGATCCAGCCAAGAAAATGACCGGCCCTGCAGGTCCAACGACGACTGTGCCCTCAACCAGATTTGCAAAGACCAAATGTGCCAATCTGCATCTGGCTGCACGAAATGCACAGACGCTGCGCACGGGAAAGCCACCTGTTTTCATGGAACCTGCCTGGTCGAGGTCTGCGAGTCTGGGTACTGGGATGCCAACGGCCTTTTTCAGGATGGCTGCGAGTATGCATGCATTGCGAAGGGCGAAGAGATCTGCAACGAGGAAGACGACGACTGCGACGGCCGCACAGACGAAGACTTTGATCTCCTGCACGACCCGAACCATTGTGGGTCCTGCACCAACACCTGCCCTTTGGCGCCCCATGCCGAGCCTCTTTGTAACCAAGGCATCTGTTCTCTCCAATGCGAATCGGGTTGGTTCGACAACAACGCCGATTCCACTGATGGCTGTGAATCCAACCATTGCGAAATCACGGCCGGAGGGCATGAAATCTGCGATCTGCGCGACAACGACTGCGACGGCTCCACCGACGAAGACATCCCCAAGGACCTTCCCACGAGCTGCGGACCGCTCTGCGATGACTGTCGAGCCCGCATGACGGGTGCCCAGGTGGCCTGCCATTCCGGACAATGCAAACTCGTGGCCTGCTTGCCGGGACACCACGACCTGGACCAAGACGCGTCGAACGGCTGTGAATATGCCTGCATCAGGCAAGGAGACGAAGTCTGCAACGGTGAAGACGACGACTGCAACGGTCTGACCGACGAAGGATTGACCTGCTCTTGTCCCCAAGACATGGTGCTCGTAGAAGATCTCTTTTGCATGGACCGCTACGAAGCGTCCAGGCCCGATGCCACGGCCACCAGTCAGGGGCAGGACTCTTCGCGGGCCCTGTCGAGAGCCGGGGTCATGCCCTGGATGAACAGCTCTTTCTCAGACGCGTCAGCGGCCTGCGAAGCGGCAGGAAAACGGTTGTGCACCCCGGAGGAATGGGAGCAGGCCTGTAAGGGTCCTGCGTCCACCACGTATTCCTATGGCGATGTCTACGACCCGACCACTTGCAACGGCATCGACGCCTTCTGCCGCTGCGGACCCGACTCGCCTTGTTCGGACCAGGATCCCTGCCCCTACCCGCATTGTTACTGGGATTGTGGAGCCGACTTCCATCCTGTGCCTACGGGGAGCTTTCCAAACTGCACAAATGCATATGGCATCTACGACATCAACGGCAATGTCTGGGAGCGAGTCTCCGACGGCGCCGGCCGGGGCGGTGCATTCAACTGCGGTGACTCCGAGGCCCTGCACCGCTGCGACTACGTGGCGGACTGGGGAACCCAGGCCCACTCCAACTTCGGGTTCCGGTGCTGCTGCCGGGACTGCCCTACGGACTGATCGTGGCACCATCGAGCAACGAAACAACGAGACCGACAGACAGGGATCGAAGAGACGTCCCACAGAGGACAGACCACGTCAAACAACGCTTGCTCCTCCAAGCCCGCAGCCTCGTCGAGGCCCTGGGCATGGGGCTTGTCGCGCTGGTGGTGGCTCTGACGGTCAACTGGCTCAGACCCCAATCCATCCCTTTGGTTCGGCGCGCACCCTTCGACCTCTACACCGACTGCCCGGAGGTCTCCGACGACCTGCCCAGCGTGACCGCCCAGCGCCTCGGGCCTCATCCCAAGGGAGTGGTGTTCGTGGACGGACGCAAGGCCTGGGACTATTGCCGGGGACACATCCCCGGCGCCGTCTTCCTGCCCATGTATGAAACCGAACCGCCCGACCCCGCGACCGTGCGCCGCCTGCATGCCCGAAGGGGACATTGGATCGTGGTCTATGGTGATGCCTCGGTGGCCGGGGGCAAGCGGCTCACCTCCGCCCTCATCGCTTCCGGACTGCGCGGTCTCCACCTGCTCGAAGGTGGCATCGAGGCCTGGAAAAAACAACGCTGGAACCTGAAAACCTGTGGCATTCCAACCATCGATTCTCGCAACGGGCCACTGGACTCGAAGCGGCTTCTCATCGTGGATGCACGAGCGCCGCAAGCCTTTGCCAAAGGCCATGTCCAGGGGGCTATCAACATGCCCTTCGACGACGTGCTGCCCCCAGACCCCAAGATTCTGGCCCGACTCCTCCGTGAAAAGAGGCCCATCCTGGTCACCGATTCGGGCAAGTCTGGTCCGTCGGGGCTGCGGCCTGCATGGGCGGTGGCCGCGGAATTGAAGGCCCGTGGGGCCCGAAACGTCTCAGTGTTCGCACAAACCATGACGACACCTGGCGACAAACCACGTGACGCGACGCAAGGATCCGCAACGGTGGGGCCGAAAAACGAGACCAACGCAAAACCACAGGCGACCATGGAGGAAACGGCGCCATGAACCAGACAGAAACGAGCCGACTCCTTCGATTCTGGGATCATCCGATCCATTCCTCTCTGGGCCTGGTCATTCGCCTCCTGGTGGGCGGGGTCTTCATCTACGCGGCCATTCCCAAAATCCTGCATCCCGGCGACTTTGCCTGGTCGATAGCCCTCTACCAGATGCTCCACTACAGCAAGGTCAACGCGCTGGCGGTGATCCTGCCCTGGGTGGAGCTCGTCGCCGGGCTGGCTCTCCTGCTTGGGCTGCGCACCAAGGCCGCGGCTTTGCTCGTTTGTGGGATGCTGGTCATGTTCATCGCAGCCCTGGCCCATGCGATTTCCCAGGGAATCGAGATGACCACCTGCGGCTGCTTCTCCCAGGCCGGTGCCAGGGCTTTGTCCGCTCATCGGCACGAAGTGGGTACGTCTCTGCTCTACCGGGATCTCGCCATGTTCCTGGCGACTGGATACGTCTGGCTCTTCGATCAGGGAAAAATCGGCCTGGACGGGCTGTTTGGACGAATGGCAGCCCGCAGAAGGCACCACACTGACAAGTCGGCCCAGGCCTGAACGCACAGAAGACGATCTGCCGGGGACCGGGTGGTGGAAGGAGGAACCCATGGAAAAACGACAGAAGATTCCAGCAGGCACCTTGTTGGTGTCGTCGGTCCTGTTGCTCCTGGCCCAAACAAGCGGGGCGCAGGCCGTCTCCATCGCCTGGCACAAAGTCCCGGGAGCCAAGGGCCTGACGAACGCCGACAAAAGCAGGGCCGCTGGTCTCATGAATCGCATCCACAGCTATTACGGCTGTTCAGACAGCGTCAGTCGCTGCCTGCGATCCCATCCCAAGTGTGAAACCGCTAGGAGACTGGCTGGGCTCATCGTGCGGCTCGTACGACAGGGCAGGACCGATGCCTTCATCCGCAAGGAAGTGCTGGACCGGGCCAGGAGCATGCATCCTTTCAAAATTCGAAAAGTCTCCTATCACAAAGAAGCATGCACCGGTGATCCTGCCAAGGCCCTGGTGGTGGTGGCGGCCTTCGCGGACTTTCAATGCCCCTTTTGCAAGGTGGTGGTCCCAGCGCTCAAGAAAATCGTCGCGCGATACAAGGGCCGAGTCGTCCTGTGTTTTAAGCATTTTCCCACGCAGATGCATGGAAAAAACTCCGTGATGTCCGCCAGGGCCGCGGTGGCGGCTGCCAGGCAGGGCAAGTTCTGGGCGATGTTTCGCATCCTCTATCACCATCGCAAACAGCAGGCGCCGGCCCGAGTCGAACAGTACGCAGCCTCCATCGGGCTGGACATGGCTCGTTTCAAACAAGACCGAGACAGTCGGGCCACGCGCAGACTGGTGGCCCTCGACAAACGAGAAGGACTCAAGCTGGGAGTCAAGGGCACGCCGACCCTGTTTCTGGACGGCAAGATGTGGCACGGACGAAAGGACGCAGCAGAACTCACAGACCGCATCGAAGAAGAGCTCGTCTTACGCAAGGGAGGACAATGACATGACATTCGGCCTGCAAGGAAGGGGCTGGACATGGCTCCTGGCCACCCTCCTGACATGCCGCGCATGGGCGGACCCTCCCCGGACTGCTGGACCAGTCACGCATCCCAGGATGACTTCCCAGGGACAAAAAGGTCAGAAAAAAACATCACCGGCCGATCCTGGCAGGCCGGCCAGGCAGCCCACCTTGGGAGCCGCTGCCACCACCGGCGATGCCACGACCCAACAAGCCCCAGACATCCGGTCAGTCGAAAGACATCGTGTAGCACCACGCCTGGATCGTGCAAGGCAGAAAGCCCAGGCAGCGGTCCTGCTGGCCCGTGCCCAGGCAGCGGTGACGTCCAAGGATTTCCAAGAGGCGCTGGCGCTTCTCACCGCGGCAAGAGCATTGGGAGCCGATGAGGCCACGGTCCTGGCTTGGCGGGCACAAATCGCCATCGGCCGGCAGCGTTGGTCCAGGGCGGACAGACTCTACGAACGCCTCGCTGCTTTGCGCCCCCAGGATCCACATGTCCTGCTCACCCTGGCCCAACTGGATCTCAAGACAGGAAAGCTCATCTGGGCCATGCGGCGCTTCCAGGCAGCCAGCCACTTCTCTGAGGTAGCAGACCGGGCCCTGCTCGGCCTTGCTCGAACACTCATCGAAATGGGCGAATTCGGCGATGCACTGGAACAGGCCCAAGCAGCAGCAAAAAAAGCCAAGACCAAGGCCCGGCGGCGCAAGGCCATGGCCTTGGCCGCTGTCTGCCGCTACCGGCTCGACCGACCGGCCCTGGCGAGGCAGGCCGCATTGTCCGCCGGGGCGAGTCCCGTGACCAGGCGCCTCGAAGAACTCCTCATTGGGCGCCTGACCGGGCCGGAATCTCGATGGAGCCTCCACCTGTCTACCGGCATGGGCACCGACAGCAATCCCACCATGGGACCAGAACCTGTGCCGGGCTGGACCGGCAGGGCCCAGGCAGCCCTCGACCTCGTCATTCAGGCCGACGCTGCATGGAGGCCCATGGTGCGCCCAAGGCACGTCGTCTTGCTCCAGGGGGCGGTGACGAGGCATTTTTACATCGCCCCATGGAAAGACGAATGGAATGCCCAGGTTTCGTCCTTCGACATGACCACCCTCTCTGCGGGTGGGGACTATTTCCGGCGCCACCTGATCCAGACCGGAATGGATGCCTTCCGAATCGGATACCACTATGAACTGGTGGAACTAGACGGTGGCGCCGGCATATCCAGCGAACCAGGACCATTTCTCTACTCCGAGAGACACCGCCTCATCCTGGGGTGGAACCGACATTGGGACGAAGCTGCGCTGGATCTCCGGCTCGAACCCTCCTATGCAGCCTTTCGGGACCGCGACCGGGACGGCCCGTCTTTGAAAATCCTGGGTGACTTGAGCAGGTTTTTCCTGGGCAGGCGGCTGCGTCTCTACGGCAGGACGTCACTGGAATGGAGCCATGCCCGTTGGAGTCCCTGGCGATGGCTCGGGCTCGGGCTTTGGACAGCGGCCAGCTATCTGGCCCCCTGGCAGATGGACCTGGTGGCCTGGGCCTCCTATGACTTCCACGACCACTTCCTGTCGAAAGACGCATTCCCGCAGCCAGGTGCGAACCCCTGGGGCCTGCCCTCCGGTCAGGTGCGCCGCGATCACCTGCTCACCTTCGCCTT
Organism: uncultured Myxococcales bacterium; assembly: GCA_964539505.1. Taxonomy (GTDB): domain Bacteria; phylum Myxococcota_A; class Polyangia; order HGW-17; family SLPX01; genus CAZIJS01. Next base: position 34,241 of record CAZIJS010000013.1, read on the forward strand.
TGGCCTGGGCCGCAAAATCGACACCAGGGGCCGTTGGCGGCTCGACGTCAAACTCTCCTACCTGACGAGTCGCTCCACGGCCGCCTTTTACACTTACAGCCGATTGGTGGCCCTGCTGGCCGTCACCGGACACATGGGAGGGTGAAGGCCATGAAGACACCAAACAACGTCCATCGCCGCAGACACAGACCAAGTCGCTCCTTGGCGTTGACCATCGTGGTCCTAGGCCTGGTCCCGCCGGCGTGGAGCAGGGCCGGGACTGCACCAGCCAAGTCAGGAGCGTCACTAGCAGGACAAAGAGCATCACGAAAAACCGGGACCAAAACTCCCAGGCTCAGCAAGCCGGTCGTGCAACCCAGATTCCAGTCGGCAGGGCCGTCTTCGAAAACGTCTTCGATCCGCCCCAAAACCGTCCAGTCAGCCCAACGGCACAGCGCCCGCGAAACCGGCTCGGTGCAGAAACGGGGTCGTCTCGTCCTGGTTTCCAGCACGAATGCCTCGCTCCTGGGCAAGCAGCTTCCATGGAATACCAAACAGGCTTTTTCCCGCAGTTCCGCCAAGGTGCTCGTGGCGGATCGCTGCGTGGTGGAGATCTCCAAGGGAACGACACTGGCCTTTGTCGAAAATCACGGCCCTTGCGGTCAGGTCTTGTTGCTCTCTGGAAAAATCCGGGTCTGGCCCTCCATCGAAATAGATGTGGCAGGCAGAAAGAGACATCTCTCTCTGCGCCGCCCTGCGGAGGTTTGGCTCGGGCCCACAGGCCCCAGAAGCCGGGCGATCCACAGCCCACCAGGGGCCGCAGAGCCACTCCCGTCGGCCAGAGTGGAAATCATGCTCGACCCAGAGACAGTCTTCCCTCATTCGAAACATGCGTCTCAAGGCCTGTCCTTCGGATCGCAGGAGTCTGTGTCCTCGGTGGGGGGCGGCTCGATGTGTCTCGATACGACGGGCGGCTCTGGGGCGGCAGGGGCGGTTCAACAAGGACCGACCACGATTCAAAAACCCACGCCCAAGGCCCGGGTGATCCTGCAGGTGGAGGTGTCTCGATGATGGGACGAAGCGCGCTCATACTCCAGGTCATCTCCCTCCCGTTCCTCGTCTCCACGGCCTGCAACGGCCGGCCGGATCAGCAGGCCAGGATCCTCTTGCGCCTGGACCTGCCCGCGCGGTCCAGCCTGACGAAAGACGCAAAGCCTCGGCCCATTGCAGACAGCCCTTTGGTCCTTTGGGCCTCCATCGATGCCAAGGACATGGCCTCTGCTGTGACCGGCCAATGGACAGGCTCCATCGATCAAACGCCTTCTTTGGAGCTCTCGGTGGATGCAGGGGCGAATCGGAGCCTGTCGGTGCTCCTCTTCTCCCTGGCCGGAGATCACGTGGAGACCTATCGAGGCCTCCAAACCGGGCTGACACTGCTGCCCGGTGACCAAACCATTTCCATTGCCCTGGAGCGGGCGCCGGAATGGACCCTTCGGGCCCGTCTCCTGCCGGAGGGGCCCGCACCAAGCCAAGCTGCGGTCATGGAAGTCCAAACCAGGGTGCTCTTCCCAGCCAGGCCGGTGGTCGAAGACCAGGGCGCCTGGTCCGTCACCATGGACCACCTGCCCCAGGGCCGGTTTTTCTATCTGCTCCTGCGTTCCGAAGACGGGACATGGTCTGCTCCCCTCACCGCCTGTCCGCTCTGGAGCACGAAGGGTGATCTGGTCGACAAGACCATCTCCTTGCCAGACGGCGCATGCCAGACCACTCCACGTCAACGCTAGTCGAGCTTGAGTCGCCCCCAACCTCCAGGCCGGTGGAAAAACAACGAAGACCCTGGTCCCTGCTTGTCCTGCTCCCATGTCCCGCCATAACAACCTTCTCACGGTGTCTGGGTCGGGAGAAACATCCCCTCGACTCGAAAATCCGGACTGTCTCCCTGGGACCAGACCCCAAAAAAACGTCTCGGGCAACAAACCAGCCCTATCGCCAAACCGGGGATTGACGCCCGGAACCCGCGCGGTATAACGCTCTTCGGTGTTACCATGAAACCACAGAGTAATATCCACAGATCGCCTCTTTTCCCCTCGGTCAGCCGGTGGGCGGCCCTCGCCGTCCTGGTCCTGGCAATCCTGTCGCCTCTTCCGAGCCAGGCCCACGATCCAGAGGGCGATCTGCGCACCGACCGTCTGGTGGTGATCGAGGCCGCTGGGTCCGGACTGAAAATTACCCTGGAGACACGATGGGGCCGGCTGCCATCCACTCACCTGCTCGAGACCGCAGACCTCAACAGCAACGGCAACCTGGATGAAGAGGATCGATCTGCCCTTGAGCAAAAGATCCTGGCCGATATCCGCAGATGCTTCCGCGTGACAGGCCCGCAAGACCGCATCCTCTCTCCATCCTGGCGACTCCATCTCAAACTCGGATCGAACAAAGTCGGCCCCTTCGGCCTCTTCGCCCGTGCCGACACCCACATCCAAACGGCTGCCACGGGAACCTGGCACTTCGAAAATCACTGCCCATTCCAGTCCGCGGGCCTGACACAGATTCAACTCAGGCCATCCAAGACGCGCCATTTCGAGGACGCCAAGCTTTCCCCAGGAGGCAAGACCAACGGCGATCTCCTGGTCCTGCCCAAAGGACGAAAAACCTGGGTGCTTGGCGTCCGCCTTGTGCCGGGAGGCAAACGGTCTGCTCCCAAATCCAGCCTGGCAAATCGGTCCCAGAGTACCACCGGCCGTCTGGAGCGCATGGCAGCCGGATCGCTCTCTTTCACCGAGGCCCTCCTGGCGCTCCTGGTGGCCTTTCTCCTCGGAGCCTACCATGCCCTGTCTCCAGGACATGGAAAGACGCTCACCGCGGCCTACCTCGTCGGGGAGCAGGCCGGCGTGGGCCAGGCAGTGGCCCTGGCCGCCATCGTCACGTTCACCCACACCTTCTCCATCGCCTTGCTCGCACTGGGGGTCTTGTTGGTCTTCGGCCGGCAGGTACCTCCCTGGATCCTGCCCTATCTTGGTGCTGGAGCAGGAGCCGTCATCACGGTGGTGGGCCTGCACATGCTCTGGCGCGGCGCAGGACATCATAGTCACGACGGCTACGACCACCACAGCCACCACCACAGTCACGACCACAACCACGACCACAGCCACGACCACAACCCCGACCACAGCCACAACCACGACCACCAACACAGTAATGACGGACTCGACCACCACAGTCACGACGGCCAGGATCAGGGCATCGATGGGAACCACGGATTGAATGCAGACAGCTCATCCCTCTGGCGCCTGCTCACCGTGGGCATCAGTGGCGGCCTCGTGCCCTGTCCCACGGCCCTGGTGGTGTTGCTCGCCTCGCTGGCGATTGGCAGGACGTTGTTTGGCCTGGCACTCGTGGCATCCTTCAGTCTCGGCCTGGCTTCTGTTCTTGCAATCATCGGCGTGCTCGTGGTTCGAGCCAAGTCCTGGCTGGCCAAGCGAGTCTCCAGGGATCGCTGGACCAGAATCCTGCCCAGAGCCAGTGGTCTGGTCATCAGTATCGTCGGCCTGGCTCTGGTGCTCCAGGCATTGAGGTAGGGACCATGCACATCCCCGACGGCATCTTGAACATTCCCGTGGCATCCACCGGCTACCTGGTGGCAGGCCTTGCCGGAGCTTGGTCCTCCAGGGCGGCCCGCCGCGACATGGACGAGCGGCTCGTGCCCACCGCCGGCGTGGCCGGGGCTTTCGTATTCGCGGCCCAGATGGTCCAGATCCCCATCCCCCTGGTGGGGGCGACCTCGGGCCACCTGGTGGGAGGGGCCCTCATGGCCATGCTCCTGGGCCTCCCTGCAGCCGTTCTGGTCATGTCCGCGGTGCTCGTGGTCCAGTGCTTTCTGTTCCAGGATGGAGGCCTGATCGCCCTGGGAGCCAACATCACGAACATGGCGGTCATTGGACCATTCGTGGGCTGGTCGGTGATGCGGCTGGTCAGACCGCAAACAAAAGTGACCCTGGCCCTGGCTGCGTTCGTGGGAGGATGGCTGAGCCTGACACTGGCCGGGCTGGCAGCGGGGATCGAAGTGGGGCTGTCTACATCCATTCCCACGGCCAAGGCGGCATGGGGCATGGGTATCGTCCATGCAGCCATCGGATTGCTCGAAGGCGGCGTGACGGCTGCTGTGGTGCTGAGCCTGGCAGCCAGAAAAGACGTGCACATTGCGGCCCTGCCGGCAGCGGAGCAAAAAGCCGACAATGGGCAGGAGGATCTTCGAAATGGGAAAAGGGCGAAGCCGGCAGGTCCCTGGCCCCGCTGGGTCCTCATCGCTCTGGGTGGGGTGTCGATCCTCTGCGGTCTGGTGCTGGCCCAGTTCTCCTCCTCGCTGCCAGACGGCTTGGAGAGTTTCCTGGAACACTTCGGTATCTCAGGGGGAGACCACCTCGTGCCATCCTTCATGCCGGACTATCAGGTAACCTGGTTGATGGGCTGGCCCGGCCGGGTGCTTGCAGCGATGCTGGGACTCGTCGGAACTGCGGTCCTGGCAGCGGCTTTTTTCCGCAGCCTGCGCATTGGAGGCAAGGACAAAGACACCGCGAGGCATGGCACCGACACAAACCAATGAGAGTCATCGAATCGGACTGAGACTGGTATGCATCATTCGTACATGGACAAACTCGCCTACCGAGACACGATGCTGTCCCTTGCAGACCCCAGGGGCAAACTCGCGGCCACCTTGCTCTATGTACTGGCTCTGTCCCTGGTGCCTCCCGCTGCCTTCGGTCGACTCGGCCTTCTGGCACTTCTCCTCTTCGGCCTCATCATGGCCGGCGATCTCCCCAAACTCTATGTGTTCAAAAGAAGTCTGCTGGTCCTGCCCTTTGCAGGCGCCCTGGCCCTCATCTTTCCCTTCACTCAGCCTGGCCCCATCGTGGGAAGGGTGGCCGGCCTGGCCGTGACGAGCAGCGGGCTCTTACTGGCGGCCACGGTCCTGCTCAAGGCCATGCTCGCGGCAGCGGCCTTGTTGGTCCTGGCGGCCACCACGAAGTTTTCCCACCTGACCGCGGCCTTGCGCTGGTACCAAGTGCCATCTTTGTTCGTCGACATCCTGGCCTTCCTCTATCGCTACCTGTTCCTCGTGGTGGACGAAGCAGAGCGGGTCGGGAGGGCCAGACGGGCCCGCACTCCAGGCAAACTCCGCAGGCCCGTCCGCACTGGAGCAGCCATGATTGCGACCCTCGTAGGCCGGTCCTTTGCCCGATCGGAACGGGTCTTCTTCGCCATGTCGGCAAGGGGATACGACGGGACCATGCGGACTTTGGACCCCATGCCAAGTGCAGGAAAAAACATTGCCCTGTGGATCGGCGCAGGGGCCGTCGCCCTGGCTCTGGCCCTCGCCCCCATGCCGGGCTGGCTCTCGCGGGGGACACCATGAGCGACCGCAGCAACGACCGGCTTTTTCCCAACGGCAAAACCGACGGCAAAACCGCCCCAGACTCGAGCGCGTCGAAAGACGCGAGGACATCGCAAGGTCCGATGGCAATCGAAGTCGCTGGTCTGGATTTCGCCTATCCCGGTCGTGACAAGGCCCTCGATGACGTTCGTTTCCAGGTGCCTCGCGGTGGCCACCTGGCCCTGGTGGGGCCCAATGGAAGTGGCAAATCCACCCTGCTCCTCCACTTGTCGGGACTCCTTCCCTCCGCACGGGTCAGGATCATGGGACAGGCGGCTTCTTCCAGAAAGGCCCGCCGCCGCATCTTGCGCCTCACCGGCCTGCTGTTCCAAGATCCCGACGACCAACTCTTCATGCCCACGGCCATCGAAGACGTGGCCTTTGGCCCACTCCAGCGGGGCATGGCCCCCGACGCAGCCCGACAGAGAGCGCAGGCAGCCCTGGAAGAAGTGGGGATGGCCCACCTAACCAATCTTCCTCCACATCATCTCAGCGGC
>CAZIJS010000014.1:0-38021 GCA_964539505.1 uncultured Myxococcales bacterium
CAGGGCCCGGTGAAGGGGACGAAAGGCCTGGATGCTCACCAGCGAAAGACGAGGCACCGACAGGTGGGAGAGCACCGGGATGCCGCGCGAAGCGAGGCGGCTGTTCGAAGGCGCCTGACCGTCGCAGATCTCTTCTCTGCCAAGCCACTTTGGGGCCGACCGGCGGGAAAGGCCGTCTGGTCCTGGGACGGTAAGAAACTCTACTTTGCCAGGCCGAGCGCCAAGGACGCCAAGGTGCTCGACCTCTGGGTCCTGGAGCAGGGAAAGCCTCGTCTCCTGGTGGCCGCCCAGCGGCTCATGAAAAAATCCCTGGCCCTGACCGAGGCCCAGCGCGCAGCCCAGGAACGTCGCCGCGTGCGCTCGCGGGGCATCACCGACTTTCGGCCCGGCAGGGCGGGCAAGGGCATGGTCTTACCCGTGGCAGGCCGCATCTTCTATTATGACTTCACCAAGGACGAAGTCCGCGACCTCTTTCCCAAGCCCAAGGGTGAACTGGATCCGAGGATCTCACCCGACGGCCGGTTGCTGGCCTTCGTCCGCAAGGGAGATCTCTGGATCAAAGACCTCCAGTCAGGACGGGAGCGCAGGCTCACCCGGCACACAAAGCCCACAGTGACGAACGGCCTGGCCGAATTCGTGGCCCAGGAAGAACTGGCGCGCTACCGGGGCTTTTGGTGGGCACCCGATTCCCGATCCCTGGCCTACGCCCAGGTGGACGAATCGCCCGTGCAGGTGGCGCTGCGCCCCAAATATTCTGCCAAAGGGGTCACGGTGATCTCGCAGCGATACCCAGCCGCCGGGCAAAAGAATGCCAGGGTGCGCCTCGGCCTGGTGTCGGTACGGGGCGGACGCACCAGGTGGCTCGACTTGGGAAGCAATCCAGACATCTACCTGGCCAGGGTCCAATGGACCGGCCATGGGCTGGTCTCCCAGGTCCTGTCCCGAAACCAGCGACGCCTCACGGTGCGGCTCTGGAATCCCAAGACCCGCCGCGCCCATGTCCTGCTCTCGGAGACCGACGCCCACTACATCCGACTCCACAAGGACCTTCGCGACCTGGGAAACATTGGTTTTGTCTGGTCCACCGAAAAGGAGGGCAATCGCAGGGTCTGGCTCTATGATTGGCAGGGCAGGCCGAAGAGAGCCCTGAGTCCCAAGTCCATGATCGTGGACAAAGTCGAGGCTGCAAGTGCCCGGCACGTCCTGGTCTCGGTGAGCGAGGACCGGGGCAGACAGCGCCAGCTCTACGCCCTGCCCATCCAGGCAGGCCCGCCGGTAAAACTTACCCGCTCTCTGCCCTGACACGAAGTCTCGGCAAACCGCACCGCCACGGCCTTCGTTGATGCGGCATCGGACCTGCTCACCCCGCCCAGGGTCACCCTCTTTGCCCTGGTGTCCGGGAAGGATCGAAGCGCGTCTGTCACCACAAGGAAGGTCCTGTCTCTGGACCTGGACGAACCCGTCGGACTGCGCAGGCTGGGTCTGAAAGTCCCCAAGTCCGTGACCATCCAGGCGGCGGATGGAACGAAGCTCAACGGCCTGCTCTTCCTGCCCCCCGGCTTCGATGCCACAAAACGCTACCCCGGCGTCATCTATACGTACGGCGGCCCGGGAGGAGCCGTGGCGTTGCACCGCTGGCGATCCTCTCTCCTCTGGCACCAGTTCCTCGCAGACCAGGGGTTCGTGGTGCTCGCCTTCGACGGAAGGGGCACGGGGCACAGGGGCAAGGCGTTCGAGCTGCACCTCTCCCACAGCTTCGGCCAGACGGACGTGGCGGACATGGAGGCGGCGGTGCGGTTTCTCCAGTCCAGGCCCTTCGTGGAGGGCCGTCGGATAGGCCTGTGGGGTTGGAGCTACGGCGGCTTTCTGTCCCTGATGACAGCCCTGAAAAAGCCGCGCCTGCTGCAGGCGGCCCTGGCCGTGGCTCCGGTCACAGACTGGCACCTCTATGACACGGCCTATACCGAACGGTACCTGGGCATGCCGAAAGACCATCCAGAACTCTACCGCCTGGCCGATCCCCTGCGCATGGCCGCCAAGCTCGCCATCCCGTTGATGATCATCCACGGGATGGCAGACGACAACGTGTTGCTCCGCCACAGTCTGGCTATGATCCAGGCCCTGGTGGGCAAGGGCCGCCGATTCGAGATGCTCTATTTTCCGGGAAAGCGCCACAGCCTCAAGGGCCGGGCAACGCGACGAATGCTCCTGGACCGCATCGCAGACTTCTTCAAACGCCATTTACTGGAAAAACCCAAAACCAGGTGATCAGTCTTTCTCCGACGAGCCTTCCGCCAAGGCTCCGGGGCCGGCCGGGGACGGACCTGGGGCGGAACCCTTGGCCCGGCGCTTCGCTGTCCCGGCGTTCGCCCGAGCAGCCGGCCGTTTCGCAGGAATCGGGCGGCTGGTCTTCATTGTCGCACCGGCCTGAGCTGCAGACGAAGCAGGCTTTTCTTTCGCAGGCTCGACGGCCTGGGCGCTGCCGTCCAGGTCGTCTGCCAGCCGGACGGTTACCCGCTCGGGGCGCACCCGGTTGTCCAGGCGCACCACGCGCAGGAGACGGCGCCTGTCGCCCAGAGCCGCCCAGACCGCGTCGAACCGGGACAATTTCGTGAGGAAGGCCCCTCGGCCCAGGCGGATCTGCAGCCCGGTCTTGCGTGCATAGAGGGTCACTGCGTTTCGTTCGTCCAGGTGCACCTCGCCCAACAGGGGCCGGCCTTTGCGCGCCCCGTAGGCGCGCAGGGCAGCCAACGCGATGCGGATCCTTTCCCGCGCGCCACCCGGTCTCTGCTCGTATTCGTCGCGGCTGATCCCGGTGACGAGGGGCAGGGCCCTTGCTTCATCGAAGGCGGCGCGCTTAAACAGGGCTCCGGATGCATTGACCAGGTACATGCCCCCCATCAAAACAGCCGCCACCGGCTGCTGCTCGACCACCTCGACATGGATCTCGCCCGGCAGGCGCCTGGTGGCTTTTGCCGAGAGGATCCAGGGGTGCGAGGCCACCCTGCGGGCCACCGCCGCCAGGTCCAGAGAAAAGACGTTGTCCTTGGAAGACAGGGCGGCAAGCGCCCGGAGCTGCTGGGCGGAAACGTGTTCCGTAGGTGAAAAGGTCACCTTGCGCAGGGCAAAGTAATGTGAAGACGTGACGAATCGATACCCGGCATACCCACCCAGAGACAGGGCGGCCAGCGCCACGAACACCCCCAGGGCCTTCGGCCAGGCGTTGCCACGAAACCCTGCGACGGAAGAATGCAGAGAGAGCCGAGAGAAAACGCGGAGGAGCAGGCCCGGCCTGACTGTGGCATGCTGCGCAGAGGGGCTGCGTTTTCGGTTCGCCGGCCGCCTTTTCCGCCCTGGAAAACGACGGCCTCGAAGCCGCGGAGCAGAATGTTCTCCGGTGGTCCGGTGACGGGATCGGCCCGTCGAGGACCTGTCTGGATCCGTGGGAGCCGCCACGCCGGGCAGAGTGCTCACAGAGGTCCAGCGACCACTGGGCGTTCTCCGCTGCCGGCCGGTCCTCCTTGCCGCCATGCTAGGCACCTCCCTCATGGTCCTGCCTGCCGCTCCCCGGCCCGCCCCTGTCTCGCATGAGTCCCTCATCGAGCCTGTGGGCCAGATGCTGACCCACTTTCCAAACATCGCCTGCGCCAAGGGTGATCACGAGATCTCCGGGCGCCGCGATTTCTTCGACCAGGTTTTTCGCCGCGTCCAGGCCCCCGATGTAACGCACGCCCCTGTGGCCGCAGCGCGAAATCTCTTCGGCCAGACGGGAAGCGGAAATCCCCTCGATGGGCTGTTCGCCCGCCGGGTAGATGTCACAGACGAAGACCAGGTCCGCCTGGTTGAAGGCCCGGGCAAACTCTTCCCAGAGGCGCTGGACCCTGCTGTATCGATGGGGCTGAAACAGGGCCAGGATCCGGCTCTTGGGAAAGCTCTGCCTGGCGGCGGCCAGGGTGGTCTGGATCTCTGCGGGATGATGCCCGTAGTCATCCACCACCACCAGGCCGTCGCGATCCGCGCGGATGGTGAAGCGGCGCTGTACGCCTTGGAATCGCCCCAGCGCCTTGCTGACCACCTCGAACTCCACACCCAGCGCGTCGGCCACCGCCACCACGGCCAAGGCATTGAGCACATTGTGCCTGCCCGGCATCTTCAAAGAGATCCGGCCCACTGGTTCGCCCCGCCGGATGACCTGGAAGCTGGAGCCAAGCCCCTCGTGGCGCACCTCGTCGGCGCGGTAGTCGGCCTGGGCGGAAAACCCGTAGGTGACACAGCGCTTGTGGATCCGAGGAAGCAGAGCCTGGACCCTGGGATGGTCCAGGCAGAGGACCACCGAACCGTAGAAGGGCACCTTGTCTGCAAAGGCCACGAAGGCATCCTCGAGTTTTTCCAGGCTCCCGTAATGGTCCAGGTGCTCGGGATCGATGTTGGTGATGATGGAGATCACCGGGGAGAGAAACAGAAACGAGCCGTCCGACTCGTCGGCCTCGGCCACCAGGATGTCACTTTGACCCAGCCTGGCATTGGTGCCGATGCTGTTGAGCTTTCCCCCGATCACCAGGGTGGGATCCAGGCCTGCCTCGGACAGGACCGTGGCCAGCAGCGAGGTGGTGGTGGTCTTGCCGTGCGTGCCCGCCACCGCCACCCCGAACTTGAGGCGCATGAGTTCGGCGAGCATCTCCGCCCTGGGGATCACCGGAATCTTGCGCCGCCTGGCCTCCACCACTTCTGGATTGTCCTCGGACACGGCGCTGGAGACCACCACCACGTCTGCGTCCGCCACCTGTCCCGCATCGTGGCCCAAAGAAACCACCCCGCCAAGCTTCTCGAGCCGCTCGGTGGTGTCGCTGGAACGCAGGTCACTGCCGGAGACCTGGTAGCCCAGGTTGAGCAGCACCTCTGCGATGCCGCTCATCCCGATGCCGCCGATCCCGACGAAGTGCACGTGTTGGACCATGCGTCGAAACATGGATGCCTCACTTTCCCTCGATGGCCTGGTCGCAGAGGTCCAGGACACAAGAGGCGGCCTTGGGCCTGGCCAACCTGGCGGCGGCAAGGCCCATTTCCTCCACCGAGGTCCGGTCCTCGACGAATCCGCCGAGCTGTCGCAAAAACCGGCGCGTGGTCAGTTCCTTTTGCGGAATCATCACCGCAGCCCCGGCGCGGTCGAGCACCATGGCATTGGCGGTCTGGTGGTCGTCGGCGGCATAGGGGAAGGGCACCAGGATGGCCCCCAGACCAGCGACGGTGAGTTCGGCGATGGTGGTGGCCCCGGCGCGACAGAGCACCAGGTCGGCCCATTCATACAAATCGCCCATGTCCTTTTGAAACCCCACGGTCCGGGCATCCAGGCCCGCCTTGTCGTATGCAGCCCGGACCCAATCCAGATCCGCAGTTCCCGTCTGGTGCCGCACGGTCAGGTCCATCTGGGCCAAGACGGGCGCGGTCTTGGCCATCAAGTCGTTGATGGCGCGGGCTCCCTGGCTGCCGCCCAGCACCAGGAGTCGCAGCGGCCCGTCATGGGTGCCGCGTTCGTTGCGCCTGGAAAACCGCTCCACCAGGGCGGCCCGCACCGGATTGCCGCAGACCAGGGCCTTGTCTCCGAAGCGCCCCAGGGATTCTTCGAAGGACACCGCCACTTTCCAGGACATGCGCGCCAGGGTCCGGTTCGTGGCTCCCGGGATCACGTTCTGTTCCAGGAGGATCACGGGACGCCGGGCCAGGCCGGCCGCCGCCACGACCGGCGCCGAAACGTAGCCCCCGGCCCCCACGACCACCGAAGGGCGAAACCGCGCCAGCACCGCCCCGGCCTGGACCAGGGACGCGGGGAGAAGTGCCAGGGATGCCGCAGCGCCCAGCGGGCCCATGCGCTTGATCTTGCCCACGCGCACCGAAAAACCGGCAAAGCCCGCCTCTTGGACCAGCCGCTGTTCCATGCCGCCGGAGGATCCCACGAAACGCACCTCCCATCCCCGCCTGGCGGCCTCCTCGGCCACGGCGATACCGGGAAAGATGTGGCCGCCCGTCCCTCCTGCCGCCACGAGGAGCCGCCTGGCACTGGATTTCTTCGTCCTCATCGAACCTCCCCGGCTGAGGAGCCGGCAAACCGCACCGCGCCTGCCCGGCTCTGTGAACGTTTCGTGACCCGTACGGGATCTCCCGCCGAAATCCGCAGGAGCACCCCCACCGAAAAGAGCGTCACCACCAGCGAGGATCCTCCAAAGCTGACAAGGGGCAGCGTCAGCCCCTTGGTGGGGAGCAGTCCCATGACCACGCCCATGTTCATCAGGGCCTGCATGGACACCAGGGAGGTGACGGCAAAAGCCAGATAGGAAGAAAACAGGTCCTTGGCACGAATCGCCGTGCGCAGTCCCCGCCACAAAAAGACCGCCAGAAGGCCAATCACCAGGGTCAGCCCCAGCAGCCCGAGTTCCTGTCCGATCACGGGCAAAATGAAATCCGTGTGGCCCTCGGGCAAAAAGAAGAGTTTCTGGCGGCCGGCTCCCAGCCCCTGGCCTGTCCAGCCTCCAGACCCCAGGGTGACCATGGACTCGAACACCTGGTAGCCGGCTCCCCGCCTGTGTGCCTCGGGTTCGAAGAAAGCGATCATGCGCCGCATGCGCCAGGGCGTTCCCACGATGGCATACCAGGCCACCGGGGCGCCTGCCAGGACGGCTGCCACGATGTAGACGATCCTGGTGCCCGCTACGAACAAGACCACCAGGGTCATGGCCATGAGCAGCACGGCGGTGCCCAGGTCGGGCTGGAGCAGGACGAGCCCCACCATGAACGAAGCCACCAGAAGATGCGGCAGAAAACCCACGGAGAATCGATCCAACTTGCCCGCCTTCTGGGCCGCGGAAAAACTCAAATAGAGCGCCAGCGCAAACTTGGCCAGTTCGGAAGGCTGGAACGAAAACCCCGCCATGTGGAACCATCGCCTGGCGCCTCCCACCTTCACCCCGATGAAGGGAATGAGCACCAGGGCCAACAACAGAAAGGATGCCAGGAGAATGCGGTAGACGTTCCTCCGATAGAAATCGAGCCGGATCCTGGTTCCCAGCCAGAGGGCGAAAATCCCCAAGCCGAGATACATGGCCTGCTTCTTGGCCAGGTACATGTCGGAACCGTACTTGGAGAAAGCCATCACCGAAGAGGCGCTGTAGACCATGACCAGGCCCAGGCCGGCAAGGGCCAGGACAGAGCCCAGCAAGACCAGGTCCATGCCCTCTCTGGGCCCCCTGGGCTCGGCCACCAGGGATTCCATCCAGCCGGGAAGCTTCACGACGGACCCCCCTGTTCCAGCCGGGCCACCGCGGCCCCAAAGGCCCGGCCGCGTTCCTCGTAGTCTCGAAACATGTCGTAGCTCGATGTCGCGGGGCAGAGCACCACGGCATCACCAGGCCGGGCCAGCGAGGCGGCAAGCGCCACGGCCTCGTCCATGTCCGAGACGAACCGCAGCGGACAGCACCCCGACAACTCCCGCTCCATCAGGGGGGCGGACTCTCCCATCAAAACCAGGGCCCGGCAGTTTCTCTCCAAAATGGGGCGCAAGGGGCTGTAGGGCGCGCCTTTGTGCCTGCCCCCGGCGATGAGCACGAAGGGCCGGTCCAGGCCCGACAGGGATCCCAGGGCGGATCCCACGTTGGTCGCCTTCGAATCGTTGTAGAAGGCCACACCACCAAGCTCGCAGACCAGTTCCATGCGATGGGCAAGCCCTGCAAAGCCATCGAGCGCTTCCCGGGCGCGATGGAAGTCTACGCCGAAGAGCCCGGCTGCGGTGAGCGCGGCCAGGGCGTTTTGCCGGTTGTGCCGCCCCACCAGCTTCATGTGGGACAGGTCCACCACGGCGTTGCGGCCCGCCCCCAACGAGATCCGGGCCTGGTCTCCGTCCAGGAAGGCTCCCCGATCCACCGGTTGGTCCATACGAAACCAGTAGCGTGCAGCGGGCGACGCTTCTACGAGCTGTGCACAGTCTGTCTGGTCTCCATTGATCACGGCACTATCCTTCGAATCTTGATTTAGGAACAATTTTGCTTTTGCCGCAAAATAATCGTCCAAACTCGGATGCCGATCGAGGTGGTCTTGCGACAGGTTGGTCAAGACGGAGACTGTGGCGTGGAAGGAATCGATGCGCTCGAGTTGGAAGCTGCTCAGCTCGGCCACCACGATTCCTTGCAGGGCCGCGGGATGCCAGGCGGCTTCGCCCAGGGCCTTGCCCAGGTTTCCCCCAACGAAGACGGGCCGTCCCAAGGTTTCGAGGAGCCGCCCGAGAAGCACCGTGGTGGTGGATTTGCCGTTGGTGCCGGTGATCCCCACGATGGGCGATCGAATGAAGTAGGAGGCCAGCTCCACCTCGTCGACCACAGAGACCCCTGCATCCTTCGCTGCCACCAGCTCGGCAATCCAGGGCACCCCGGGGCTGGTCACCACCAGGTCCGCGGACAGAAAGGAGTCCAGGTCGTGGCCGCCCAGCTCGAAGGTGACCCGACCACCCATCTCCTCGATGAAATCGGCCAGCATGTCCGCCTTGCGCGCATCTGTAGCAGTCACCCGGGCACCAGCCTGCAGAGCCAGGCGCACTGCGGTCTTGCCGGCCCGGCCCAGGCCCACCACCACAATTTTCTTGCCTGCCAGAGGCCTGGAAGGGGTCACAGGGTCCAAGGTCTCCTCCCTTTTGTCAGCGCAGCTTCAGCGTGGCAAGGCCCACCAGGGCCAACATGATGGACACGATCCAGAACCGCACGATGATCTTGGGTTCGGCCCAGCCCTTCTTTTCGAAATGATGATGCAGCGGCGCCATGAGAAAGATACGCTTCCCGGTCATCTTGAAGTAGCCCACCTGTAGGATGACAGAGACCGCTTCGAGCACGAACAGACCGCCGATCACGAAAAGGATGAACTCTGTCTTGCTGGCCACCGCCACGGCACCCAGACCCGCCCCGAGGGACAAAGAGCCCACGTCGCCCATGAACACCGAGGCCGGATAGGCGTTGAACCAGAGAAAGCCGATTCCAGCGCCGATGAGTGATCCGCAGTAGATGGTCAGCTCCTGGGCGCCGGGAACGTGGGGCACGAGCAGGTACCTGGCCAGCACCACGCTCTCGAACTTGTTGGTGTAGACGATGATGGAGCTTCCGATGACATAGGCCAAGAGCAAAAACACGAAGGAGTCGATGATCACCGGGCCGATGGCCAGGCCGTCGAGGCCGTCGGTGAGGTTGACGGCGTTGGAGGCCCCCACGATCACCACGGTGGAGAAGGGCACGTAGAGCCAGAAGGGCAAAGACACCTTGTGGTGATAGAAATTGAGAAACGGGATGTCGAGCCGGAGTCGGACCGCAGAATCCATGAGGTCCGAATGGTAGAGATAGAAGGTGGCCAGCAGGGCGATGAGGAACTGCAGGCCGAACTTCGCCTTGGCCGACAGGCCCTTGGAGTTTTTCTTCGACACCTTCAATGAGTCGTCCAAAAATCCGATGAGCCCGAAACCCACGGTGATGCTCAGTGCAAACCAGACGAACCCGTTGGTCAGGTTGGACCAGAGCAGCGTGCCGATGACCAGGCAGAACAAAATGAGGCTGCCCCCCATGGTGGGGGTGCCCGCCTTGACGAAATGGGACTCGGGACCGTCGTCGCGGATGGGTTGGCCCACCTGCTGGTCCCGCAGGCGCTCGATGAACCAGGGACTGAGCAGAAACGAGAGCACCATGGCGGTCAGCGTGGCGGCCAGGACCCTGGTGGGGATGTAGCGAAAGGCGTTCAGCCCCGAGACGTACTGGGTCAGCCATTCGAAGAGATGAAAGAGCATGCCATCCTCACCTTCTTTGCCCGACAAGGCTTCGCCAGCGATCCAGGGCCCGTTCCAACCCGGTGGTCCGCGATGCCTTGACGAGCACGTTCCACCCCTCCCCAAACCAGTCTGCCGCAAGCTCCCCGGCCGCCGCCGCATCCAGACCACGTGCGAATCCATCGGCCGTCATGCGCCCCGAGAGGCGTTCTGCGGCCTTGGCCATGAGCGGCCCCACCAAAATGAGGCGTTCTACTCCCATGGCCACCGCCCTTTCCAGCAGGGCGCCATGCAGGTCCTCTTCCTCCGGCCCCAGCTCGGCCATGTCTCCAAGGATCGCGCCACTGCGACCAGGCAGGGAGGTCAGGGCCGCCAGGGCCGCCTCCATGGAAGTTGGGTTGGCGTTGTAGCAGTCGTCGAGGACCTGGGCGCCGCCGATTTTCGTGATCACCGAGCGATGGGCCGCGGGCCGAAAGTTCCTCAACCCAGCCACGATCTCGCGTTCGCCCAGCCCCAGGGCCAGCGCCGTGGCCGCAGCAGCCGCTGCATCCAGGGCGTTGTGCCTGCCTGGAACCTGCAGGTCCACCGACAGGCGCTGCCCCCCACAGGTGATCACCAGGTGCTGGCCCGGCCCCGAGCCGGCCCGAGACGTCTCAACCAGTACCCGGGCGTTCGCCTCGAAACCAAAGGGCCAGCGGTTCTCCGGGGCCAGACGCCCGGCCCGCTCCTC
Source organism: uncultured Myxococcales bacterium (assembly GCA_964539505.1). Classification (GTDB taxonomy): domain Bacteria; phylum Myxococcota_A; class Polyangia; order HGW-17; family SLPX01; genus CAZIJS01. The sequence continues at coordinate 10,521 of CAZIJS010000014.1, forward strand.
CAGGACGGCCTGCCCCGCGGGATAGACGGCAATGCCCTCGTCGGGCAAGGCGTCGAACAGCTCGGCCTTGGCCCGGGCCACCCCCTCCAGACTGCCCAGGCCCTCGAGGTGTGCCCTGCCGATACTCGTGACGACGCCCACCGAAGGTCTGGCCAGGGAGGCCAGCTCAGCGATCTCGCCGGGATGGTTCATGCCCATTTCCACCACGGCGAACCGGGTTTCATCTCCGATCCTGGTCAAAGTGAGCGGGACACCGATGTGGTTGTTGAGGTTCCCTTCGGTGCGCAACACCGCCCGCGGCCCCACAGCCGCGGCCAGGATGGCAGCCAGCATCTCCTTGGTCGTGGTCTTGCCGTTCGACCCGGTCAGGCCGATCACCAGGGCCCGGCTCCGCGAGCGCAGGTGGGCGCCGTAGCGTGCCAGGCCTTCGAGGGGAGCGACCACGCAGAGGGCTGCCAGCCCATTGGGCAGACGTCCCCCCTCGTCGATGAAGTCGCGCCGGACCAGGGCGCCGCAGGCGCCGGCTCGGAGGGCCCGATCCAGGAACGCATGGCCGTCCACCGAGGCTCCGGGCAACGCCACGAAGAGATCGCCGGGAGAAAGCCGCCTGCTGTCGATGCAGGCAGGGCCGCTGGTCTGCGTCCCATCGGACTGCAAAAGCCGGCCTCCCAGGATTTCTGCGAGTTCGGCCAGGCTCGGACGAATGGTCGCTGTCTCAGTCACGGGTTCGTCTCCCTTGGATCCTGCTCTCGGAGCACTGCCAGGGCTTCTTCGCGATCATCGAAATGAATCTTGTGTCTGCCCAGAATCTGGTAATCTTCATGCCCCTTTCCGGCAATGAGCACCACATCGTCTCCCCTGGCCGCCCGCACCGCAAGGCCGATGGCCTTGCGCCGGTCTGGCTCCACCAGGAATCCACGGCGCGCCGATGGCAGGAGATCGGCCGTGATCTCCTCGATCCCCGTCTCCTCCACCCCCGCCCTGGCCATCTCGATGATGGCCAGGGGATCTTCGGTCCTGGGATTGTCGGAGGTGACCACCACCAGGTCCGCCCCCTGGGCGGCCGCCCTGCCCATGAGCGGCCGTTTGGTCCGGTCTCTGTCGCCGCCACAGCCAAACAGGATGATCAGCCGTCCCTTGGTCAAGGGCCGCAAGGTCTCGAGCACCCTGGCGATGGCGTCTGGGGTATGCGCATAGTCCACGAGCACCGAAGGCCGGCCCTGTCGGACCGGCCGCACCGGGTCCAGTCGTCCCGGCACCCTGGCACAGGAGGCCAGGCCTCGTTCCACGTCCTTCGGGCCCAGTCCGGCAGCCAGGGCCATGGCCGAGGCCACCAGCATGTTGGCCAGGTTGGTGCGACCCAACAGTTCGGTGCTAAGATGGAGCCGGCCCAGGGGGCTGTCCACCTCGGCCTCCAGTCCGGACAAGCTCTCTCGCACCGAGACGAGTCGTACAGCGGCTTGGCTCCCGGGACGGGCGGACACAAAGAGCTTCTTTCCGGAAAATGCCTGGGCCATGGCCTGGGCATGGGGATCGTCGGCCCAGAACACGGCGGTCCCGTCCTGGGCGAGATGCTCGGAGAAGAGTCGCTGCTTGGCGGCCTGGTAAGCTTCCATGGTGCCATGGAGGTCGAGGTGATCCTGGGTCAGGTTCGTAAAGGCAGCCACCTGGAACGTGAGCCCCTCGACCCGGCCCAGGTCCAGGGCATGGGACGAGACCTCCATGACGAAATGCGTGCAGTCCGCTGCGGCCATGTCGGCCAGAGTCTCGTGCAACAGCTCCGGCGTCGGAGTGGTGTATGGCGCGGGCCGACTGCCACCGGCATAGCGGTACGACACCGTGCCGATGACCCCGGGCCGGGCACCGGCCGATTCCAGAATCGATTCGAGGATCGCACAGACCGTGGTCTTGCCGTTCGTCCCGGTGACGGCCAGGCCCACCATCCTGTCTGCGGGCCGACCCCAAAACAGGGCCGCGGCTCGGCCCAGCCCGCGCACCGTGTCTCGGACCAGGATCTGCGAAACGTCCAGGTCCAGTTTCCGTGAGACCATGAGCGCCACGGCGCCGCGATCCAGCGCCTGGGCCGCGAACTGGTGGCCGTCTACGGTGCGCCCCGTCAAGGCAACGAAGAGCCCGCCCGGTTCCACCTGCCTGCTATCTTGGTAGACGCCGCGGATCTCCCGGTCCGGGCCCAGGAGCTGTGCTCCCTCGATGCCTGCCGCGATCTCAGACAGACGTCTCTTCGCACCGACGGTCACTGCATTGCTCATGGATACTCCTGGATTCCTCAACGTGGCGGCTCGAAATCCACCTGGCAGGGCCCGCCCACCGAGCCGCCCGGCGCAGGCACCTGATGCACCGCGAGACCCGTACCGGAAAACCGACAGGTCAGCCCATGACGATGCGCCAGGGCGAGGGCCTGGTGAATGGTCAATCCCGAAAAATCCGGCATGCCGCCCTCACCGCCCTCCACAGGGGCCGTGGGCAGAGGAGGCGCTGCCGGCAGCAGGCTCTCGGTGGGACCAGGCGGTCTGGCCCGTTTCTTTCGGCGATGCGACCGCGGCTTGGTGGGGGGCACGCCGAGGATCTTGAGTCCTGCCTCGGCCACGCGCGCGAACGCCGGCGCCGCGACTTCTCCACCGTAATGACGGACCTTGGGTTCGTCCACCATGACAACGATGGCCAACCGCGGGTTGTCCGCGGGGACCAGGCCGATGAACGAAGCGACCCAGCGATCCTTGGAATAGGATCCAGTCTCGGGGTCCACTTTCTGCGCCGTGCCCGTCTTGCCTGCGACCCGCCAATCGTCGAGCGCGGCCTGAACGCCGGTGCCTCCCGGCTGTACCACGGTCTGCATAACACGAATCACCTTCCGGGCAACCCATCTGCCCACCACGCGCCGGCCGGGACTGGACGTGAGCATGGTCACGTTGCCGTCGGCGTCACGCACCGATTTCAGGATCCTGGGCCGACGCCAGATCCCCCCGTTTCCCAGGGCGGAAAGAGCCGCGGCGAGCTGAACGGCGGTCACGGTGAAGCCCTGCCCGAAGGAAATGTTGGCCAGTCCCGCCTCGGACCATCTGCGCCAGGGCCGGATCCGCCCCTTTCTCTCGCCGGGAAGCCTGATGCCGGTGCGGCTGCCGAAACCAAAGGCCCGCAAGTATTGATAAAGAGTCGCCCGGCCTATGCGCCTGGCCAGCTTGTATGTGCAGATGTTGGAAGACTTCTGGATGCATTGGGTGACCGTGAGCCACTTGTGCGGATGGGAGTCCCGGATGACGTGGTCGTCGACCTTGATGCGGCCGTTTTCGCAAAATACATGGGTGCTGGTCTGGGCCACCCTCTTCTCCAGCACCGCAGACAGGGTAAAAATTTTGGTCACAGAGCCTGGCTCCAAGGCGTCTGTGACCGCCCGATTGCGCCGCTGATCCGGCCGGGAGGCGCGCGCATTGTTCGGATCGAAACCCGGGGCATCGGCCATGGCCAGGACTTCTCCGGTCCTGGGATCCATCACCACAAGGGCCCCACCCTTGGCTTCGTTGGCCTCCACGGTCTCTTCCAGGGCCTGCTGCGCCTCGTACTGGATGCTCTTGTCGATGGTCAGAACCACGGTCCTTCCAGAGGTAGGCCCCAGGGTGGGAAGGCCGTCTACGAACACGGGTCTGCCCATGGCGTCCTTGAGCCCAGCCACCACCGACCGGCTCGGAGACAACCACCGATCCAAGGAAAGCTCTACTCCATCGAGGGCCTTGCCGTCTATGTCCACGATGCCCAGCACCTGCCCGGCCAAAGACCCGTTGGGATAGAATCGTCTGGGCTCCTTTCGCAGGGCCACCCCCTCGATGCCCAGGGCCATCACCGCCTTGGCCTGTTTGGGTGAGACCTGGCGCGACACCCACACGAAGGAACGATTGGTCCGAAACCGCTCTGCCAAGAGATAGGGGTCTGTGCCCAGCACCGCCGATAGGCGCCTGGCTGCCGTCTCCTCCTTGGTTCTCAGCTTGCGCGGATTGGCCTCGATCGATGGCACCTCGACGCTCACAGCCAAGGCGATGCCGTTGCGGTCCAGGATATCCCCCCTTGCCCCTGGAACCCTAACCTCCTTGTGGTACTGGGCCCTGGCGGCGTCGTGCATCTTGTCGTGATCGAGCACGGTCAAGGCAAAGGCCCGATAGAAGGCCAGGACGAACAGCAGCGCGATGACCGCACCTGCCAGCACCATGCGCAGGCGAATCCAGTTTCGAACGGTCCTGGTGACCAGGCCGGCCATTTCACAACCCTCCCTGTGAAACGCTCCCACCCCGGCGGATCTCCTGCACCTCGCCCCGTCTCGGCTCGCGCAGCCCGAGCCGACTGGCGGCTGCATTCTCGAGACGGTCTGGACGACGCAACAGAGCCTGTTCCACTTCCAATTTATGTTCCAGACGCTGGAGCCTGCGAGCCTTGCTCGTCTCGGCGGAGAGGTCGTAGCCCATGCGCACGATGCGCAGCCGCACCCAGACCTGTGCCATGCCCACGATCACCAGCACCAACAGGGCTGCAACCAGGAACACGAACCGCCTGGTCCGCACATCCGGCCCAGGAGAGAAAACCCGCTCTCGATCCCGGGTTGCTCTCGACGGCTCGGTGCGCACATCAGCATCAGCCGACCCAGCGGCCACCGGGACAAGGCCATCGAGCACGTCACTTGCTTGTCTCACGATCCATCCTCCTCTCGATCATTCCTCACGGCCCCTCCTCTCGATCACCCGCAGCCTGGCGCTCCTGGCCCTCGGATTGCGCGCCGTCTCTTCCGGGCTGGGCCGCACCGGCCTGGCTGTCAGAAGTGAAAATTCCGGTTTCGGCAAATCCTCGTCTCGCAGGGGCAGGTCGGCAGGCACCGCTGCCGAAGGCCTCGACAGGGCGGCAAACCGCTGCTTGACCATCCTGTCTTCGAGCGAATGGAAGCTGATCACCGCCAGCCTTCCTCCCGGCGCGAGCCAGAAGGGCGCCTCGGCCAGGATGGCCTCCAGCTCGTCGAGTTCCCGGTTCACCGCGATCCGAAGGGCCTGAAACACCCTCGTGGCCGGGTGGAGACGGCCCTTGCCAGGTCCCAGGCGCTCGGCCACGAGCCGCGCCAGGTCGCGACAGGTCTCCAACGACCCCTCGCGCCTGGCTTCCAGGATCGCTTTGGCCAGAAATCCAGCCCTGGGCTGCTCGCCGTATCGACTGAGGACCTCCTTGAGTTCTCCTGCCGTCCAGCGGTCCAGCAGGTCGCCTGCCCTGGGCCCCTCGCTCTGGTCCATCCGCATGTCCAAAGGAGCGTCCGAGTCGAACGAAAAGCCTCTCTGGGCGTCGTCAAGCTGCATGCTCGAAAGCCCCAGGTCTGCCAGGACCGCGTCCAGCGCGCCCAACCAGCCACCCTCGGACAACAGGGCCCCTGCCTGGGAGGCCCTGCTCTGGACCAGGGTCACCCGCTCGCCAAAGGAGGCCAACCTGGCCGATGCCACCTCCAGGGCCCTGCGATCCCGGTCCAGGCCCAGCAGGCGCGCCTCCCGACCCGAGGCTTCCAGCAGCGCCCTGGCATGGCCCCCTGCCCCCAGGGTGAGATCCAAAAACAGGCTCCCGGGCCTGGCCAAGAACCCCGTCACCTCGCTCAGGAGCACCGGCTCGTGGCCGCCGGACCGGCGCAGCCCGGACTGGTCCCTACCGGATTCGCCTCCTCCGGACCGCTGCCCACCAGATCGCTGCCCACCAGGCTGGTCTGCCCCGGAGCCAATCGGCCCAGTGCGGCGGGCGGACATTCGCCGATTTCCTATGGAACCGGCAGTCGAGGACTCAGGGAACGTCATCAAGGGCAACACTCCATGACAGCAACAGTCCATGGTCTCGGGCAGACCCAACGAAGCCCAGGCAAGGGTTGGGTGCTTTGGCCTTCGATCGTTTCTTCATGTTTCTGGCGAGTCTGCTGATGTGTCAAATTTTCGAAGCAGGGGACGGCGGGCCTTTGAGCCACCAAACTGCAATCATTTCAATCTACTTGAGCAAACGAAAACGGGTCGGCAACCATCGCGGACAATCCAGGGGACATACTCGTCACTCAACAGTCTGTGAAGAATCCGCCCTGGCATGGAGACCCAGCGCCGGGAGCATGGCCGTAAGCGGGCCCGACTCGATCACCAGGTCCGCCCGGCTGCGCAGTTCTGAAGACCTGGGCCGGTAGGCCACGGTCATGCCCGCGACCCCGGCGGCGGACAGGTCGTTGTAGTTGTCTCCCACGAACACGCAGCGATCCGGACCCACGCCGGACCTGCGGGCAATCTCCACCAGGCCGTCCGCCTTTCGGTCCAGGTCATAGGGCGTGTGGACACCGCCTGCAATGCGCCCCTGGTCGTCGAACCGGATACGGTTGAGAAACACGTGGTCGAACAGGTCCACCGGAAAAAACGCCGAGAGCACGATGTCGAGGCTTCCAGACACCAAGCCCAGGATGAGACCAGCCTCCTTGATGCGTTCGAGGGTCTGGGCAGCTCCTGGAACAGGCCTGAGGTGCTCTCGGATCATGGCCTCTATCGCAGCCTTGTCGGCCCCGCGCTCGGAGAGCAGGTCCAGGTCGTGTCTGAACCAGGTTTCGTAACTGATCCTGCGCGCAAAGTAGTCCTGCTTGGCCAGGCGGCGCCGATGCCTGTCGGTTCCGAAATGCTCGTGGAGCAGGTCCCAAATGAACACGGCCCCCTCGACCAGGGTGCCATCCAAGTCGAAACACACGACCCTCCATGACGATGCACGATTCACGACAGTCTCCAATCCAAACTCCGTCGAGCCACAAAAAAACATTGACTCCCAGGGTCAACTATCCTTTCCTTGCAGTCATAAAGACATGAAAGGGAGAACAGACAACAACACAATGCAACAAACCTGTCTTGTCATTTAAGGAGGTATCCCATGAAACGCAAGACCATCTTCGTCGCCATGCTCCTGGCCGCCACCGGCTGGGGCCTGTCGGCATGCAGTGACGACGACTCGAGCAACAAGCCCGTCTGCGGAAACGCCCAGTGTGAAGAGGGCGAGACCGCGGAAGGCTGCCCTGCGGACTGCGGATGCGGAAACGGCATCATTAACCAGGGTGAAGAATGCGACGGCACGGATCTGAACAACTCCACCTGTAAAAGCCTGGGGTATCAGGGCGGCACTCTGAGCTGCACCGCTACCTGCAAACTCGACGTTTCCCAATGCGAAGGTGAGACCCTCTGCGGAAACGGCGTCATCGATCCCGGCGAAGATTGCGACGGCGACAATCTCAACGGCGAGACCTGTACGTCCCAGGGCTTTGGCGCCGGCCACCTGGACTGCAGCGACACCTGCCAGTTCAACACCGATGCCTGCTGCTCGAGCAACTGCGACACCGAGGGACAAACCCAATGCTCCGGTGACACCATCCAGACATGCACCACGGGCACGGACGGTTGCATGACCTGGGTGGCCACCGAGGACTGCTCCACCCAGACCATGACATGCAGCATGGTCGACGGAGACGCCCAGTGCGTGGCCGGCTGCCAGGATGCATGTCCCAACGACGGCGACCAGCAGTGCAACGGAAGCGTCGTCGAGACCTGCTCCACCGGCGATACCGGATGCCTCGAATGGGTGGCCGGCGAAAACTGCGCCGACTCCAACACGGCCTGCGTGGAGGACAACGGCACGGCATCCTGTGAAGACCTCGGCACCCCAGGCGACACCTGTGCCAACCCCATCGAGATATCCAGCCTGCCCTACACCATCGACGGAACCGACATCACCGCGGACTTCACCGACGACTACGACTGGAGCGACAACCAAGGCTGCGACACCGGCTATGGTGCACACGGCGTGGACGCCATCTTCTCCATCCAGCTCACCTCGGGCCAGACCATTCGCATCGCAGAAACCGGCGGCATGGACGCGGTTTTGAGGGTCTTCGACACCTGTGACGCCTCGGCCCAGTGCCTCACTGCCGTGGACTCAGGAGACGCCACACTCTTCACCGCGCCGGCCGACGGCACCTACTACATCTCCATGGAAGTCTGGTCTGCCAATCCCGGCAGTACGGACTATAACCTATCGGTGGAAGAAGTCCTGCCCGAATCCGACTGCTCCGACGGCATAGACAATGATTTCGACGGCGACACCGACTGCGCTGACGCAGACTGCGCGGGCGTGGCTCCCTGCGAAAATCCCGAGGCCACCTGCAACGACGGTGTCGACAACGACGCAGACGGCGACACTGACTGCGCCGACTCAGACTGCGCGGGCGTGGCTCCCTGCGAAAATCCCGAGGCCACCTGCAACGACGGCGTCGACAACGACGCAGACGGTGACACTGACTGCGCCGACTCGGACTGCTTTGGACAGACCGGCTGCACCACCGAAGCCATCTGCAACGACAATGAGGACAACGACAACGACGGTACCACGGACTGCGACGATGCGGACTGCAGCTCAAGCCCTGCCTGCCAGCCTTTGAAGGCGGTCTACCAGGAATTCGGCAGTGACGATCCCATCGACCTGGCCGGCCATCACTTGCAGTTCGTGCCCGACAGCAACGATCCCATGGGCTACCAGTGGAGCGCCACCACCGACGGTTCTCCCTTCCCGGTGACCGTGGGCAGCGGTACCGCCACCCAGACGTTGACCCTGGCCGACGATGACCACACCGAATATCAGTTCACGCAGATGACATCCTTCCCATTCTTCGGGCAGGACTACACGGCCATCCATGTGGTCTCCAATGGCTTCATTACCTTCGTGGCACCAAGCAGCACCCTGGACTATGGCCTGAGCGAATTCCTCGCAGAGGTCCCAAAGATCGCCGGCATCGATCGAGACCTCAGTCCCCAAAACGGCGGCACAGTCACTGTGGATGAATTCACAGACCGGGTGGCGATCACCTTCGAGGCAGTGCCGCGCTTCAGCCATAACGACCAAACGGTGACCTTCCAAATCCTGCTCCATTCCGACGGGACCATCGACATCTACTACGGCGACGTGACACTCTCTTCGAACAGCGCCTATGCCGGCATCACCTCGGCAATCGGCACGGGCACCCCGGAAGAGACGGATTTCGTGCCGCCACCGCCCCCGGTGATCAACGAGGTCATGTACGACAACGACGGCCAGGACGATGCCGAGTTCATCGAACTCTTCGGCATCCCTGGAACGGATCTGTCCACCTACACGCTGGTCCATTACAACGGCGGCAACGGCGACATCGTCAGAGAAATGTCGTTGTCCGGATACAGCATCGGGTCGAGCGGATTTTTCGTCATCGGAGCCGCTGTCTACAACCCGGACGTGACCTGGACAGACCTTGGATTGCCCTCTTCCAGTGTCCTGCAAAACGGGCCTGATTCCCTGGTGCTCTACGAAAACTGGGACGGAACCAGCGGCCAGATCCTCGACGCCGTGGAATGGGAAACCGGGGCCAGCAACAGCTTTGCAGAGACCGCTGCTGCACCGGAAGTTGCCTATGGCTCCTGGAACACCTCCATCGGCCGATCGCCCGACGGCCAGGACACCAACGACAACTCTGCGGATTTCGTGGTGGCCTGGTGGCCCACTCCAGGTGAACCAAACACCGAAGCACAGCCCGACTCCAGCTACCTTCGCCTGACCGCGAGCACCCAGTCGGACCATGCCGGGAGCTTCCCCATCGACATTCCCGATAACGATACAACGGGCATCACCGTGACCCTGGATCCCACGAATTATGGCTGGTTCAACGTCACCAGCATCACCGACATTCAGGTGGGGATCCGGATCCAACATACCTACATCGGGGACCTCACGGTCACCCTCACCGCGCCTGACGGCAGCACCTCGGTGGCCCTCCACGATGGGACCGGCGGCACCACCGAGGACATCGAGGGAGTCTACGACCTGACCATGACGCCGGATAGCGGCGCTATGGACGACTTCAACGGCCTGGACCCAAAAGGTCCCTGGACGCTCCACATCACCGACGGAGCCGGAGGTGACACCGGGGCACTCCTCGAATGGGTGATCTGGGTCAAGTAGGCTGACTTGCCTGCCCTGACCGGCGAAATGCCGGTCAGGGCTCCCTCTCTCTGCCCTCCTCCCAGCCTGTTTCCCAAACAAATGCATCCACAGGTGCTTTTCCAGTTGCAAAACACCATTCCCTTTGCCTAAAATCATTGATTCATTGCAAAAAGGCGTTTTCTGGAGGTTTCCATGTCGAGGAAAAGTTGGTTTCTATCTGTGCTGGTGCTCTCATTCGGCCTGGGGGCGCTTGCCGCCTGCTCGGATGACTCGAGTCCGAAACAGACCTGCGGCAACGGGGTCTGCGACCCGGACGAAAAAGCCGACACCTGCCCGGTGGACTGCGGCTGCGGAAACGGGGTGATCAACGATGGGGAGGAATGCGACGGCGACAACCTCGCCGACCAGACCTGCCAGAGCCTGGGCTACCAGGCAGGCGTGTTGGCCTGCTCGAACCACTGCAGGTTCGATCGCAGCCGTTGTGAAGGCGGGACGGTCTGCGGCAACGGCCTGCTGGAAGGCGGCGAAGAATGCGACGGCACCGACAAAGGTGACAAGACATGTGCGGATTTCAGCTTCGACGGCGGCGAGTTGGGCTGCGATCCGTCCTGCCACCTGGAACTGACGAGCTGCTGCAAAAATAGCTGTGAGCAGGACGGGGCCACGCGGTGCCAAGGAGAGTCTGTGGAGACCTGCCAAATGGCGGAAACGGGCTGTCTCGCCTGGCAGCAGACCGAGGACTGTTCCAGGAGGCAGGGCACCTGCACCGAGGGAGACGATGGCTTTTACTGCAAATATCCATGCCACGACCGCTGCAACGAACAGGGAGCCCATCTCTGCGACGCGGACATCCTGAAAGTCTGCGACAAGACGGACCCAAACGATCCGGAAGCCTGTCTGGACTGGCTCGACGAACAAGACTGCCAGGCCACGGGCCAGTACTGCGATGACCGAGGCGATGGCGCAGCCTGCGTGACCCCACCACCCGGAGACACCTGCCTGGAACCCTACGTCGTGACCGAATTTCCATTCGAGCTTTCCGGCAGCGACATCACCCGGGACTATACGGATCGCTACGATTTTTCCGGGACCGGGTGCACCTCGGGAAATGGAGTGGAGGCCATCTTCCAAATCCAGGCACACCAGGGAGACAACCTCCACGTGGTCGAGTCCGGCAGTCTCGACGCAGTGATCCGCATCGTGGATACATGCGATGCCACGGCGGCCTGCCTGCTCAGCAAGGACTATCCAGAAGATCAGTATTTCGAGGTTCCAGCAGACGGCACCTACTACGTGGTGCTGGAGGCATACTCTGCCTCTCCATCAAGCAAGAACTACGACATCTCCATCGATCTCTCACCAGCGGAAACCGACTGCACCGATGGAAACGACAATGACAACGACGGTCTCACCGACTGCGCGGACCCGAGTTGTTTCGGCCAGACGGGTTGCACTACCGAAGCCATCTGCGACGACGGATTCGACAACGACGGCGACGGCCTGGCAGACTGCGCCGACCCGGACTGCCCCATGAGCAACTGTGCACGGGCCGTCTACCAGGAATTCTCCAGCAACGACCCCATCGACCTGCAGGGCTACCACCTCACGTTCACCCCGGACGCCACGTTGCGCATGGGCTACCAGTGGAGCGCCACCGCCGACGGCTCTCCCTTCCCGGAGCTTCCGGGCAGTGGGGATACAAGCCAGGCACTCTCCCTGGATGACGACGACTCCTATGCCTATCATTTCAACCACCTGGCATCTTTTACCTTCTATGAACAGGCCTACCAGACCCTCTATGTCATCTCCAATGGCTTCATCACCTTCGAAGATCCATCGAGCACCCTGGACTACAACCTCGACGAGTTCCTGGGAGAAGTCCCCAAGATCGCGGGGATCGACCGAGACCTGGACCCCAGCAGCGGGGGCACCATCACGGTGGACGAATTCTCCGACCGCCTGGCCGTCACCTTCGAGCAGGTCCCCCGTTACAACTCGGCCACCGAAACCGTCACTTTCCAGATCATCCTCCACGACGACGGAAGCATCGACGTCTACTATGGCGACATCGTCCTGACAGACAACCACTCGTTCGCGGGGATCGCCGATGGGAACAGCAGCGCTACCCAGTACCCCGGCACAACGAACTTCGTTCCATAGACACAGGCATCGAGCCCCCATCCAGGTCCGTCGCGCACCAACCCGAGAGACTCCCGGAAAATTCTTCCCAAGACTTTCTGTGCGGCACCTGCCTCTATTCGAGCACCGGCAGGCCGGCCAAGGCAGAAGAGAAAAAACCTTGGTAGTCGGCCCTGGCCGAGGACAGATCGAAGATCACGAAATGCCCGTCTGAGTCCGGGGCCGACTGGTACTGGATGAACACTCCTGTCTGGCTGCCCGAAGCCAGGTTGCCGGATATGGGCCGGGCCTGGGGAGCCTCCTGGCCCGCCAGGGCAAACCCTTCGAGTTCCTTTTCGAAGGGCTCGGCCCAGGTCAGTCCCAGGGCCAGGCCCAACGCCTCGATCTGGTCGGGTGCCGTGTAGTGGTCCACCAGGCCCTGGCTCTGGAATATGGACTTGACCCGGCAGCCCTCTGGTGGCTCCTGGGTGATGAGCCGGGCGTAATTCAAAGGGTCGGAGGGATCGATGAAGGCCTGGAGAATGGTGAGCGGAACTTGGAAAAAGTCCATCTCGTCGATCCCGAGCATGAGTCCAGCCATGCCCACGATGTCCACCGGCTCGGTCTTGAGATTGAGTGCCAGGATCATGCTGCCGCCCGCTCCCGAGAGCAAGGCCGCCTGGACATCGGGCTCATAGGCGAGAAACGGAGGTCCTGTGAGCCCGCCCTGGGAATGGCCCATGAAATAGATGCGGTCTGGATCGAACCGGATGGGATTGTCTGTCTGCGGGGCGGAAGCCAGGTCGAAATGCTCGACGAAGCGCACGAGCTGAAAGTTGTCCACCGCGGACTGGCGGATGTTGTCTCGACCGGCAAAGGGGTTGTTGAAATTGAAGACATCCGCCTCGGGATCGCAGGTCTGCTGGCCGCACCTGGTGCCGTGGAGCACCTGGTCGATGCCCACCACGGCGAACCTGGCGTCGTCCGGCGTGTGGGCCAGGGCCGCGGCGATTCCAGCCCTCTCGAAGGTGCGATAGTCCCCGCCGGTGCCGTGTGAGTAGAGCACCACCGGCCAACCGGTCTGGGGCATATCCGCAGTGGGCACGGAAATGGCAAATCGTATCTGTTCCGTACGGGCCAGGATGGGCTTTCCGTCCTGGTCCACATCGATCTGGCCCTCCGTCTTGTAGGGCGGATCGCCTTGCTGGTAGACGGGAGTCTCGTAGGTGCCCTCGTAGAGATCATAGGTGGTGCGCGACGAGACGTATGAAAAGCCCACCGGCTCGGGCGGGTCCGGCAGGTCTTCATAGACCGCCGTTCTGAGTTTCCCCATGAGGCTAACTGGATCCTGGGTGGTGAAGACCGCTGCCGCCACCAGGTCGTCGCAGGAGAGCAGGCCGTCGGCACAAAGGCTGCGCAGGGGGGCATGGAGCTGCCAGGCGGCATCCAGCCTGGGGTCTGAAGGCTCTGTCGAGTCCAACATGGCTTCGAAGTCGGACTGACGCTCCACCGGCTTGCCGTTCTGGTCCACCAGGACCCGCGTGATCACCGCCACGTAGGTGGTCTTCGGCCTGAGCACGAACCCTGGATACGGCAGGATCGCCAGCATGAAGTCTCCGGCGTAGACCAAATGATCGTAGTAAGCTGCCAACAAGGGCAGCTTCTTGCCCCGGTCCGGAGAGTCTGGATCCGCATCGATGAGCATATAGGGCGAGCCGGCCTGGGTGGCCTGGCCGGGATCATCGAGAAGAATCGATGGGTCGATGGGACCGGTGAAATGGAAATAGACAGCACCATTCGTAGAGTATCCCGGGATCACGCCATCGAGCATCTTGACGTAGTCCTTCATCACCGGCGTCTCCGCTGGGAATGCCGACAGATCCAGGGTCCCATCCTGGTATCGTCTCATGTCCGTGGGCCAGGGAACGTCGAAGAAAGCCCCCGAGCCTGAGTCTTCAGGAACCACGAAAACCGCCTGAACCTGCTGTGGCACATCGCCATCCAGCCCTCCGTCCGCCGGCCCAAGACCAGTCTGGTCGTCGGAACAGGAGACGGATCCCAGAACCCAAAGCGCCAGGAACAAAAGCCCCAGGCGCCGCCACGACACGAATCTTGCTTGCATGTCAGTCCTTCCTGAAACGGTCCGGATCGATTCCATACTTCCTGAGCTTGTTGTAGACCGTTCCGCGGCTGATGCCAAGCGCCTGGGCCACTTGTTGGATCGCACCATGGTGCTCTGTCATGGCGGCCACCAGGAGTTCCCGTTCGGCATCGTTGAGGGACATGCTCTGACGCTTCCTGCGGCGAGCCACGGGAATCCCGAGCAACGTGTTGTTGGGGCGCAGGGGGTTGGGCACCTTGTCGATCACCTGCTTGTCGGGCGGGGCGAGGCTCACCTCGCTCTCCAGGACATGTTCGAGTTCCCGGATGTTTCCCGGCCAATCGTAGGCTTTCATGAATTCGATCACCTGGGGAGCGATCCTGCTCAGATTTTTGCCCATGCGCCTGGCAAAATGCTCCAAGAAATGCTGCGCCAACAGCTCGATGTCTTCCCTCCTGGAACGCAGAGGCGGCAGGTGCAGTTCGATCACGCGGATACGATAGAGCAGATCCTCCCGGAAACGTCCCATGGACACCAGGTTGTCGAGTTCCCTGTTGGTGGTGGCCATGACCCGAGCATCCAGTATGCGCTCCCTGCGACCTCCGACCCTGACGAACCGACGTTCCTGGAGCACTCGAAGCAACTTGGCCTGCATCTCCAAAGGCATGTCTCCGATTTCGTCAAGCAGGAGCGTGCCCCCTTCGGCGAGCTCGAACTTACCCGGCCGGCCGCCTCTCCCAGCACCGGTGAAGGCCCCTTCTTCGTAGCCAAACAGTTCACTCTCCAGCAACTCCGTGGGAATGGCGGCGCAGTTGATTCCCACGAACGGCCCCGTAGCGCGGGCAGAGGCATTGTGGATGGCCTGGGCGAAGACCTCCTTGCCGGTGCCGCTTTCCCCGATGATAAGGACGCTGGAATCCGATGCCGCAGCCGACCGGGCCAACTCGACCTGCTCGGCCACCAACCGACTCCTCGAAAGAATGTGGCGCAACGTGTAGCGGGCCGAAGCCCCGGTGAGCCGATGAGCTGCCTTCTTGGCCCGCTTGAGTTCCGTCATGGTTACCACGGTCCCAACGACATCTCCAGATTCCCCGGAGATGATCCTCGTGGTGAGCACCACCTCCCCCCGGGGCAGGGACAAGACCGTCCCGTCCCAGGCATCCAAGCAGGTTGGAGTCCACTTGGCCAGCTTGAGGGGAATCACCCGCAACAACGCCATCCCCACCAATTCCTCCCGCGGACGCCCGAGCATCCTGGCCGCAGGACTGCTCACCTGCACGATCCGGCCATCTGTGCTCACGGTCACCACTCCGTCCGAAATGGCTTCCAAGGTCGCCTCCCTGGTCTGTGATTCCACGTGGAGGGACCACTGAGCCTTGTTGCGATCGATGAGCATGCCGGCCTGGACCGCCAGGACTTCCAGGAGTTCCACGTCCCGGTTAGACAAGATGCCCCGGCCCTTTTTGACGTACAAGACACCGTGTGTCTTGTCACCGGCCTTGAGCGGCAAGGCCACGGCTGTTCCCATGGGCCGCCGCACCGAATCGCCGGTTTGTGCGGCGTCTCCTTCTATGGCGGTCTTGCCCAGACGCCTGGCCCGGTCCGCCAGATCCGACCATTGTGCCGTCCCAATGTTTCGTTCCGAATAGACCTCCAACGCTCCACGGCGGGACACCAGGGCGAGCAAGGCACCCTCCGCATCGAGCACCTGCATCACGAGTTCTACGATGCCACCCACGGTCCCACTGCGGTCCATCTCCCGGCCCAGGCGCCCCAGACCATCGATGAGCAGGTTGAGCCGCTGGTGTTGCATGACCGCGGCCCCCGCGGCAGACACGAGCCCTTCATGGCTCATCTCCACTGAAAGGAGGGTCCTGTTCAGTTCTGCCACGTGCTCGGCCAGGGTCTGGGCCGCTGTTTTCGGGAGGCGGTCTCCGCGATGCAGGGAACGAATCACGCGGTGGAGCATGGCAAACAGCTCCTTGGACAACGCTTCGTGGGCAACGCGAAGATCCTCGTCCCGCCTGAAGACGGGGTGCTGTCCGAGCCTGTCTGTGTCTCGCCTGCCATAGGCACGAAACGATGAGCGCACCCTTTCGACGTTGCGCAGCATGCCATGGGTTCGGAACAGTTCCAGGGCCCTGGCCAGCAGGTCGGCTGCATTGTCTCCCGGTTCGGCCAATCCCTTTCCGTGGCGACCCAAAAATTCCCCGTAACGCCAACTGATTTCTGCCATGCAGAAACGATGACCAGAGCGCCGAGCTGCCGTGAGCGCCTGCTGAAACAGGGATTGGGCATCCTGGATATGACCCATGTCCAGGGTACTCAATGCGGCTTCCTGACGCATCTTTGCTTCGAAACAGACATCATCCGACAGGGGAGCGAGGGCATGCTCTGCAATGGCGAGGGCGCGATCGGGCCGCCTGGTGGCGCGGGCGGCCCGAGCCGCGAGCAGGTTCGCCTGGGCGGCGAAGCGAGCGACATCCGGCTCATCGAGCCCGGCCAGGAGCACCTGAACGCGCTCGACATCCACCTCGCAATCCCCCAGATGGCCAAGGCCCAAGTCCAGCTCGGCACGCAGCAAGAGCCCTTCGACCTGCTGCGCCTTGGTGTGGCCTCGGTCGCCGGCCAGGGCAAGGCAGTCTGCCGCCAAACCGTACTCCTCGACCATCGCAAAGAAGCGGGTCGCCAAGAATGCGATTTTGACGGCAAGGGTCTCGTCGTCTACTCCATGAGCAAGAAGGAAAACCAGAAAGGGAAATGCGGAGGAAAGCCGTCCCTCGGCAACCAGACGCTCGGTCAGGTGGAACAATTCGGGCAACGGACGATGGAACTCCTCGACGGAAAAGTCCTGTCCCGAACGCAGTCTCGAATGCAATTCTTCCATCGTCTCTCTATCGGCAGCCTCGCCGGCATGCCGGCCTCGGGGCTGACCCTCTCGCGGGCAGGGGCGGCCGGACATCAGACGCTCGCCAGGCGACCGACGATCGGTGTCGATGTGTCTGTTTCACCCAATACCGACCAAGGACCGCCACATACTCATATGCACCGCATCGATACCATAGACACAGGTATCGATCCAGACCACTTTGTGATTAAACACACAGTTTCTTTGTTATCTTAAAGAGGAAGGCAGCACCGCGAAGCCCTCTCCATGTACCAGCCACTTCGGACCCAGCCAAACCCGGAGACCCCACTCGATCCAAACGCACAACCAGAATGCCAAAACAACGTCCATCCCATCTACATCACACCAATCCAACCATCAAACAGGGTCACAGGGCCGCTTCCCTGCCAAGAAGGCGCCAACCACAAACTTGTGATATAGTGACCCGGCGAAGCGAACAAAGAGGGCGTCATGACTCGAATCGTCGATCCATCCACAGCATCCAACAGAAAAGATGCGCCTGATTCCGAACGAATGGATGAACCCGGCGTCCCAGTAGAGATCCGCAAGTATCCCAACCGCAGACTCTACGACGTCACCCACAGTACCTATGTCACCCTTGCCGACGTGGGCAACATGATCCGTGACGGACACAGAATCCAGGTCCAAGACGCAAAAACGGGACAGGATCTCACCCGAACGGTCTTGTTGCAGATTCTCCTGGAAGGGGAAAACTCTGCCGCCCTTTTGCCCTTGTCTTTTCTGCACAAGCTCATCGAAGCGGGAAACGAGGCGGCCGCCGAATCCTTGAGGGAAATGCTCTCTGCCTCCATGGAAACATTCGTGGACATGGTGGAGCGAGTCCAACGAGGCATCCAGGACATGACGGAAGCCGCCCCCTGGCCTCTGGTCTGGATCGATGTCTTCAACCGCTCGGTGCGGGAGTTTACCGAGACCTGGCGTCAGAAACGAGAGTGAAACCGCCGCCGGCTCGTCGAAGCCCGCCCGCCGGCCCCAGCCCGGCCTCAGCGGGCTGTCCTGGTCCCGGCAGCATGACTTTCGTCTGCCTTCTTCCAGGCCGCCAGCTTGTCTTCGATCGCATAGTGCGGCCTGATATCTACGGGGATTCCCTGGAGTTTTTTCAAACCTTTCTGGAGCGTCTCGGCCATCTGTCCGTACTTGGCCACGAATTTCCTGGTGGCCCCGTAGTCGCCCTTGGCCTCGAGCATGAGCAGGTCGTGGACCAGGGCTTTGACCGCAGCCTGAATCTTGCCAAAATCCAGACGGAAATGACCGGTCTTGGGATCGTATGTGATCGTACCCTTCTCCGTGAGGTAGTTGAAGGAAATGAGGTTGGCCCTGCCATGGGCCTCCCCGGCCCCGAACCGAATGGACCGGAAGAACCCGGCCAGGTAGGATGCGTAGACTCGCTGCGCCAGGTCCTTGGGCAGCACGCCCTTGTCGATCAAGTAGGAACTCAGATACAGCCCGGTCATGTCGGCCTTGGCCTCTTCGATGGTAGAATAGAGGTCCTTGAGCTGACGGTTCACGTCGGTTTCCAGCTTTTTCCCGTTCCGAATCACCGTGATTCTTCCCGGACCCTGGCCGTGGGCCGTCTCGTGCATGAGCGTGTTGGTGAAAAAGGCGTCGAAGGTGACCAGGGCCAACTGGTCTTTGTCCATGAGCCGTGAAGCAATGGGCATGAGAATGGTCTTGAACTTGGCCTCGGCCACGTTCTTGAGCAACACGAGCTTGTAGCCCTTCTTTTGCCGGACGATCTCGTCGTTGGGCAGGTTGAAGGCCAGGGTCTGGACCCCGGCCTTGGTGTCGCCGGCCGTGAAGATCTCATCGACCACGGTGATGGGCAGAGAGGACCCGCGCTTGAAGTTTTTGTACTGGTTTTCGATGGGCAGGGCCTTTTCCATGTCCACCTTGTGGTGGGCTATCCTCTGAAGCCGGGCGCTGTAGACGGGATCGCGAAGGCAGATAAACGCCTCGAAGGCCGTCTTGTAACCAAAAAGCTTGTCTTCGTAGACCTCGTAGGGGCCGATGACCACCTCCAACTTCCCGTCACCGAGGTCCATCCAGGCCATGTCCGACTCGCGGTAGTCATTGGTCTCGAAGGCCTTGGCCCGCAAGGTGAGATACCGCTTCAGCCTGGCATCCTTGGCCTGGGCCGCCGCATCCCGGAGCAGCTTGGCCGCCTTGGTGAGAAACCCGGCATAGGCCTTGGAATAAGGCACGGCTTCGAGCTTGCCATCCTTGCGGCGGATCACGGTAAAATACGACTTGAATGTCTCTGCCTGGTCGGGATGGGCCTGGATGTGACGCTCGAACTCAGCCTTGGTCATGTCCTGGGGATAAAATCCGGCTCCCAAAGGCTTGGGCCTGGTGCCGTAGAAGGGTTTGTCGTGGTCCAGCCGGTCCCAGGGGCCGAACATGATGTCGAAATAGGAGAGGACATCTTTCCATTCCGGCCGAGAAGCAATCTCGGCCCGGATTTTTGGATTGGCCGGGTCCACCTGGACCAGGAAGAGCCGATCCATCTCACGGGCAGCCTGGACGAGCAGCGCCACCACCTTCCTGTCCGCCTCGTCGAGCTGCTTGTCGTCGAAATCCAAGGTCGTGGGAACGAACTTGGCCAGTTTGGCATGGACTGCAGCACGATCCACGGCGCTCTCCTTTCCCTGCCGCTTCCGGGTGGCCTTCCTCGCGGCTCCCGCCGCTGCCGAGGTTTTCGTGTGCCTGGCAGCGGCCTCGTCTGACGTCTCGTTGTCAGCCCCTTTTTTGCCACAGGCAAGGGTCCCCAGCCAGAAGATTGCGAAACCGACGTTCAAGACACGCCACCGGACCATCTGAGATTTCCACATACCGATCCTCCCTGCAGAAGAAAACACAAGTCAGCCTGGCGAACGAAATGCTCCCGAGATCGCCGGGCCCTCAACGCTGGACGCAGACATCAGAGGTACACCGCTCCCAGGACCACAATCAACACCAGGCACAAGATGCCCAAAATGATGGCCAACCTGTCTGGGGACATTCGATCCAGCAGCGCCTCGGCCTGGGCCCGGACCACCTCGTCATGTCCGCTCTCCAGGAGCCCTTTGGCGATACTCCGGGCCAGGGCGAAATTTCCTGCCTCGAAACATGCCAGGGCCCGATCGAGGGACTGCTGCTCCTCGGAAACGCGGGCGGACTCGGTATCGCCTCCTGTCACAGACTCCAGCCCGGACTCCGGCCCGGCGCCATTGCCTGCTTCCTGCTCAGACAAGTCTTCCTTCCGTACCGCCCGATCTGTCCCGGCGCCTCGCTGCGCCGACTCGCCGGCAGGCTGCTCGTTGACCTGGGCGTCCTCACCTGCATCGGCCCCTGAGTCCCCTCCCGGGGAGCGAGCCTGGTTGCCTTGGTCTCCGTCTTCGGAATCCATACGGGCCTCCTTCCCACGACATGCCCAGCATATACTGCAAACGTCCAGAGCCCGTCAATCCTACAACGGACATTGCAGAAAACCGCTCTGTCGGTATCATCGATTATTATGAGCAGCTTGTCGACAAGGTGGCCCCATGACTCACGACTCCTGGTCTTTGTGCTGGGGACCGCGTTCTTCGGGCCTCTCACGATGGGCTGCACCTTCGATCCCATTGCCCATGTGGGCGAGAGCAACACATGCGGCAATGCAACTCTGGACGAAGGAGAGGTCTGCGACGGACGAAATCTGGGCGGCAAGACCTGTGAGAGCCTGGGATTTCAGCCGGGAACACTCCGGTGCCGCTCGGATTGCCACGGCTTCATCACCGAGGCATGCGGAACACCTCCCACCTGCGGCAATGGGGTCATCGAGTCTCCGGAAACCTGTGATGGCACCAACCTGGGAGGCGAAAGCTGTTCCAGCCTGGGCCTGGGAGACGGAAAGCTCTCCTGTACCGCCTCTTGCCGGTGGGACCAGTCGCAATGCAGCGGATCTTCGAAGGCCTGCGGCAACGGCACCGTGGAACCGCCGGAACAATGCGACGACGGCAACGGCAACGACGGCGATGGCTGTAGCTCCACCTGCCAGGTGGAATTTTGCGGCGACGGCATCCTTCAGCAGGGACAGGGCGAAGAGTGCGACGACGGCAACACCAACAACGGCGACGGCTGCTCGGCGGACTGCCACAGCGAGTACTGCGGCGACGGCGTCACTCAGACCAGCCAAGGAGAACAATGCGACGACGGCAACACCAACGACGGCGATGGCTGTAGCTCCACCTGCCAGGTGGAATTTTGCGGCGACGGCGTCCTCCAAACAAACTTGGACGAAGAATGTGACACCGGCTCCAACAACAGTGACACGACCCCAGATGCCTGCCGGACGGACTGCACGAACCCCCGCTGTGGCGATGGCGTGCTCGACAGTGACGAACAATGCGACGACGGCAACAGCGACGATGGCGATGGCTGCTCGGCGGACTGCCACCGCGAATACTGCGGCGACGGCATCCTCCAGACTAACCTGGACGAAGAATGCGATGGGACAGTGTTCTCCAAGACATGCGAGGATTACCCCTGGATGGGAACCGGGGACCCAGGCTGCGATGCCAACTGCCAGTTGGACCTGACAGGCTGTACGAACCGTCCCATCGGGGCTCCCTGCACGGCTGCCTCCCAATGCGCCGGGGGACGCTGTATCATCGACTCCAACTTTCCGGGCGGCTACTGCACAAAGGACTGCACAGACAGCAGCGACTGTCCAGGAGACGCGAAATGCAGACAAGTCACCTTTGTCCCCGGCGGCACTTTTGAGGGCTGTTTCGACGCCTGCACAAATGCAGCGGAATGCAGAACCGACTACGAGTGCTACAACAACATCTGTCTCGACACCAATTGATTGGATACCGCCATGCAGGAACTCACCAGACGCCAACGCCAGGTTCTCGACTACGTGAATTCCTGCATCCAGGACCAGGGCTATCCGCCCACGATCCGCGAAATCGCCCGGCACCTGGGCCTTCGCTCCTCCAACGGCGTGGCGAGCCACCTGCGGGCCCTGGAACGCAAGGGATATCTGGCCCGCACCGCGGGCAAATCCCGTGGAATCCGCCCCTTGGCTGCCTCTGGTCGCACCGTGACCGTGCCCTTCCTCCAGGGCTCGGACAAAGACATCCTGGACCCAGGCGCCGTCACGCAACGAGTCAGCCTGGACCGACTCCTGGTGGGTCCTTCCAACGACCTGTTCGTACTCAGGACCCATGCAAACATGACCCTTTGCGAGGGATTGTCCGTGGGCGACTACCTCGTCGTAAGCCCCACGGTCCATCCCGAACCAGGAGATCTCGTGGTCTCATGGCACCAGGGCAGGGTCCAGGTGGACCGGCGCGGAGATCACGACCTGGCCCCTGCAGACAAAGACCAGTATATTGGCTTCGTCCAGGCAATCTTTCGGCGTCTGTAACCAGGAATAGGAGACGACCATGGAAAATCTCGTCCGACGGGCGCGCTTTGTGCTCGGAGCCGCCTCAGCCAAGGCATTTCCAGACTGGGACCTGCCCGAGGTGGCCTTTGCCGGACGATCGAACGTGGGCAAGTCGTCGGCACTCAAGGTTCTGACCGGGGGCAAGACCAAGGTGCGGGTGAGCAAGAACCCGGGCCGCACCACAGAAATCAATTTCTTCGAGCTGGGCCTGACCGACGATCGCACCCTGTCCTTCGTGGACCTGCCGGGATACGGCTATGCCTCGGTCCCACGAGCCATGAGGGAACATTGGGGGACTTTGGTGCGCGGGTACTTCGAGAACAGAAAACGACTCGCGCTGACCATTCTGCTCTGTGACCTGCGTCGCGGCCCCGAATCCGAGGAGGAAGGGCTGGTGGCATGGCTCGAAGAACTCGACATCCCCTGGCTTCTCCTGCTCACCAAGGCCGACAAGATCTCGAAGAGCCAACGAAAACCCATGGCATGGAAAGCGGCCAAGGCCTTGGACCTGACCGGATCCTCTCCGATCCTGTTTAGCGCCAAGGACGGTTTCGGAATCGAACAACTCTGGCGAAAGATCCTCCAGGCCAGCTTCGGTTGACCAATGTCTCTCGATTCTCTATGCTCCACGACAAGGCTCTGCGGCAGGGTCCAAACGAGGGCCTGGCGAGGGCAGAAAGAAAACGCAGGATTGAACCGACATGCAAGTGACTTTCTACGGGGTTCGCGGCTCGTATCCCGTCTCGCGGCGTGACCAACTCCGCTACGGAGGCAACTCCACCTGCATCCACGTCCGCAGCAGCGACGGCCAGGATCTCATCTTGGATGGCGGCTCTGGTATCCGCAAGCTCGGCGACGAGATGATGGAACGGCAGTTCGGCGCGGGCCAGGGCAAGGCATTCATCCTCGTGGGGCACACCCATTGGGACCACATCCTGGGCTATCCGTTCTTTGCGCCCTTCTACCAGGAGGGAAACGAATTCCAGTTCGTTTCGGCAGGGCAGACGAACTCGCACATCCGAGACATCCTCTCCGGCCAACACGAAGATTTGCACTTCCCAGTGCCCTTCGAGCAACTCGACGCCACCATGGACTTTATGACCTTCAAGCCGGGAGAGCATCTGACCCTGGGCCCCTTTTCCGTGGAAACGGTCCAACTCAACCACCCCGGGATCACCGTGGGCTACCGGATCGAGGCCGATGGCGCCGCGCTCTGCGTGTTTACCGACACGGCCAGGATCACCAAGACGAGGCTGGGAGACGGCATGGGCGGGCCCAAGCCCGATGCCGGCTACGCCAAAGAGTTCAAGACAGGCCTGGCCCACTGCGCCAGGAACGCAGACGTCCTGGTCCACGACAGTCATTTTCTGGAACACGAACTGGTGGGCAAGTATCACTGGGGGCATTCCTCTTACGAAGACGCCCTGGAAATGGCAGACTTGGCCTCGGTGCGTCAACTCATCCTCTTCCACCATGCTCCGGAACATTCAGACAGCGTGGTGGACCGGAAACTGAGCCAGGCCAGAGACCTGGCCAGAAACAGCCACCTCATCATAGCCGCAGCGGCCGACGGCATGCGTGCGGAGCTGTCGGATGCGACCCGACTCGGCTCCGGCACCTGGCAGGCCCTGCCCACGACCTGGGAAGAACGATGATTCGCGTCCACATCTGGGGAAGTCGTGGTTCCATCACCAGTCCGGGAGCATCCACGACCAAGTACGGTGGGAACACGGCCTGCATCCAGGTCGTGGGCTACGACGATCCCTTGCCCGGCGGTGCCAGCAGCCGCGACAACCCGCAGGTGATCCTGGATGCTGGCACCGGGTTGACACAGCTCCGTTCCCTGCTCATGGCCGGGCCTCTGGGCCGAGGCAAGGGTGAAGCGCACATCCTGCTGAGCCATTTTCACTGGGATCATCTCGTGGGCCTGCCCTTTTTTACCCCCATATTTTTCAAAGGGAACCGCATCCACTTCCACGGCTCGGAAGCACAAAAGGTCAAAGCCAGCATCGAGCGGCTCTTTACCTCGGTCTATTCCCCAATCAAGGGCACGGAAAACCTGGCCGCGGACATCGAGTACCACAGTCTGCCCGAGGAGCCGACCCAGGTCGCAGGCTTCACGGTGCGATGCAGTCCCACGAACCATCCCGGCGGGGCCATGGCCATCCGCCTGGATTACGCAGACCGCAGCCTGGTCTATGCCACGGACCATGAAATCGGCAATTCCGAGATCGACTCGAACCTCGTTGCCCTGGCAAGGGGCACCGACCTGCTCGTCTTGGACGCCCAGTACGATCGAAATGAAATCACATCCAAGGTTCGTTGGGGCCATTCGAGTCACATGGAGTCCGTGCAGCTCGCAGTGAAGGCCCATGCCCGCAGGGTGGTGCTCTTCCACCACGACCCGGCACACGACGATCGCACCCTCGACCGCATGGGTCTCGAGGCCCAGTCTAACGCTCAGGGATCGGGCATCGAGGTCATCGTGGCCAAAGACGGCATGCTCCTCGACCTCTAACCAGGAGGCTCTCCGTGCAAGACCTGCGCTCGTTTTTGACCAAGACGTCCTTGTTCTCCCGTTTCTCCTCCAGTTCCCTGAACCGCATCCTGGAACACAGCCGGGTGGAAGCATTCGAAAACGGGCAGATCATCCTCGAGCAGGGCAGGCCCGGGACCTACCTGGGCACAGTGCTGGAAGGTGCGGTGGAGGTGGTGCTGCCCACAGAGGCAGGAGGGCCGAGGCACCTGGCCGACATAGAGTCCGGGTCCTACTTCGGGGAGATGAGCCTGCTCACCGGAGAACCCATTGCAGCCAACGTCGTTGCCAAGGGACCAGTCACGGTGCTGCTCACCCCCCACGAGACCATCTCGTTGGAACTGCCCTCGAATCCCCAGGCCATCACCGAACTGGCGCGCACCCTGTCCGAACGACTCAGACGACGCGAAGACGACGACGAAGAACAGGCCTTCGTGGAACAGGCCCGCCGGCGCAACCGGGAAACGAGGAGCCTGCGCCCCTCGCCATCCAGCGGGCTGCATCGGATCCTGGTCTTGAACCTTGGCAGCTCCTCGCTCAAATACGACTTCTTCGACACATCCAGGCCGGACCTGGTCTTTCGCGGCCTGGTGGAGAAAATCGGTGAATCCGAATCCCAGCACAGGGCAGAGCGGGGCGACCAGACCCATCGTGCCCCGGTGCAGGCCAACGACCACGAGGCTGCCTTGAACCTGGTGCTGTCCGAACTCACCGGTCCCCAAGGCCCCCTCGACTCCTTGGACCAGCTCACGGGCGTGGGCCATCGCGTGGTCCATGGCGGAGAGCGTTACAGCGCGCCGGTGGTGATCACCGACGAGGTGCTGGCAGAGCTGCACCGCAACGCGAGTCTTGCACCGCTCCACAACCCGGTCAACATCCTGGGCATCGAGGCATGCAGAAAGCTGGTACCAAAGGTTCCGCAGGTGGCTGTCTTCGACACGGCCTTTCACCAGACCATGCCCAAGCACGCCTTCCTCTACGCCCTCCCCTACGACCTCTACGAGCAGCAGGGGTTGAGACGCTACGGGTTCCACGGCACCTCCCACAAGTATGTCTCCCTGAAGGCCGCAGCCCACCTGAAGCGTTCGTCGCGCGCACTGAAGATGATCACCTGCCACCTGGGCAACGGCGCATCGGTGGCAGCGGTGGATCACGGTCGGGTGGTGGACACGTCCATGGGTCTCACCCCCCTCGAAGGACTGGTCATGGGCACCAGGTCGGGAGACCTGGACCCAGGACTCCTGCTCCACCTGATCAACCAACTCGGCATGGATCCCAAGGAGGTGGACCGGCTGCTCAACAAGCAGAGCGGACTTCTGGGCCTGTCAGGAGTGTCCAACGACATGCGGGAAGTGGTGGAGGCAGCCGAGGGGGGAAACCCCAGGGCCATCCTGGCCATCCAGGTCTTCTGCTACCGTCTCCGAAAATACATCGGATCCTACCTGGCGGCCCTGGGCGGCCTCGACGTCCTGGTCTTCACCGGCGGCATCGGTGAAAACAGCGCATGGATCCGCTCGCGCGTCTGCCGGAACCTCGAGCACCTGGGAATCCGCATCGACGAGGCCGTCAATGCGCAGGCCCATCCCAAGAGGGGCGAGGCAGCCGACGTGGCCACGCAAGACTCACCGGTCCGCGTCCTGGTGGTGCCCACCGACGAAGAAGGAATGATCGCCAAGGAGTCCATCGCTGCCTTGAACCAGTCACGCCTGGTCGAGGCAGTGCACCCCGAAGACATCCCCATCCCCATCGGCGTCTCCGCCCACCACGTCCATCTCCAGCCCGACCACGTCGAGGCCCTGTTCGGGCCGGGCCACACACTCACCCCGGACAAGGCGCTCAAGCAGCCGGGGCAGTTTGCCTGCAAGGAACGTGTGACACTCATCGGTCCGAAGGGGCGGATTGAGCGGGTCCGGATCCTCGGGCCGGAGCGCCGGCAGACCCAGGTGGAAATCGCCCGAACCGAAGAATTCAAGCTGGGCATCGACGCGCCCATTCGCGCCTCCGGCGACCTGGAAGGCAGCCCGGGACTCGTCCTGGAAGGCCCAAACGGCCGGGTGGAACTGCGGCAAGGAGTGATCTGTGCCCTGCGCCACATCCACATGAACCCCGAAGACGCCCTGCGCCTGGCCGTGCGAGATGGCGACATGGTCCGCGTCCGCGTGGAAGGTGAACGGGCCCTGATTTTTGGCGATGTCCTCATCAGGGTCAAGCCCACCTATGTCCTGGAAATGCACGTGGACACAGACGAGGCCAACGCCGCCGAGATGGTGGGCCAGACCGTGGGATTCATCGAATCCATCCAGAGCCGGCGCCCTTAGTCGGTCACCGGACCTGCCATGCCCAGATTGGTGTATCTGCGCTGTCGCATCCCCAAAGAAGAAATATCGTATGTC
>CAZIJS010000015.1:0-7508 GCA_964539505.1 uncultured Myxococcales bacterium
CGTCCTGCTCGTAGACGAAATGCACATCGGGCCGCACCATGGCCAGCCGAATCACCGTCTCCATGCAGTGAGAGGCTTCCGTGGAAGGTCTTTTGAGGAACTTCCTCCTGGCCGGCACGTTGAAAAAGAGGTCCGAAACCTCCACCACCGTACCTGGTCCGCACCCCACTTCCTGGATGTGCATGGGCCCTTTGCCATCGATCTCCACTAAGGTCCCGGAGGTCTCTTCAGCCAGCCTGGTCACCAGACGAATCTTGGCAACCGACGCGATGGAGGGAAGGGCCTCGCCACGAAAGCCCAACGTGGCGATGGCTTCCAGGTCCTCCACCTTCCGGACCTTACTCGTGGCATGGGGCAAAAACGCCGTGGCCGCATCCCTGGCCGACATGCCGCATCCGTCGTCTGCCACCCGGATTGCATCGATGCCCCCGTTTACCACAGACACCGAAACCCGGGAAGCACCGGCATCCAGGGCGTTTTCCACCAGTTCCTTGACCACCGAAGCAGGCCGTTCCACCACCTCCCCGGCAGCAATCTGGCTGGCCAACTCCGGCGGCAGCACCGAAACCTTGGGCTGAGACTGCGACATGGGACTCGACGTGGGACTCGACATGGGAGAAGATGTCACTCCACGGAAAAAAACCGGGACTTGGGCGCCCCGCAGACAGGACATTCGTCTGGCGCAGGGCCGTCTACCACATAACCACAGACCGAGCAGACGTTGTAGACCGTGTCTTCTTCGCCCACCATGTGGCCGATGGCTTTTTTGTAGAGCGAGGCGTGGGCGTCTTCTGCGTCCCTGGCATTGCTGAAGCTGATCACCGCGGCCTGGTTGCCGTCTTCCTCGGCTTGTCGGATCAATGCTGGATAGATGTTTTCGTTGACCGTAGTCTCACTCTCGAATGCCGCCTCCAGGTTCTCCTCGGTGGATCGGATCACTTTGAGGAGGCGAAGGTGCCGGGTCGCATGGACCCGCTCGGCTTGGGATATGGCCCGAAAGAGTTTGGCCATTTGAGGGTAGCCCTCTTGCTCGGCCTTCTGAGCATAGCCCCAGAGCCTGGCGCTGGCCTTGGCCTCTCCCACGAATGCCTCGTAGAGATTTTGCTCCGTCTTGGTCCTGTCTTCACCCATGGATGACTCCGTCGATAAAAGCCGAAAACAACGGGAACGGAAACTGCCCGCTCACCCTCAATCCATGGCGATGCTCAGGCTGTAGGCAGCCTCTGCACCCTGATACCCATAGATTCGAATCACGTAAGTGCCTGCCTGGTCGGCATGGACGGTTTCTGTGTCATCGACCCCCTGACTGATGTCTATCTGCTGGTCGTCTCGAAACAGCGCCATGTCCAAATCACCCTTGGTGTGGTCGAACGAAATGGTCACGGTCAGTTGCTGACCATCACCCAACTCTACCTGGTAATAATCGTCGTTGCCCGAACAAACCTGCAGGCCGGGATAGGACCCCTCTTCCAGGCCATGGGCCTGGGTGGGATTGTCGTTGGCCTCGTAGACATCGTCCTGGCAGGTGGGTTCCTGGCTCTGACCCGAAGAGGCGTCACACCAGGATATCCAGTCATGTTCCTCTTCGACGTCGTTGGCCGTGTCTCTCTGGGAGCAGGGTTCGTCCTCGGACCAGGGCCGCCAGAGATGCCCCCGCCCGGTCTGCTCTGCATACTGTGCAAAGACATCGTAGCCGCCATCGACAGCCTTGAAGACCCGGGGCTCCTTGCACTGTTCATCCTGGAGCGATCGGTTGTAGTCCATGATGATTTGATACATGGCAGATGTGGAATGGTTCCAACAGCAGGTCTTGGACTGGTTGTAGACGAGTTCTGCGAACACGTAGTCGTCCAGGATGCGGTACTGGCGGTCCGTCTCTTCCTTGGACATGCCAAATTCCCGCTGGTTGAGGGCGTAGAGTTCGGCAAATGCCTCTTCACGCCTGGTGCGCGCAGCACAGGATGCCGGGTATTCACGCAGGTGGTTTCTGGCATCCTCGATGCGGTGCAGCAAGGAAGCGCGGGCCTGCTCCGGAGTGACCTGGCCAAGCAGGTTTTCGAACTCCGATGGCCTTGTCTTGAGCCGCTCGTAGTCCGTATCGGAAATCCAGGAGGCCTCGTCGGCATCCATCCAGGTGTTCATCCAATAACCGCCGACGTTCTTGGCCACACGCCAGCGTTTCAGGCCGCCGCCGAGTCGCACGTACGCATCGCCGTCCCAGTTGGTCCCCTCGCCGCCCATCTCGTCTGACGTAAAATAATGCTTGGATGCAGCGCCATCTTCCCATTTTGGCTGGCGCCTGGGCATGGAACCCGACACGAGCTGCGCTTCGAGCCGCCCCTCGTCGAGGGGCGTGACCTGTTTGACCACGAGCGTATGACCGATCCCCTGGCGCTGCCAGCGCTCCAGCAACATATCCCCGGCCCGGACCGCCTGGGGCTTGAGATTGTATGTATTCCGAGACACCACCAGGTTGACCGACCCGAAATAGCAAAGCAAAAGGCGCAGGAAATGGCCCGTGCGCTTGTTGAGAAAGATCTCGTCGAAGTAGGCGCCCGCCTTGGCCCCGTCGAACAGGTAGTCCATCTCGTCTCCGCCGCCGCACAGACCGCGTGACCGCAGCTTGCTGTCCTGGGGCCAGCCCTCACGTGCGATGTCATCCTGGCTCATGGTAGAATAGTCGCGGTACCAGCTCTTGAACTTGGGCATGTTTTTGTACCGACCGTTCCTGGTCCTGGCACCGAAATGCCCAAAATAAACCCTGGTGCCCTCCCCGTCCACCGACGTCATGTAGAAGGGCAGGTGGTACCAGGAGGCAAAGGTCACGCGCAGGAACATGGCCAACTCGGCGCATTCCAGTTTTGGTGACGGGAGCGTCTTGCCCCAAGGCGTGGTCAACGTAAACGTGTCGTACGTGTAGTAGTCTGACACCGAATCGGTCTTCTCCATGGACTGGATCCAGCGGGCATACTTCTCGTCCCAGTTGAGACCGCTGTTCGCAGGCCAGGCAATCCCTGCCTTACGCGCCTCCGGCGTGTCGCGATCTTCCCACTGGTTGCGCACTTCCCAGACCTGGGTATTCGAATCGTCCACGCTCACCGGCAAGGCCTTGACGCCCACGCTGTCTGCCTTGCCCAACGTGGAGTCGTCCTGCAGGGGCTCGACCACACCATAATCTTCCTCGTCTGGTGCAGACTTGGAATCTCCGCAAGCCATCCAGGAAAAACCACCCAGGAATGCAACTGCAAACAACCATCCGAATCGTCTCATGTCCTCGACCCTCCGTGACAGGATACGGGCCCCGGGCAACCGGATCCAATCAAACCCGCTCCACATCGAAAAACTCCAGGCCTTCTGTTTCCTCTGTGATACGGCAAACAGCCCTGCGTTCTTTGTTTATTTCACAGACCACAGCGCTTGGCAACCTCTCCACCATTCGAACCCACGTCCTTTGATTGCGTCGCCCCATTGCGTCGCCCGGACGATCTACAACCATCGCCACGACTCATGCGAAACCCGGGCCAACCGAGAGCCAATCGAGAGCCAACCAGGTAATCTCGACGCTTAGGCGCTTTGCAGGTCACTCTCCGCCGCCGATCCAAACAAACAGCCTGTCTCCACCAACGAGACTTTTCCGACTCACAGGCCATCGCATTGGCCGGTTTGTGGCCAAAAGGCCCAAAACCGGCCAGTCCAGGAGCCAGTTGACTTCTTTTCAACCACATTTGACCTGCCCGCAACAACGAGAGTACGTGTTGAGTCGGCCCGTCCCTTCGCAAGGCATCGCTGTAAAACGATCCGTCGGCACCGAGCGCCCAGTCGTCCTTGGTCGCTGGTTGCACCACTGCAACGTACCGTGGTACTCTCGAAAGCACGAAAACAAACGGTGCGCAGCCTCTGCGCCTGACGCCTGCATATCGAGGTCGAACAATGCGTCTTGTCAGAAAACACGGTGCAACGAAAACCCTTCTGTTCGTGCTGGCGGCAAGCTGGGCCGTTGCCAGTTGCAGCGGGCAGGGCTGTTCCGGATGTAGCTGCATGGGTCCCATTCCAGGAGGTTTTCCCACTCAAGAGCGCATCCCAAACGGCATCCAGGTGCGGATCACGCGGGGCGGACTCGATTTCATCCAGGACAACATGGCTTCCATCGTCACGGACATGATGGGCGGCTCGTTGCAGTTCGATCTTCCCGCCACCTGCGACCAGGACATCAGCGGCTTTGGAACCATGGACTTTTGCGGTGAGGGCAGTGCAGACGACTGCCAGGCCCAGGACCCACCCTGCTCCATCCAAGTGGACCTGCTGGGCCTCACATTGAATCCCCAGGCCCCCTCGACGCTGCACGTGGAAGGCCACCTCAACGTGCGCAGTCTCCACACCATCCACACCCACGGAGACAGTGACCTGGTGCCTGACTGCAACGTGGACCTGGACACCTCGGCGGGCAGCCACCCCTACGTGCGCGTCGTCGCGGACATGGTGTTCAACCAGGATTCCCAGTCCGGCCGGACCCGGATCGATCTCGAAAACGTCGAGATCCCAGACGGCGACATCGACGACGACGACATCGACATCACCGGAAGCGAATGGTGGAACACCCCAACCTGCGGTGCCATCGACCTGTTCTTCAAAGGCCAGCTCATCGACCAGCTCCGCCAGACCGTTTCCGACCAGGCACAAAGCATGGCACAAAGTCTCTGCATGCCCTGTGACCCGAGCGACCCCACCTGCCCGCAGCTCTCCTCCTGCCAGGAAACAGATGACGGAACCCAGATGTATTGCATGGAAGACAGCACCGAGGGTTGTGTGCAAAACATGGGGACCGAAGGCCGCGTCGACATGGGCGCCGTGCTCTCATCCCTGGCTCCGGCTCTTCAGGCCTGGCTCGACATCCACATCTGGGCAGGGGGCTATTCCGACATGGTCAACAGCGGTGTCAGTCAAGGCCTGTTTGCCGGCACGAGGGCCTGGCCCGGTGGAGCAAGCTGTGTGCCCAGGCGCGATCCCCCGCCCATCCAGACCATCCCCGAGTCTGCCACATTCCAGGTGGACCAGCGGCCGGACGGAGGATCGTATCACCTGGGCATCGGCATCCACAAAACCTTCCTGGATCGCATGGGATATGCCCTCTACGACTCGGGCGCCCTCTGCCTGGACATGGGCCCGCGGCAAAGCGACTACCTCAAGGTGTCTACTTTCTCGCTCATGCTCGATTCCCTCGGGGACCTGATCCACAGCGACGACCCGGCCCTGGTGATCTCGGTGCGGCCTCAAAACCCGCCCACCTTTACCCTGGGATCCGGAACCCTGGATGCAGACGGCACCATCCTCGATCCACTCATCACGGTCCAGGCCAAGGATCTGGCCCTGGATTTCTACGGGTTGGTGGACGAACGGTTCATCCGCCTCTTCCGCCTGGTCACGGACCTGTCTCTGCCCCTGGTGCTCCAGGTCAACGAGAACAACCAGCTCGTTCCGGTGCTCGGTGACATCAAAGGAGCCTTCACCAATTTGCGGGTGGAGCACAGCGAGCTGCTGGCCGAGTCGCCCGAAGAGATCGCAGCGGTGTTCCCATCCCTGCTCGACGCGGCAGGCGGCGCCCTGGGCTCGGGCGCGCTCTCACCCATCGACCTGCCCGACATGCAGGGATTCGAATTGGTGTTGGATGAAAACTCCATCACCTCCACGGATCAAGGCCAGTTCCTGGCCATCTTTGCGAACCTGCAATACTCGCCGGCCATGGCCGATCAGCCCCAAGGCGTCCTGCCCCAGGTGGAAACCCAGGCCCGCATCCTGTCGCAACAGATCCCCAAGGCCCTGCACCCGGCCACCCTGGAACAGGCCGTCGATCAGGCGCCCAAAGTCACCCTGGCAGTCCAGGGCATCCTGCCCAATGGGCTCAGCGGACAGGTGGAATGGTCCTACCGGCTCGACGGCGGCCTCTGGTCCACTTACAGGACGACATCACCTGCAACGATCCAACGCCCGCTGCTCTGGTTCGAGGGCCGCCACCACATCGAGGTCCGGGCAAGGCTGCGCGGACAGCCCCAAACCGTAGACAGGACTCCCGCCAGGCTCGAAGTCGTCGTGGACCGGGCCGGGCCGACGATCTCGGCCACCGTGACGGACCGGCGCCTGTCATGGAAGGCCGACGATCTGGTCTCTAAACCAGACCGGGTCTGGACCTCCTTCCGATTCGACGACGGACCCTGGTCGCCATGGTCCCATGTGCAGAGCATCCAGGTGCCGACCGGAGCCAAGAACGTCACGTTGCGCGCCAAGGACGAATCGGGCCACGTGACCAAACGGGTCTTGGGGCTCTATGGCCGCGTGGAACCCAGGTCCTCGGATTCGGGGGGCTGCGGCTGCCGCAGCAATGCTCCAGGCGGCGGTCTGGCCCTGCTGCTCACCATCCTCGGCCTGTTCCTGTCCCTGCACCGCAAGCGCAGAGGAGGACCAGGAAAACCAGACGAGAGCCAGAGGAGTTCTCGACGAAACCCTTTTTCCAGGGGCCTGCTGGTGCCGACCCTTGCCCTCACGGTTCTGGGGGCCCAGGCCTGCCACCATCATTCCACGGGAGGCCAAAATTGCGGGGATGCCACCGACATCCCGCTCCTATGCGCAGACCCGGCGCCCCAATGTGAAGCCTGGGAGAGCCTGGTGGGCACCGAGCCCATGACCCTGGACGAGGACTGCCAACCCCTGCCGGTCCCCTGTGAATGCGAGGTGACCAGCATTGCCGAGCCAGGCGACTTTGGGCGCTACCTGAGCATCGCTGCGGGAAACGGAGCCGTGCTCGTGGCCTGCTACAACGACACCTGGGGCGATTTGGACCTGGTGACGAAAACTGAAGACGGATTCGTGCCACAACCAGTGGACGGCGTGCCCTGGGACGGCCCGGTCCAGGCCGACCCGAGCGGATTTCGCAAGGGCATCTTGCTCAAGGGTGACGACGTGGGCAAATACACGGCCATCGCGCTGGGCAGCGACGGCCAGGCACGCATCACCTATCTCGACCAGGACCGGTCCGCGCTCAAATACGCCCAGGGCCTTGCCGGAAACTGGGCCATCCACGACATCTACGTGCCGGCCACCGACAACGAGCAGGTCTGGTACAGCGACATCCTGCTCGACGACTCCGACCAGCCCACCGTCTTTTTCATGGTCACCGGCCTGGACAATGCAGACGGCACCTTTTCGAGCAAGCTCATGATGGCCCAGGCATCCCGTGCAAACCCCTCGTCCAGCGACGACTGGACCCTGTCCGACGTGGACTCGACCCAGATTCCTTGTGCCGGACTCTGTCCCTCGGGCCAGGTCTGCCCGGCAGACACCTGGACCTGCGAAGCAGAAGACGACTCCTGCGATCCGGCCTGCGCCCAAGGACAGGTCTGTATCGCAGGATCCTGTGTGGACGAAGCCCTGCCCCCCACCTGGACGGACCACCCGGAGGGCACGGGCCTCTTCGTCACGGCAGCCCGCCTCTCCGACGGCCGGCTCGTGGCGGC
>CAZIJS010000015.1:7608-36412 GCA_964539505.1 uncultured Myxococcales bacterium
GTGGCAGACGACGGCCAACGAGACGACGGACACCACGTCGTGGGCCTCGACCCGGTGATCCTGCTCTCAGACGACGGGACCTTACGCATCATCGAACAAGACGGTACCGACGCAGACCTGTTGGTGGCCACCAGGACCCAAGACGGCCAATGGAACGTCACCGGCCTGGACACCGGCGATGCGGGCTACGGCTTCTACACCGACGTGGCCCGAGACAGCGACGGCACGCTCTGGATCGCGCAATACGTCTACGACCGGGCCGCGGACCGATTCGGATCCCTCCACATCGAGCAACTCACCTTCTGAACCTCGAATCTCTTCGACTACGAGACGACGGCCGAAGGCAGCTGAATGTTGTCACTCTATGCCGCCACCTTCTCCAAACCAGTCAGCACAGCGTCGAGGCCCCATGGGCTCGTTAGCGTACCTATTTTCAATCATGGGCGGACCGCAGATAGCCGCGTGTATTCCCTACAGGCAGCTACCAACGATGGAGGAGCTGGCTGACGAAGCTGGCGCTGCCGGCACATTTTTGCAAGCACATCAACGTGTCGGTGGCACGCTCGCTCACGCACCAGTCGTGGATAGTTTGTCGCCTCATCGACTTCTTGCCCGTCGAGGTACGCAAACCACGTCTCGATGTTGCGCGTGGGCACGAAGACAGCCACTGACTCAGCCGGCGTCGGCGGTACCACATCGTGTGCGTCACACACATCTCGCAGACTCCTCTTGCGCCCTTCCACCCCCACTACGTCGCCATCGATCAGCACCACCAAAGTTTGGGCTACGTGACGCCTCCGCTGTTCGGCAACTTCCCTCGGGAACTGCTCTCGAACAAACTGCTCGCCAGCGCCACGCCCCTGCGGAGCTTTCACGACACGCAGTCCCCGCAAATTCCAGCCATCTCTCTTCAAAAACCGCCTTGCAAACGCCGCCTGTTGGGAATCCTCGCACAACAGGACGACCTGTACCCTTCGACTCATGATTCCCACCCTCGCGCAAGGATCTCCGAAAGCTTGAGCCCACCACTCTCAGATGAGACCTCCAGACGTCCTGGTGCAATGACGCCTGACGACTCGCGGCGCAGCAGTATGCCACAATCCGGCCCGAGATAGTCGATCAACTCGGGATGGTGAGAAGAAAGAACGGCCTGCGGTATGGCATCGCCACATGCGTCTTCAAGCGCTATGAGCCAGGGCTGAATTTCAGCCAGAGCGATGTAGTTGTCAGGCTCATCCAAAAATATGGAATATCCTTGTCCCGCAGTGGCGATGACCAATGCATAAAGGGCGATGAGCGCACGCTCCCCATCAGAAAGTTCGTCCAATCGGAGCTCGAAACGCTTCCCATTGGAATCTTGAAACAGAACCATGAGTGCACGGGCATCCGTGCCAACCTTCTCGAGCCGAATACTGTGGAAGCCGTCGATAACCTCCCTGACGGCGGATATGTAGTCAGGGACCAAGTCCTGCCGCTCCTGGAAGATGTGCCGATACCAGGCGGAAAAGTTGGAGCCATCGCGTTCAAGCATCGGGTCATCGCGACGTGACTCGGACTCGAACCGGCGAGGGTAGAGGCCACAGACAATGATCTTGCGGATGAAGTTCCGGACACGGCAAAGGCGCTTGTTGTCACTGCGTTCGGCCACCCTCGCCATGGCCGATTCGGACCAGTCGGTCGAATAGCTCGGCCCTTTGGAATGGTTATCTCGGAAAAGCTGAACTTCACCCAGCCTGGCCTCAAAAAGCGGCTTACCCCCCACAGTGAGTTGCTCGAGATGGATGCGTGCTCTCTGCGTAGCACTTTCGTGATCGATCTCCAGCCGATATACTAAGGGGGCCGGCTCATCGTCGAAAGAAAACTCGAGTTCGATCACCTGCAAGGTCCGACTCTGCCAACGCGTAAGCGTCGAAGTGGGAAACACATCTGGATCCGTGACCTTAGCCACGCCAGCAAGGAGCTGACGAACCGCGTAAACGATATCCAACACCGACGACTTGCCAACACCGTTCGGCCCCAGGAGCAACGACAGATCGTCGAGCTTGAGATCGAAATTGACCAGGCACTTGTAGTTGTCGACGTAGAGTCGCTTGATCATTGGTTCTTCTCCTTGGCCGATCGATCCGCCTGCTTCGCCGCAAGGGTCAGATCCTGGTCGTCGAGACAGTCGCCTTCCTTCTCGCAAGGCGCAGGGTATCCAAATATCTCCCCGGGGCAGGGCAGGTTTGAACAAGAGGGTAGTGGCATCCGTCCAACTCGTCAACAACCGGGTCGGATACCTCTTGTAGAGCACGACCCAGCGGGACAAGGCACATCCGACCAGAACACATAAATGCAAGGCATGCCTGACATCCTCTCATACCTGACACCCTCTTTCGTACTTTCGTATCGAGTTGAGAGGGAAACCATTTTTCACCAACACATGACAAGATCAAATCAGAATTTCCGTTTTGTTCCGGTTTTTTGCCAAAATCGCAAAGGCCCATTCTAATGAGACAGGGTCCAATGCCCACCTGGTCCCACCAGGGGACAGGCACCGTGCCCAAAGGAGTGGTCCATGAGCGTTGCAGCAAGTCCTCGATCCAAGATCCGATACACCGGAGCCCGCATTCCCCAAAAGCCCGCAGGGCCTCAGATGCCACGAAACAACGGGCCGACGACTCAGCAACAGGCCCCTTCGCCGGGGGCCCAAGCATTGCTCCCGGAAACGGACCTGCCACCTGCTCCGGCGGCAATCCCTGATCCTCCGCCTGCCGGCGCCCACGTGCCACCTGCTCCAACGGACGTCACCGCCATACCCATTGGCGCAGTAGATTTGCCTCCTGCCCCAGAGAACTCGTCGCCTGCGCCGGCAGACCCGCTCCCTGCTCCGGCGGCAATCCCTGATCCTCCGCCTGCCGGCGCCCACGTGCCACCTGCTCCAACGGACGTCACCGCCATACCCATTGGCGCAGTAGATTTGCCTCCTGCCCCAGAGAACTCGTCGCCTGCGCCGGCAGACCCGCTCCCTGCTCCGGCGGCAATCCCTGATCCTCCGCCTGCCGGCGCCCGCGTGCCACCTGCTCCAACGGACGTCATCGCCATACCCACTGGCGCAGCAGATTTACCTCCTGCCCCTGTGGACTCGTTGTCTGCGCCAACAGACTTACCCCCTGCGCCGGCAGATGCGCAGCTCGCTCCAGCAGAGGGCGGGACTGCCTGGGTAGACCAGGGCGCGGAAAGGGCCGATGAACATCCTTTGCCAATGTCTGCCGCAGAACGGTCGGGCAGGGGCTCGCTGCGGTTCGTGATCACGGGGCTGGTGGTGCTGGGATTTCTGGCAGGGGCGGTGAGTTTGGCCGGGATGGTCCAAGAAAGAAAAGCACAAAGACGCAGGGCCGCGGTGGAGCGTCTTGTGCCGCCTGGTGGGAAGACGGCGGAAGGGCTGTCCGACCAGAGCCGGGCTGTTGCTGATTCCCGCCGGACCAAGGCCCCTGGATCAGGAAACGGGGCGGCTGGCAAACAGGGCTCCGGATCGGGGTCCAACGCTGCAGCGGCAGGCCCCATGACCCACAAGACCGGATCGACGACGTTCTACCCACCCAGCCACTGGAGCGGTGACGGCTGCAGCCAACAGGACTTGGAAGCCCGCGCGCGACAGCCGGTGCAGGCCGCCTTGACCGCCCTTGCCCAAGCAAAGCTGGCCGACGATCCCCGGAAGGCCTTGGACTGGAAAGGTCTGAAAGACTTCCTGGCGACCCTGCTCAGACCAGTCCCCAGAAAGCCCAGGTGGGCCCACAGTCTGCGCGCTTTTCGAAACGCCAGAATTCGCTACGAGGCGAGCCCAAAGGCCGACGAGGTGGGCATGTTGGCTGTCAACACCAGGCTGCCTCCCTGGGGATGGGTTCGGGGCAAGGGCTGTCGCGGAGGCTGGATGATGATTGGGCCCCATGCCTACGTCTGCCGCAGACACCTGGTCTGGGCCAAGGAAAAACCCTTGGCCTTGCACCAGCCTCCCATGCCCGCCGACCAGATCACCCCGGGCCAGTATGCCTATGTCCGCGCCGCCGGCGCCCCCCTGTATCCCAGCAGGAAGGCCGCCAAACAGAAAAAGCCCTCCCGGATCCTGCCCATGGGCTTTTTCGTACGCTTCAAGCGCTTTTGCCGCATCGACGGCAAGAACTACTGGAAGACCACGAAGAACTGGTACATTCCCATCAGCCGCCTGGCCAGGCACGTTCCCTCGCAGTTTGCAGGAGTCGACCTCGAAAAGACCGGCCTGAAACTCCCCGTCGCATTCACCTTGCGCCAAAAGCGAATCTATGATTCGCCTGGCGGCCGGGTGACCGGCAGACTGCCCAGGCATGCCGCAGTCCAGGTCCTGGGCAGCCTGGCCAAAGCCGGCAGGCGCTACTACCGCATCGGCCCCTGTCGCTGGATCCGTGCCAGGGGCGCCAGGGCCGCCTGGCCCTCGACACCGCCGCCAGGCACCACCAGACACCAGCAATGGGTGGACGTAAACCTCGCCAGGCAGACGCTGGTGGCCTACGAAGGAAATCGTCCCGTATTCGCCACCATGGTCTCCACGGGCCTCGACGACCACGCCACCAAACACGGCATCTTTCGGGTCTACTGGAAAGTGGCGGAAACCGACATGACCAACGAAATGGGTGCCGCCGAGGAGTACATGGCCGAGTCCGTGCCCTGGACCCTTTTCTTCTGGAAAGGACAGGCGCTCCACGGCGCCTACTGGCACGATTTCTTCGGTGTCCAGCGCAGCCACGGCTGCGTCAACCTCGCCCCCAGAGACGCCCGGTTCGTCTACGAATGGTCCAACCCCCATCTGCCCGACGGCTGGATCTACCGCTGGCTGGGTGTCAAGTATCCCGGCCTGCTCGTCCGCATCCGCCGCAAAGACGGCGACCTGGTTCGCTTCATGGGCCTGGCCAGGAAGTTCGCCCCGCCCCAAGCCGTGGCGGCACGCGACGAAGCATACAAAAAGCGCATCGAAGCCGAAACCTTGGAGATGCTCGCCAAGACGAAGGACCAGAAAAACGCATCATCCCAAGGAACGAAGGAACAAGGAGACTCGAATCCCCCACAACACAGGGCAGGTGCCTCCACCAAGAACCAGCCCATCCGGCGGGTGCGCAGGATGGCTACGGCAACAACTCCTCCCCGG
Source organism: uncultured Myxococcales bacterium (assembly GCA_964539505.1). Lineage (GTDB taxonomy): Bacteria > Myxococcota_A > Polyangia > HGW-17 > SLPX01 > CAZIJS01. Next base: position 12,770 of record CAZIJS010000015.1, read on the forward strand.
CACTCAGACTCCAGGCGAGCAAGGCCTCGGCCGAGCGCCCCTCACCGTAGGCGATGATCCCGTCGCCGCCCCAGACCAGGCAACAACCCCACCGGGACCAGGATCGTCTTTCCCTTCAAAGCTTCCATGCCTCGCTGTGACAGCGTCCTGTAGCGGCCTCCACGGTAGGTCCGTTCCTCCCAGGCTCCTTCGAGCAGTCTCGCGTTGTGCGGATCCGTGGCCAACCAGGAGGCCGCGGCATAGAAAAATCCCGGAAGGCTGTAGTAGCGAGGGCAGAAGCGGAGTTGCTCGACGAGATACGAGAGAAGATTGGGGATTGTGACCTTGTCGGTCACGGCGCCCGATCCAAACCGAAATCTGGCGGGAACGACAAGGCGCACCCACTGATATCTCCTGGGCCGGCGGACGATTCCCGCTGCAGGTTCGAGCAACTCCACGGTCACCGAATGGGTCAGGCGGGAAACGGGGTAGACATAAAAATACCCGAGCACCCGATCGAGCTGCCAGGCCACAGAGCCCAGGCCCGAAACCCGGCCCAGCTTCTCGATGAGCGCGGCGTGGGTGAAGCCGGCCCTGGTCTGTTCCAGATGCTCTGTCTGGTAATAGAAGCTCGACGACAAAAGCAGGTTCCCGGGCCGACGCAGCCGCTTCGACAAGAGCTGGGCCCCGGTCTGCGCAAACCAACGCCTGGCCAGCAGACCCAACCTGCGGCGGTCCGACTCAACCCGGTCTTGGATGGCCAGGTAGGCCCGCCGCTCCCCTGCCAAGGCCTTGCGTTGGGCCTTGCTCAGGCCGGCATCCCGGCCGAACAGAAGGAATGTCAGGCGGCGGGCGGCCCTTTGGGCTTGGCGGGCCAGGCCCGCCTTTCCCTGGATCCGGGCTCTGTCCAAAATCGCCTCCACCGCAGTCAGACCCAGGCCGCAGCCCTGGCCAGGGAGACAGACAGTGAGGTGCTCGCGGCGAAAACGCCGGTATTGCCGAGAAGCAAACAGAACCCCGGCCCTGCGAGCCAGGGCCTCGGTTGTCTCCGTCCAGTCCCGGGCCAGTCGCAAAGCCCCGGCATTCCCGGCGAGAAGCCGGCGGACGAACCGAGCTCTCGATTCCCTGCTCGCCTTCGACGAAAGGCCCGCTGCCACCCTGCCCGATGGGGTCTGGAGCAACCGGTGAGCCAGGGCCCCGGTGAGCCGGCGCCCCCATTCAACGGCCACCCTCAGGGCGATCCCGTCCCAGCGGCGCAGGCCCTTTGTGCCGCTGCAATGCCCAGCCCGCCGAAAGGCCCGGCCCAGGCCCGCAAGGCTGGAATACTGCAGCAAGGACGGAGGCATGCGGCAAAGAAAGAACCGAAACCGGCCCAGGCCCGTGGCTCGTGCCAGGAAATCCAGCCTGGCCCAAGGCACAGGCCCTTTGGTGGCCGTTGAATCCGGGCCGCCCGCCCCAACGTGCTTTCCCGTTTGCCCTCCCGTCCGGACGACGAGTCGTCTTGCCAGGACGGCCAGCTCGGCGGCCTGCCTGAGCCATTCGGTCTGGCCGTCTGCCACCAGGGGCCAGGTGGCCAGAAACCGAGACCCGGTCACCCGCCCGTCGATGAAGGGATTGGTGACCGCCACCGAATAGATGGGCGCATCCCAGGCAGGACCCCAGAGCCCCAGTTCGTAGCTTGTGCCAGGCCCGAGTTCCAGATCCAACAGCGCGTTTCGTCCCCTGGCACAGAGGTCGGCTGTCTTGGGCCAGAGACTGTCTGCGTTGAACAGGTAGAGGAGCATGGCGGCCCGGTCCCGGGCAAAGAGCGTAAAGAGGCGACCGGGAGCAAAGAGATCGAAGGGGACCCCGTCTGCTTCCAGTCGGCAGTGGGGCCCGCCCGACACAGGGGCGGCAGCCTCGGGCCGGACCCTGCTGCAGGCAGCGCAAAGAGCTGCGCCCCACACCACCAAGACAAAAACGATCCGCCGGGACCAAGGCCCCGACCAGGTGGGACCCATCCGATCCAGTCCAATCCCGCCGTGACTACGCATCCGATCCTTCCGGCGCATGCCAACGTCGCTCTGAAACCAGCAGGTCCGCATCCAAGGCCTGTGACAGGGATTCGACCAGGTCGGCCAGTGTGCGGTTGACGGGAGCCGTCAGGCCCAGTTTCTCCGCGAGATCAGCCACGGCGCCGTTGATCTGGGCCACCTCGGTCCTGCGACCTGCCAGCAGATCGGACAGCATGGAGGATCGGTTGGCCGCCGTGGTCCGAGCCACCTGCCTGGTCCGCGCCAGGGCCTCTTTCGCATCCAGGGTCAGGCCCGACGCCCGGCCCACTGCCAGGGCCTCCAGGACGGCGGCTTCCATGAGTCTTGCAGCAGACTCGATGGCCAGCAAGGCGCCGTTGGGCAGGCCCAGCAAGGCAGTGAGCGCGTTGATTCCCACGTTCACCAGGAGCTTGTCCCAGATCACCTGCTGGATGTCTCGTTCCACGAGCACTTCGAACCCCGCCGACCCGAGCAGACGTGCCAGGCGGACCAGGCGATCCGAGTCGGGATCGTCTGGGTCTCCCAGGTGGATGGGCCCAAGCCCAGCCACCTTCAACCGGCCGGGGGCCTCGACGTAGGCCCCTGCTGCAATGGTGCCCAAAATTGCCGATCCCGGGCCACAGGCCCGTTGGATCGCCTCGAAGTTACCCAGCCCGTTTTGGAGGCTGACCAGGACGGCTCCACGGTGAACCAGGTCCGCCACCTGCGCTGCCGCTGCCTCCGTGTCGCCCGCTTTGACACAGAGAAACACCCAGTCGGCGGATTCTACGGAAGAAGGGTCGGAGCGGACCCTGGGCTGAAGAGTCCATTGCACCCCGTCGGGCAGGGTGAGTTCCAGGCCGTCGCGCTCCATGGCCTGCACCATGTCGCGGCGGCGTTCCAAGAAGGTTACGTCCAAACCAGCCCTGAGCAAATGGGCTCCCACCAACGAACCCATGGCTCCCGCCCCCACCACGACTATTCCGGCAGGGTCCTTGTCACCAGGCCCAGGATCCGAGACGCCTTTTCTCATGGCCTGCTCCGATCACCGGGTGGCTGATCCGTACGGTGGGTCCTGGGGCTCATCGAACGAGTCGCCCGATCCTCCCTCCGTCCCGGCGGGTAGCCGGCCCTGTCTTTCCGGGCCGGAATCCAGCATGGAAGCGAGCTTGTCGAACTCCTGATCTGACATGGAAAAGCTTTGTTCCGCCGAGGGAAAGGTGCCCTCCAGCACGTCGGCGCGATAGGACTGGACTGCCTCGCGGATCACTTTGTCCAAATTGGCGTATTTTTTCAAAAACCTGGGCTGGAAATCCGCGTTGATGCCCAGCATGTCGTGGTAGACCAGCACCTGCCCGTCACAATCAGGACCGGCACCAATTCCGATCACGGGGATCGAGACACGCTCGGTGATCAAGGCGGCCACCCGGTCGGGCACCAGTTCGAGAACCAGCATGGAGGCGCCGGCATCTTCCATGCGCAGGGCGTCGTCCAGCAGACGTCTGGCCTTGGCGGCCTGTTTTCCCTGGACCCGGTGTCCCCCAAGCAGGCTGGCCGTCTGGGGCGTCAAACCAAGGTGGCCACAGACTGGGATCCCCGCGGCCACCACCGCCTGGATCCGGTCCACCACCCAGCCTCCCCCCTCCATCTTCACCGCGTCGGCTCCCGCTTCTTTGATGAACCGGCCCGCATTCCTGATGGCTTCTGCCTCTGTGACGTTGTAGGACATAAACGGCATGTCCCCGAGCACGAAAGCATAGCGAACGGCCCTGGCCACGGCCCTGGTGTGATGGAGCATCTCATCCATGGTCACGGGCCTGGTGTCGGGGTAACCGAGCACCACGTTGGCAAGGGAGTCGCCCACCAGGATGATGTCCACGCCCTCCTCGTCGAGGAGCTTGGCGCTGGGATGATCGTAGGCGGTGAGCATCACGATCTTGTCGCCCCTGCGCTTTTTCGCTATCAGCGTTCGAATGTCGATTTTGGTCCGTTCCATGGTTTCCTCCAGCACAAAGCCCCAGAAGGCCGGGCCGGATGCACCGGCATCTCAGGCTGGGCGGCCCGCCGGGGCAAGCCGTCGCTTCCGCCCTACGCTCCCGCCCTACAGTCCCACATCCGGCGCATGATCCGGCTCGAAGGCCGCCCATGTCCCCTCGGACTCCCAGACCCGGACCCTCGCCACATGCAAGGGCGCCGGCGTCTGCTCTGCGAGCCTGGTATACACGAAAGCCGCCAGGTTTTCCGCAGAGGGGTTTTGATCTGCAAAAGCGGGATGCTCGTTGAGAAGGCGGTGATCCAGTTCTCCCAGAATCTCGTCGAGGGTCTTTTTGATCCCGCGAAAATCCCAGGCCATGCCCACGTCGTCGAGACGAGGGCTGAGGAGTTCCACCTCCACGGTCCAGTTGTGGCCATGGAGGGCCTCGCAACTTCCCTGATACCCCCTCAAAAAATGGGCCGCAGAAAAAACGCGCCGCACGCCGAGTCTATACAATTCAACCTCCTCCAACCCGGATGCCTGGGATGCGATAAGCCCGGTTCACTCTCCCGGAGCCACGGCATGGACAACCACCGAAGCCCTGGGTCGCCCGGATCCATCCACCCAGCCGATCCGCTCGTAGGTGGACTGGACCCCATCGCAATCCAGATCACCCAATGCCCTGGCAGTAAACCGTGCTTTGGGCCCCAGCCCAGACGACAGGAACTGGTAGCGATACCGGTGGGACCGCAGGTCGAACCCCAATGCCCGCCAGGTGGGTTGATCCCAATCGGTGCCCAGGCACCGCCCCTTCGAGCCGGCCTCACAACAGCGCCTGGTGGGCGTCACCGCAGTGGACTCGGGAAACCGTTTTGCGCCGTCCCGCCCGGCCAGGGAACGGGCCAGGCGCCCTGACTCCTCGTAGTAGGAACGCGCACCGTCACACATGCGCTGCAACCGGGGCAGCGCCATCTGGGCCCTGGTGCGTCGTGAATACCGCCTGAAGGCCGGCACCGCCACGCTGGCAAACAATGCCAGGATGCAGACCGTCACCAGCAGGTCCAACAACGTGAATCCCGCAACATGACCCAGCAGACCCACAAGGCCTCTGTCTCTGCTCCGTTCGGCCAAAACCACTCGACCCTCCTGAAACCAAGCCCCCCTGATATTGCATGCAACCGCCCCTGGATCAACCTCGACGTGGAACAATGGGCCTCATGGAAGACGATCGCCACCGAGCCGCCACAGCGCAGCCACGCCGGCAGGAGCGCCGCCCGGGAAAGAGAAACCAACCATGGCAACTCGGATCAGCCGGTGGCATGGCAATCTTGCTGCTGCCTGGGGACAGTGATGTGCCTGGCAGGTCGCGGATCGACCCGAGGATGACGATGTGGCATTATGATCGTGAAGCGACTGGCGGATCCTGGCGGCTGCACGACGAACGATGCGCGTTTGCTATTTTCCCAGGTGCTTTCGCACCACGTCGAGGAGCTTTTCGCGCGAGACCGGCTTGTCGATGAAGTCGGAAACCGGCAAAAACTCTTCGTCCTGCTCCTTGTTGAAGGAAAAACCCGTCACCTTGGACACAGAGGTGATCATCACGATGGGCACGTGGGCCAGGTCGGGATCGGCCTTGATCTGATACGCCGTCTGAAACCCCTCGTCCTGGGAGTTCATCATGACGTCCAAAATGATCAAGTTGGGATGGATCTCGCGGGCCTTGGCCAGCCCCTCGGTGCCGTCCTCGGCGCTGTGCACCTCGAGTCCCTCCTGCTCCAGGATGGCGGTCATCACGTCCTGGATGTCCACATCGTCATCGATGATCAATACCTTCGAGCGCATCGCGTGCCTCCTTGAGGACTGTATCCTTCAGTTCTGTCAACTGCTGTAAGACCTGCGGACTGGGCTGCCGTCCAAAGGACCAATCCGCCGCCTGCACCGCCACCAGGACGACCCTGGTCTGGATCCCGAGCTTTCTTGCCATGGGCACAATCTGCTGCAATCCCATGGAATGAATCGAGGACAGCGGCTGGACCGACGTCCATTCCGACTCGTCCCGGAAGACACGCAAGGTCCCGGGCGCTGCCTTCATGTCCGCGGCATCCATGAAAATCGCGGCATCCGTCTCGGCCAGCATGTCGATGAGGCGGATGGGATCGTCAGCGGCCTGGGCGAGTTCGATTCCGTCACCAAGGGACTGGCCCGCCAGAGCGTCCAGGGCCAACAGCCCCATGGCATCGTCACCGCGCATTCGGTTCCCAAGACCGATGATGGTCACCCGAGCCAAACGTCACCTCTTTTTCCAACCGCCGGGACCTCGTTGTCAAATCCGCACCAAGTGCACCGAGCAGGAGATGCAGGGATCATAGGCGCGCACGAGCATCTCCAGATTGAGTTCCATGCGCTGCTCGTCTATCTCCTCGGCAAGCATCTTGGGCACGAATGTCTTCATGTCCAGATCCACGTTGGCGAAATTCTGGTTCGTGGGAATGATGCAGTTCGCCTTCACGATCCGGCCGGAAGCGTCGTAGCTGTACTCGTGGAACAAGATCCCCCTGGGCACCTCGGTGGCACCCACGCCCCTGCCCGGCTTGCAGTTCCATTCCCGCGGCGGTGCTTCTTGCTGCAAGCCGCGGTCGAGCAGCTCGTCGATCCGGGCAATCGCGGTTTCGGCGCAATGGACGCACTCGACGAGCTGGGCGATGTTGTTCATGAAAGGATTGTGGCAAACAGCCTTCAGCCCGAACCGATCGGCCACCTGCTTGGCGGTGTCGGTGAGCTTGTCGAAGTTGTTGTTGAGCCGCGCCAGGGCGCCCACCATGTATGAGTCGCGGGCATGCTTGGTGTGCTTGGCCGTGGAATGCTCCACGATGTGCTCGTTGGTGATCTCGCGGTAGGAGTCCACCGGTGCAAGACCCGTATCCGACGAAGCAATTCGGCCGTCGTAGAAGGGATACTCGTCTGCGCCGCCCAGCGAGACGAACTCGGTCTCGCGTTCCAGGACCGGAAACTGGTCTTTGACGCTGAAGAGCAGGTCGGCCACCTCGAAGAGCATGGGCAGCATCTCCTTGCGATACCGCTCCTGCATGGTGCGAAGTGCCGACTCTTCTGGAATCTGTGTAAAGCCGCCCGGCACGCAGGTGATGGGGTGGATCATCCTGCCGCCCACCAGGTCACAGAGGTCGTTGGCCAAGCGTTTGGTGAGCAGGGCCAGCTCCACCGCCCTGGGATGGCTCTCCATGAGGGCGAAGGCGCTGGGCGCGCCAAAGGCGTCGGGCGCCGCGAGAAACAACACGTGGAGCAGGTGACTCGAGAGCATCGACCCGTCCACGAGCAGCTTTCTGAGCATGACGGTCTGCTCGCTCACCGGGATGCCCAGGGCGGCCTCGGTGGCCTTGAGGGATGTCATCTGGTGACCGATGGAGCAGATGCCGCAGATGCGCGACGTGATGATGGCAGCCTCCTGCCAGGATCGGCCCTTGAGCATGGCCTCGAAGAACCGCGGGGCCTCGACCACCTCGAAATGGCAGGTGTCGAGCCGGCCGTCTCTGACCCGGACCACGATGTTGCCGTGACCTTCCACGCGAGTGATATGTTCCACGTTGATGTTGACGGTACGACCCATGGACTAACCCTCCCACTCCAGAGCGGAAAACAGCCGCAGCTTGTTGTCGATTTCCTGCTGGGACAGTCCGCACTCGGTGAAGCTCTCTCTGAGCGCCTCGATGTTGGCGTCTTCCACCAGACCGCGACAGCCGTAGCAGAACTGGCCATGGGACGGACACCAGGCACCGCAGCCAGCCCTGGTGACCACGCCCATGCAGGGGATGCCCCTGACCAGGAGGCATTCGTTGTCTTTGAGCTTACACTCCACGCAGACGGGATGCTTGGGCGCTCTGGGCATCTTGCCCGCGAGCAGTTCGGTGAGGAACCGAGCCACGTCCTGCGGATTGGGCGGACAGCCGTAGATCGCAGCGTCCACCTTGACCACCTTGTGCGCCGGCATCACCGGCATGGTGGGAAACAGGTACTTTTTGTCACCGTAGACCTCCGAACGGACTTCGTCGAGGTCCATGGGGGCGCGGATCGCATTGATCCCACCAAGGCTGGAACAAGAACCCAGGGTCACCAACAGGCCCGCATGGCGGCGAATCTTGTTGATCCGTTCCACGCAGGCGGGCGTGGTGATAGAGCCCTCGATGAAGGCCACGTCCAGGTCCCAGCTCTTTTCGGACATGGCCTCGCGAAAGTTGACGATCTCGATGTGTTCGAGCAACAAGGGCAACTCGCGCTCCATGCTCACCTTGGCGAGCTGGCAGCCCTCGCAGCCCGTGAAGTCGAAAAAGCCCACTCGGACCCGTTTTCCCGCCATCACAGGGCCTCCTTGACGTCGTGGATGTCAGAATACCGAAATACAGGACCGTCCTGGCACACGTACAGATGGTTGATCTGGCAGTGGCCGCACTTGCCCAGCCCGCATTTCATGTGGCGTTCCAAAGAAAGGTAGATCTGGTCGTTGGTCAGCCCCTTCGATCGGAGGGCCATGATCACGAACTTGTACATGATCGGCGGACCGCAGACCAAGGCCAGGGTCTTGTCTAAGTCCAAATCGAGCGGCGGCACCAGCGTGGTGATCACGCCCACGTTCCCCTTCCAGGAGTCGTCGGCCCGGTCCAAAGTCATGTGGAACTCCACGTCGGACCGGTTCTTCCACTCTTCGATCTCCGCCTTGAACAAAATATCGGCCGGCGACTTGGTTCCGTAAAGGATCACGAGGCGGCCATAGTCGTCGCGGTGGTCGAGCACATGGTGGATGGCCGAGCGCAGTGGCACCAGGCCGATGCCGCCGCCCACCACCAGGATATCGTGCCCCCGCATGGCTTCCATATCGAATCCATGGCCGTAGGGCCCTCGGATGCCCACCAACGAGCCGGCCCCGAGACGATGCAGGGCATCGGTCACGTTGCCCGCCTTGCGCACTACCAGCTCGAAGTTCGGACCGCGGCCCGCACCGGAAGACACCGAAATGGGTGCCTCTCCGATACCCAGGAGTGAAACCTCCACGAACTGGCCCGCGCCATGGCCCAGGGGACCCGAGGGCAACTGGATTTCAAAGAGCTTCTCGAGTGCCGTCATCTGTTCGGTGCGGACGATGCGCCCGGGCACCGGCTTGAAGGCACCATGTATGTGTCTGGTCTGTGTCATGCCACCCTCCGCTGCTCAGCTCGCCGCGCCCCTGGCCAGGTCGTTGACCACCTCGGAAATCGAGATCTTGGCCGGGCAGGCACGGATGCATCGACCACAACCAACACAGAAGGGCTTGCCGAAGTGGTCGGTGATGTATTTGAACTTGCGATAGATGCGGTGACGGACCCGGCTCTCCTTTTTCTCGCGGAAGACCTCGCCGCCGGCCACTTCCGTGAAGGGGACGACCTGGCAGGAGTCCCAGCGCCGCTGCCGTCTACCCTGGTCCATGTCGAGCTCCAGGGCATCGTAGACATCGAAGCAGTAGCAGGTGGGACAGACCATGGTGCAGGAGCTGCAAGAAAAGCAACGCCTGGAGTGTTCGGCCCAAACCGGGCTGTCGTAGGACCGATCGAACAGATCGGGCAAATCCTGGTAGAGGGGCAAGAGCTTGTTGTGGAACCTGGGAGCCGGGCCTGCGGGCAGGAGTTCCTCGGTCATTCCGGAAAAACCTTCCACCAGCTCCCGCCCCCGGTCTGTCAGGATCTCGACGTTGTATCCGCCCTGGGCCTTGTCGAGAAAGATGTCGAGCCCTTCGCGATGGTCCGGGCCCACGCCCACCGAGGGACCAAAGTGCGCCTCGTCGGGCTCATAGGAAACCCCCACGAAACTCCAACCCTCGCGCCTGGCCGACCAGCCCTCGTCGGGCACGCCCCGAGACATCTGGTAGTCGAGATAATAGATGGCTTCTGCATCGTAGTTGTGCAGCCCCACCAAAATCTTGGGGCCCTCGACCACATCGACTGGTTGTCTTGTCTCGAACGAAGACCGCTGAAACTCGAAGATGTCTTCCACCGGCGGCATAAAGAACCGCTTGGGAGGAAGCACCGTGGTCTTGTAGTCGAGCACCAGTTTCGTGGGATCGGACACCTCGGCGAATCTGGGCAGGTGTCGCCCGGGATCCTTCACAGGCCCGTAGAGGCGGGCCTGGCGGGCCAGGTGGGCCATCAGGTCGGTGACCTTGTCGGCGGCAAGTCCGCGTCGCTCCATGCCAAAACCTCCTTGAGCGCATCGATTCGAGTCGCGCCCAATGGGACTATGGAACCCGCCCCTTGCTCCGCAAGCCCTGCCCCCGCCAAAAAGAATTGGGACTGTCTACCCAGCCGAGTCAGTCTTCGATGGGATGGTACTCGACTTCTGCGATCTCGTAGTTCCGCTCGCCCTTGGGCGTGCGGACCACGACCTCGTCGCCCACTTCCTTGCCGATGATGGCCCTGGCCAAGGGCGATGTATAGGAAATACGGTGGCGCTCGATGTCGGACTCGTGCTCGCCCACGATAACGTAGACCACGTCCTGGTCCGTATCCAGGTCGTAGAGCGTCACAGTGGCCCCGAACTTGACCCGATCGCCACTCAACGTCGTGGGATCGATCACCTCTGCCAGAGCGATCTTTGCCTCCAACTCGCGCATCTTGGTCTCCAGGAAGCCCTGCCGTTCCTTGGCTGCATGGTACTCGGCGTTCTCGCTCAAGTCTCCATGGGCCCTGGCCGTCTCGATATCTCTGATGTTCTCTGGACGTTCCACTTCCTTGAGATGCTTGAGTTCGGCGCGAAGCCTGGCATATCCAGCCGGGGTCATGGGAAAACGCTGCATGGGACACCTCTCATCCTCTTGGGGCAAAATCAGGACACCAGACCCTGGGCGGGTCCGGCCCACTGCCCGTCCGTCTCGTCAGATCCTCGTGCTCACCTTGGTCAAATGCGGCTCGCCGGCCCCCCTTGGAGCCACGATCTTGAAGGCCTTGGGCAGGGTTCGCAGGAGCTGCTTCTCGTATCCACGGATGGACCACCCATACGCTGCAAATCGGTCCATGACGCGATCCACGGTCCGTTCGTCGGTCTTGGGGTTCGACGCGATCTGAAGGAGCCACTCGCGCGTCTCGTCGTCGAGACAGGTGCGGGCCTCATCGGGGTCGTCGGGGGGCTCACTCAAATACGGATCCACGAGCCTGTCTGCCGCCTGGGTCAAGTAGGGCTCGACCATCGACTCGTAATGCCGGCGGATCTTGCCCGTCGGGTCGAGCTTGTAGCCAGGGGGAAGATGTTTGACCACGAGCTTTTCGTGCCCCTTCAACGACCATCCCTCCGTGGCCCAGACCTCCACGATACGGCCCTTGGTTGCCGGGTCGGTCTGCTGGGACCGCACGATCTTGATGAGTGGTTCGATGACATCTTCCCTGGTCGCCGCGCCCTTTCGTACGTCATCGAGCAGCCTGGAAGCCGCATGGGTCAAAAACGGCTCCCGCATGCCCTCGGGCAACCGTTCCACGCGTGCCTTGCGGATCTTGTAGCCCTTCGGCAAAAAACGCTCCACCCGGCCCCGGACCCCTTGCGTGGATATGCCGCTGTGCACGAAAAACTCCGCCACGCGGGAAAGCACCGCCTCGTCGGCCTGGTTCGCCTCGGCCACGGTGAGCATCACGTCCCGGATGGCGATCGAGTCGTCTCGTTTCTCCGGAGTCCCCTGGGAACCAGACGCATCGGATGGGTCTTGCGCCGCTCCTCCTTCTTGCGCACCACTTCGTTTAGAACCGCTCTCTTCGGCATAGTGCTCGAGCGCCTCCACAGCCGCCAGCAAGGCCGACAGGGGCATGGTTTCGATGTGCGCTGTCACGGCGTCGAGCCAGCCGGCCCGAATGAACCCAGACAAGATGAGGCTGCGGATCTGGAGCGACTCGTCCGGGTCGGCGAGCAGTCGGGACAGAGCATCCCGGCAGGAAGGATGGCCTTGCTTGAGCAGCGCCTCAGCGGTGGCGAACCGGACATCTTCGTCTGGATCATCTAAATAGGGCAAGACCACCTCTGTGACCTGGGCCGGATCAAAGCGGTCCGTGCCCGCCAGGTAGGTCATCAGCTCGATCTTGCGCGAAGGGTCGCGCTCGTAGCCCGGCTCGTTGTCTGCAAACACGTCCTGGAGCACTTCCCAATGGATTTCCGCATTGGGCGCGATCTCTTCGAGGATGCGCAGAGCCCAGGAAATGCTGTGCTTGGGCGCAGTGGCCGGCCCTTCCTTGGCGGTCAGAAATTGACGAATCTGGGGCAGGGCCTGCTCACCGAACCGCACCACGAGCCGGTAGACGTACTGCTTGTCTTCCTCGTCGGTGGACCGGGAGCGCTGCCCGATGTCCTTGACGTAGGTAAACCGCAACAGCAAGCCATAGATGGCCTCCGGGCTGCCGTCCTCTGCGAGAAACTCGTAGGCGGCATACCGGTCCTCGTCTGCGGCGCGGCGGTTCGCCACGGTGTTGATACGCCGCTGCAGAGCGCGCATCTTCCTGCCTTCTTTGCTAAAAACGTCTAAGATTCCCATGACGGGCTATTTTATGGACCCAATTTTCAAAAATGCAACCTCTGTGAATCTGCTGGACGCGAAAGCCCGAAGAGGACGAACCCAGTTTCTCCAACAGAGAAGTACAGATGAACTCTTGACAAAATACATCCCGACAGTCGACACTCAAAAAGCGAGGTGACCCATGCGCTTTCCCTTGATTTTCATGGTGGCTCAATCCGCAGTCGTCGTCCTGTGGGGCACCGTGTCAGGGTGTCGTCTGCACTTTCCCCAAACTCCGGAAGGCGACGCTGCAATTGATGGAGCGGCCGATGCAGCAGCCGACTCTACGGCGCAATCCGATGGCCCAGTCATCTCGGACGCAGAACTCTTCGATGCTGCGGTGGATGTTCTCCAACATCAGGATACAGGCCTCGTTGACGGATCGGTGGATGCTCAGGGACCGGTTTGTGGTGATGGCACCAAAGATCCTGGGGAAGACTGTGATGATGGCAACAAACTGAGCCACGATGGCTGTTCCAGCGGATGCACCTTCGAAGTGCCCACATGGCATAAATTATCCTTGACTGAAACGCCCCGTGCACGCTGGGGATATAGCCTCGCCTATGATACCGACCGGGCGGTGGTGGTCTTGTTCGGAGGGACCAATGGTGGAGAACACGATGACACATGGGAATTCGACGGCAACACATGGACTCAAACCGTGGCTTCGAGTGAGCCGCATCCTTCACCAAGGCATGGGGCCGGAATGGCATATTTTCCGGACATTGGCCATGTCATCCTGTTCGGCGGATCCGACGGATCGCAGACTCATCAAGATACATGGGCATATGCCGGAGGGGCATGGCAGTCCCTGAGTCTCTCTTCCAACCCGGAGGCCCGAGAATTTCCCGTGATGCTCTATGATGCCGGCATGCACCGAATACTTCTCTACGGTGGACGCAACGCGCCCTCGAACCTTGGGGACACATGGGTATTCAATGGAAATACGTGGGAGACAATAGACATCTCCACTGCTCCCTCTGCAAGGGTTGCGGCAGCCTCCGCCTATGACACCAATGGACCTCGCACAGTCCTGTTCGGCGGTCTTGGAGGAGGCATGAAACAAGACACATGGGAGTTCGATGGATCCCTGTGGACCGAGATCTCCTGCCCTGCCCACCCAGGGCCCCGCTATTGGGCTGCCATGTCGTTCGATCCCCGAATCAAGCGCCCAATCCTCTTTGGTGGCAACGATCCCAACGGCAACACATTGTCAGACACATGGGAATTCGACGGCACCACATGGAGTCGCGTGCTCCCGGCTGGCGATCAACCAGGGGGGATAGGGCGTCTTTCCATGGTCTACGACATCGAACTTGCAACAAGCATCATGTTCGGCGGTCTGAAACCTGGAGCCGCTCAAAATGACACCTGGTCTTATCGCTGGGAAAGCGCCTGGCCAGACGAGAGCTGCAGCAGCGGTTTGGACGAAGACCACGACGGCCTCGTAGACTGTGCCGATCCTGACTGCGAAGGTCGCCGCTGCGCAGGTGGTGTCTGTAGAAACGGTATTTGTCAGTAAAAATAGAGGGCTCGATCATTCCTACAAGCGCACAAGGCTCGATGTCACCGTGGTGGCTTGCAGGCCTCGAACTGCTTGTGGCTCGATGCATCGCCCTGCGGAAAAACCATCCTCCCCCCATCGCAGAAGAGCGCAACCTGTTCCAAATCGTGGCCTGGGCTACTCGATACCGTATCGGTAACTGCCCCCTCCGTCCGTGCCGAGATACAGGACCGATGAATCGAAGGGATCGATGGTGAGGCACTGCGCATTCCGGTGCGCCAATCCTTCGTTGAGTGGGCGCCAGGTCTCGCCCGCATCTTCCGTGACCCAGACCCCCTGTCCCACCCATATACCCCAGGCAGTCCCGTCGTCTTTGCTGATGGCATAGACTCGATTGTGATTCGACGGATCGACCACGACCATCTTGACATAACCTGGCACTTGAGGATCTCCCATGGCATCCGCCAGATCGAGAACCTTTCTGAAGGTTTCGCCCCCATCATCCGACCGCCACACTCCCCCAGGCCGACTGCCAGGAAAAGAATAGGTGCGCTGCCCCACCCAGACACGGCCAGGATCCACCGGGTCGATGGCAATCCAACAGACGTCCTTCAAGTCCTCCGGTGAAAGTTGTGTCCAACTATCACCCCCATCCGTGCTTTTCCATACCCCACCAGGACTGCCCCGATAGGCAGCATACACAACATCCGGATCCGTGGGGTCGATAGCAGTCATGCGTGCCTTGCCCGAACCGCCGAGCACCAGCGTCCATGTTTGACCACTGTCGACACTCCGGTAAATCCCACGACTCCATGCTGCGGCAAAAAGTGTTCTGCTGGAGACAGTGCCCGTCGGAGCTATGGAAAGATGCTTGACCACCGTATCGGTGGGAAACGCATCATCAACAGCCGTCCATGTCCCTCCTGCATCCGAAGACAACAATAACATCGCATGGTCATTGCGCTTCCCCTCGGCCAAGTACAACACATCGCTGTCATCAGGGTCGAACACCAACCAATAGGAATTGGACGCAAATGTTCTCGGCGCTGCCAAGTGGTGCCAGGATGCCCCGCCGTCATCACTACGGTGAATTCCCACGTCGGCAGAGAGCAAGTAGAGCCGGCCTGGCTTTGTCGGATCGGCGGCAATCTGGAAATTGACGAGTATCTTCGCTCCCCTGTTGGTGTAGGCCCCGCTAGAGACTTCCCTCGTGTAGCGATACTCGAACGACGTGCCACCATTGCTCGAACCGTAGACCGCCCCATCGTTGCAATAGAAAATTTCCAACCCATCTGGAGAAACCGCAAAGGACGTGGCTATCTTGCCCCAAAACGTGATCCAGCCAAAATCCGTTGGATTGGGAAGAGCCTGCCAGGTGAGACCATCATCGTCACTGCGATAAAGTGCCGGAGTCCGATTGCGAATGCCCACCCAAATTCTTCCCGGTCGAGCCGTATCGAAACGGACCTTCTCCGGCTGTGCGTCATCGGGCAAACCGGCACCAACGGACATCCAGGACTGTCCGCCATCATGCGACCGGTACAGACCTTGGTCCTCATAGGCCCGACTGGCCAAAACATGACTGGAGTCATTGGGGTCCACAGCCACATACCAATAGTTTCCACTGCGCAGCCGTTGCCAATGGCGCCCTGCATCGCCGGACCGAAACAGCCCCTTGTTCGTCGATGCATACACCACATCTCTTTCATTGGCAGCCGAACCAAACCCGGTGATCACCAGTTCGTTTGGATCGCTGGTGGGCAACCCGGACGTGGTGGTCCAGGTCTCGCCGCTGTCTTCAGATCGATAGATCATGCCAACCGGCGAGGCCCAAAAATGAGAATAGCCCGTTCCAGCAAACCACAGCGTCGGATCACTTCGATGGATATGGACCGCATCGACTGCGGCAAGGCCGATATCGTCATGCTCCTGGTTTGGCTCTGGATAGATCGTTCCACCACCTTTGCGCACCCATGTCCGTCCGCCATCCAGACTCTTGTGGATGCCGCCATTGCTCGCCAAGAGAAGGGTCGTGCCATCTGGTGCTATGTCGATCTCTTCGAGCCCCAAATTGACGATACCTTGGGAGGACGGCATCCAGGTTTCGCCCCCATCTTCGGACCGATACACACCGCTCCTGTCACCAGTCAAATATACAATGGAAGGATCGACTGGGTCGATTGCCACTGAACGAAACCAGCCGCCACCACCAGGCCCCATGGGATGCCAAGAGGGCGCTGGGGCGGGGCAGTCATCGGGACATGTCTCTGAATCTTCACCCAATGCGGCGTCACATGTGCCGTTTCCACAGCAGGGACCACAGTCGGCGCTGCACAAATCGCAGTTTTCGTCTGCGTCACAGCGCCCATCACCACACCGAGAAGAATTGCCGTTTCCATTCTGGTTGTTGTTTCGATTCTCGTTGCGATTCCAGCCTGAATCCCCTATGGCAGCATCCAGCACCTGTCCTGAGTCATCCGAACAGGACACCGAAAGCACCAGCAACGTCCCAACCAAACCGATTGCAGCAAGATGGTGACCAAAGATAGGACGAGTTTCCAACATGGCGTTTCTCTCTTTCCTTTGTGCGGTGAACAGATCCTGCCCCCAACGACATGAGAAAAAGGGATCTCGAATCGCCAGAGAATCGCGACCATGCAGCTATGACGGCCAGGTGCCTTGATATCTGCAAAAGCCACCTACCAAGACCGCGTTTTCCATGATCCATCAAGGATGCAAAACCAACACCCACTCCTGAGAAGATGGCGGAGCAAAGTGCTCCACACCCCCAGCCCGGTCCTGCGTGGGCGACGTGGCCGACGTAATCGGATCGAACCAAAACCCATGATAGGTGCCAGTCGGCAACGTCAACGTAAAATCAGAACCCATGCTGTAGGCAACGAGGTAGCCGCCCCCACTGAGCACCTCCACACCCGACGTTGCCATGTCATCCGATGGCACCAACAAATCCAAGGGTATGTCCTGAGTCAGGAACAGGTCGGCGATCCTACCAAGGGTCTCCACGACTTCGGGATGCACCCATTGAGCCGACGAGGAGCCAAGTCCGTCGAGCAGGTCATTTTGACAACGAAAATCGTTGAAACCAACGCCCGAAAGGACGGCTCTCCATGCTGCCCTGCGCGTCTGTGAGATGTCGGTCCCAGCCCAATTGCAATCAAAGTCGGTGTCTTCGATTCCTGGTTTGCCCAACGAATACAATGCTGCTGGCACCGAATCGTCGGAAACACTGACCTCATGAACCGTATATCCGTCGAACAGGGAGGCATCGCCACTATAATGGCTGGTGTCTACGATCATCAGTTTTCCCGGGGCCAGACTGTGAAGACGATCGAGCCAATGAAGCGCCCAGGCGCTGTCCGACGTGGTGACCTCGAGCCCAAGCTCATAAAACACATTCGGATAGTCCCGCGTTGCCAGGACAATGCGGTCGAAAAACTCTTCCTGGCGATCCAACAGTGTCTTTCCATCGACCACCGCTGGATTGTTCAAGCTGCCATAGAACACGGCACTGCCGTCGGCGCCACTGCCCGGAAATCCATAGGCTGCCGTGTCTTGAATACAGTTGTCTGGATTGAATGGATCGCCATCCCACCGCCATGGGTGAGCCCCAGCCTTCAAGGCAATGTGATTCCATATCTGCACCTGCACATAGACGCCACGATCGCGAGCGTAGGCCGCAACCGATTCGACCTGCCGAAAAAATTCGCCGTCGAACTGGTCCAGATCCCAGACCGCATTTCCAAAATGGGTCGTCCCCTGACCCGAAACCCGCAGATACGCAGACCAAAACCCAGGGGCGACCACATCTTTCGATGGAAAGGCTACCAGCTTTATGATGTTGAGATGGTGTGCAGCCAATTCGTCTATGTACCATTGTCGAATCGACTCAGTATATCCGTCGCTGAGAATCGTATTCGAGGCGTGCGTCAGAAACAAAAGTGGCTTGCCGTCCATCCCCAAGAAATAGTGGGGGTTGCGCGGATCCACAGTGAGCGGTTGCAACAGGCCCGCATCGCCCGTCCCTGCATCAGTCGATCCATCCTCTGGATGACTGGCATCCTCTGCAAATTTGGCATCTTCCTGTGATCCGCCATCCACAGACACCAAGGCATCGCTTTTCGCATCTCGAGAGGAGACCTTCCTCGCATCGTCACCACAAACCCCAATTGGAAAAACGGACATCACCGTCAGTAAGAGAGCACCACAAAATCGATGACAATTCATCGGCGCTAATCCTTCGCCCACAAGAACACCCTCCCAAAACCGGACTGGATGGTGCCCAACGCGCCCAGCCATGGCCAGCCCCTATCTCGACCCAGGCATCTGACCAATGTCGAGAGTAACCCAGGGTCGCCGGCCTGTCAAAACGAGCTGGCGAGCCCATATCCTACGAAAACGCGGCCTCTTTCTCTCTCCTGCCTCTTCCTTTGTCCCATCCTGTCTTTCTTTTCTCTCCATGGCACCCCAATCTCTCAAGGGTGCATACAACAGTTTCCAAGCCCGCTCGCACGCCCCGCAGACTCTTGCGGGGGACCCAACGTCCCGTCTTTGACAGAAGGGGGCTGACTGGCATAATCATCGAACAGCGAGGGCCGAAGCGGGAGCCTGGAACCAACAGCCCCGATCGCCGCCCCGCCGGGCCGGAACGCACAAAGACCCCGAAAGTAACCAAGAGGCCATCCATGCCGAGAAACGACAGACACCGCACCCCAGTCACAACCAGAAATGCCAGGCCCGCATTGGGCAGGATCGCGCGTCGACTCGACTGCGTCCTTCTCCGGCTTCTTCCCGCTGCTGTTCTGGCGCTCTCTGCCTCCGCCTGCTCCCTGGTGGTGGCACAGCGCATCGACGACCCGCCCAACATGGATGCATCGGTCCAGGATGGAACGGCCGCCGACGCGGGCGACGCCACGCTGCCCACACCCCAACTCATCACATGGAAAAACGAACCAGGAGACAGCGAGCCTGAATTCATCCGGTCCGCAGAGCTGTTTTCCGTCCAGACGGAAGGATTCGTCACCCCAGTCGATGTCCTGGTGACGTCGGATGCAGGGGACGCCTCCGCCCTGGTTTCCGGCATCGAACCAGGCCAGGATGGATGGATCACGTTCCAGGTCCCCACCATGATTCCCGCCGGGCCGGTCCATGTGACCCTTTCAGATGCCGACCACCCGACACGACAGGTTTCTTTGCCAGTCGAAGGAAAGAGCCTGACCTTGCTGCGCTGGCTCCTGGGGCTGTCGGGCCCGGACCTGCTCTTTTGGACCATGGACGGCCCGGGACACATCGCATCTTCCAACCCGATGACGATCCAACATGCCTGCGGCTCGGCCTGGTCGAACGGGGATCCTGATTGGCTTCGCATTGGGAACTGGTTTGCCACCGAGCAGGTGGGCCGGTGGGGCTTCGTCGGATGCCCCGAAAAGGAACAAGAACGCATCTCGAATGACCAGACCCGGGCCATCTATCTGCCCCTGCTTGGGACATCATCGCCGGCCCTCAGCCACCGATGGCCTGGAGACGACGATACGATCTACGCCCCCTCCTTCGAATTCGGAACGGCCATGGCAAAAGGGGGAGAGCAGGGCATCAATGTACTCGTGCCTGATTCGTCCAACAAAATCGTTGCCTGGCATCTCACCGACGAAACCGCCGGACCATCCTGGAACCCAGTCCGACTGACCATCATGGGCCCCAATGGGCAAACCGACTATGACCAATTCATTCAAGGCGGGGCCGTGACGCCAAACGGCGACATCATCGTGACCACGAACGACAATGACGACAACGCCCGCGTCTGGTTCGGCCGGACTGATTTCGCAACCCTCTGGCTGGATGGCGAGGTCACCGGTGTCATCCCGCAAGGCACCCATCTCTGGTATGCGTTCTTCCGTCAGGTGCCGGGCCGAGACAACCTCATGGTGGGCAGCCTGATCGTCCGATCCAACCAGGATTCCACCATGCAAATCCTGGTCACGCTCATGGATGCGGCAAACAACGGCCAGGTACTTTCCCAGACACCCATTGGAATGAACCCTGCCACCACCATCCCCATCGAACTGATCTTCTCTCCCACCCAGCCCAATCTGGCGGTGCTCCTGACCACGCAAAACGAAGGTGCGGGCACCCTGCAGGTTTCGGTGCTGCGCGTCGACGACGACCAGATCTCCGTGGTGGCGGATTCCTTGCCCGCCACCACCTCCGCCTACCAGCATGTCCGCGCAGTCTGGACCCAGGACGGCGCCGCTCCGGCCTTGCTGGTCTGGGGCTGGTGGCCCAGCTCGAATCTGCAAAACCCGCAAGACCTTCGAGACAACGCCTTTATCTGTCGTTCCTCTCCCCTGTGGGCCTGCACCAGACTCACAGGCGGACAGGTGCTCTGGGCCGCTGCCGACCCCTCGCAGCCAGGAACGTTCTACCTGTCCACGGACGAAGGGATGGGCAACAAAAAGCTGCGGGTCTGCCAGGCATCGAGCCTGGGATCCACGATCACCGACTGCGCCGAGCTGATGACCAATGCCAACGACCCCATCCAGGCCATTGCGGTCCAGCCCTGACATGGGCACAGAACTCGAAATCAAGCTCTCGCTGGCCGGCAAGCAAGACTTTCTCGCCGCCTGCCGCCTGGGCCGCGATGCGGGCCGGATACTGCAGGACAATCGATTCTTCGACCTGCCGGACAAAACCCTGCAACGAATCCGCTGGGCGCTCAGACTGCGCAGGCAGTGGAATGACCGCACCGAACCGAGCGGCCCCGCCGACAGCACCTTGCTGACGGTGAAGGGCCCGTCGAAACGCAGGGGCGGGGCCGTGGAACGGCCCGAATACGAATGGCCTCTCGACGAAGAGCAGTCGGCAAACCTGCTGACAGGCCGCATCACACCTGCACAGACCGCTGACTTGGCCGGTTGCGCACCGTTTTGGACCAGCGAGCCGGCCCTGAAAGGGGCCTTGTCCCAGCCCCTGACAAAAATGATCCAGACCGCCTGGTTCAGAAACCTGCGCGTCCGAAGAATCCTGGAAATGGCCGGCAGGCCCGTGGTCCTGGAAATCGACCAGACATCCTTTCCATCGGGTCTGGTGCGATACGAAGTGGAAATGGAAATCCACATGCCGGAAAACCGGCGAGCGCCGCGCGACATCGAGACAATGCGCCGGGCCCTGATCGAAACGCTGTCTCGAGAGGGCGTCGTGGTGACAGGGAGCGGCCGAGGCAAGTACTCCACCGCCCTTGGGGAGATGAAAAAGATCATGCAACGAAACGTACCCGACCGGGGATGTCTGCTCCGATTCGACGTGCTTTCCAAGGCCAGGGTCTGGGGAGGCCGAAAACTCGCTGAGCGATATGGAAAGCCCCAGGCTCCAGAGGGGCAGCCCTGTGGCGAAACCTGGGAAATCGTGGACCTGCCAGAAGATCAAAGCCGCGTCCAGGCCGGGCCGCTGCAGGGCGCAGCCCTTGGAGTCATCCGCGACGAACACCTCGACTGGCTCATGGGTCGCTCTTCGCTCCTCGACGGCCGCTTCCCCTTGCTGCTCAAACTCATCGACGCCCAAGAGACCCTCTCGGTGCAGGTCCACCCAGACGAGGCTGCCGCGGCCAGGCTCCAGGCCAGGCCCAAGACCGAATGCTGGGTGATCCTGGATGCCGATCCGGGAGCCTGTCTCTACCTCGGGCTGCGACCCGGCGTGACGAAGGACCAGCTCCGCCAGGCCTGCAAGGGCGACAGCCTCGAACCCTTGCTCAACCGCGTCGAAGTGGCCCCCATGGACGTGATCTTCATCCCATCGGGCACGGTCCATGCCATTGGAGCCGGCCTGGTGCTCGCCGAACTCCAGCAATCCTCCGACACCACCTACCGGCTCCACGACTGGGGCAGGATGGGACTGGACGGCAAGCCCAGGCAGCTCCACATCGACCAGGCCTTGGAGAGCATCCACTTCGATGCAGCCGACCCACCGCCCTGGAGGCCGAGACGCGGTCCCGGCCGGGTGATTTCCAGCGAGGCCTTCTGCCTTGATCTCCTCCATTGGAACCAGGTCCCGGCCGACTCCGGGGTCCTGGACCACGACGTCCCCCTGGTCCTGCTGCCCTTGACCGGCGCCCTGCGCGTCCGCACGGGCATCGACGACCAGGTCCTCGACGCCGGGGCTGCGGCCCTGGCTCCGGCAGCCTCCAGGCAGACCGAACTGTCCCCGGCGGCACCAGACACCTGGGTCCTGGTGGGACGCCCCGCGTAGCCCCCGGGGCGCTGCTGCCAACGACGACTCCTATGAGTCGATACAATGAACCCAGGGGGCTAGGCGGCTATCCATGGTTGCAAGCATCAGCGCCGCGGTGATAAAACGCTTCCTTGCGGGCCTTGAGGGAAACAGGTGTTTGCGATGAAAGAAACAGCGGGCGACGTTGTGACCATCGAAGATTTGTCTTCCTACCTGAAGACACAGAAATCGACGCTCTACAGGAGCGTTGGGGGAGGGCAACGTCCCATGCAACACAATTGGCCACCATTGGCGCTTCCGGAAGGAAGCCATTGACCGCTGGTTGGAAGAGACGCACGGCGATACGAAAGACGGAGGAAACGAGTAATGGCGGAGCCCTTGGCGGATCAGGTCCTGCGAAAGATCGGCGAGGCTCGCGAGCTCTATCACCGCCTGATCCTGATGGTGGGCCCGGCGGGAAGCGGGAAGACGTCCGCATTGCAGGAGGTGCTCTCCGGACTGGTCAAGGTCGCCGTGAAGACCGAGGATCTGCGCGCAGCCTTTCTCAAGGGTGGCTCACCGGCGAGGCCGGCGGAGATGAAGAAACGCTTTGAGGAATACCTCGATGAGCTCACCAAGGGCAACGAGCCCGGCAAGATCCGAATCGTACTGGAGTAAATCGTGGAGCCGAGCAAGCTTGAACAAATGATCCGGGACGGCGAGTCGGAAACCGTGGAGTTCAAGAAATCCACGGCCCAGCTTCGCCGGGCGATGGAAACGCTCTGCAGCATGCTCAATGGTAATGGTGGACGCGTACTGGTTGGTGTTACGCCCGAGGGGCGCGTCGTCGGGCAGATGGTTTCAGACAAAACCCTACGCGAGATCGCCGATGCCCTCCGGCACTTTGAGCCCCTGCGACCATTGCGCAGACACGCATCAACATCGGCGATGGCAAAGAAGTGTTGGTGTTGGAGGCGCAGCCGGATCCGACCCAGCGCCCTTACGTCCTTGACGGCCGGCCTTATCAGCGGGTGGGTCCCACCACATCCGTGATGCCCCAGGAAACCTACCGTCGGCTTCTTGCAGAACGTCCCGACAGCCGCACCCGCTGGGAAACGCTTCAAGCCGAGGGATATAACCTGGCCGACCTCGACCAGGAGGAGATCCTTCGCACGGTACGCCTTGGCATCGCCGCGGGCCGGCTGCCCGAGTCCACCGGGAGCTACGTCTCCGATATCCTGTCGCGGTTGGGGCTGTTTAAAAACAGCAAGCTGAACAACGCAGCTGTCATTCTGTTCGGTACCCGTTTCCTGCCTGACTACCCCCAATGCCAGTTACGCATGGCCCGCTTCCGCGGCGTGGACAAGTCGGAGTTTCT
>CAZIJS010000016.1:0-19710 GCA_964539505.1 uncultured Myxococcales bacterium
CACGTCGTCTCGAAATTCCATCCAGTACAGGTCCGCCAGACCCCAGCCCATTCCAAAGGGGGCCGAGGAATGGGCATCCGGTCGATCGATGGTGACTTCTCCTTCGTATGTGCTGGCCAGGGAGAGCAGCTCGTCGGCTTCCACTCCTGTGTCCGACAGGGCCTCGCCTCCGAATTCACCGACTTCGGCAAAGGTTGTGACGTATTCGTTGGCCAGGGTGAGACGGTAGCGATACGTGCCGTTGGGCAGGACCTGGCCCATGGGATCCTTGCCGTCCCAGAGGTAGGTGAAACTCATCGGCCCCTCGAAGGGTTCGTAGATCTGCTCCACCCTGTTTCCCCCGACCTCCACGATGAATCGTATCCTGTCTGGGAGCTGAGTTGCCGTCTGGGTGATGTCGTAGGTGAGCCACAACAGGTGGTGGAGGGAAAGGACGCTGGAGTTGTACTGGAATTCCAGGGATTCATCGCGGCCATGGATACGCACGGCAGGAAGCCGGTGGCCCAGGGTCAGGTGCCCGTCAGCTACGCCCACCAAAGAGCCCGCCCTCACAGCGCTGCAGGGCTTGTTGTTTTTCTTCGATGTCCGCCTTCCGGTCCGATCTATGACCGACCCGGGTTCGCCGCTGCCAGACGGAGAGGTGCGGCCCAGGTTACAGTCCCTTGCCGAAAAGTGGGACACATCGAAGACCGCCCACTGCCCATCGTCGCTGATCTGTCCCATGGACTCGTGGGTCCATGTCATGGTGTCCGGGTCGTAGACCCCTACGGGAATCATCGTTCCCGGGGCAAATCCTCGATCATTGCGCATGCGGACCGTCACTGGTTTGTCGAAGGTTTGCCCGTCGGGGGTCAAGGCGCATGCGTAGGTGAAGTGGGACAGGCTTGGCAGTGCCCCTGGTAAGGCCCGGCCATGAGCAAAATTGGTGGCCCGTATTTCGATGAGTTCGGACAGGGCTCCCGGGGGGACTTCCAGTTCGATGGATCCGTCCGAATTCTGGTCCCGGCCGCCTTCCGGTCCCACGAGGATGGTCTTCGGGTCGAGCGGCGTGAGATACATGGCCTCGGTGGCTGCTACGTCGCCGCTCTGCACCGTGATCCGCCGTTGCTGGTATGTGTAGCCGTCCTTCGATGCACGCAGGATCCAGGTGCCTTCTTCGGGAATGTCCAGACGAAAACGCCCATTGGTATCGCATCGGGTTTCGATGTCAGGGGCGAGTCGGTCTTCTCGTCTGGCGGTGACCAGGCAGTCTTCGAGGGCCAGGGAGTCTTGAATATCGAAAACCTGGCCGTAGACCCTGGCTATCTTCTCTTGTGGATCTTTGTGCGATCCGTAATTCGGGCAGCCTGCAAATATGAGTAAAGTTGCCAAGTTCGAGACGAATATGATGGCCATTGAACTCGTTCCTGGATGGAGACGAGCCCTGAACGGCTCCCCCTTGTTCCCTTTCATTGTCCTTTCCTCCTCCCGACCTGGTTGGTCACTGTGGAAAACACCATTTGTCGTCACTTCCGCTGAAAGCGACGAGGATACAATCTTTCATTCCTTCCGGGCAATCTTCTGGGCCGTTGCAGCTTGTGGAGCAGACCTGCTGGCCGTTGTGCTCGATGCAGACCGCGCTGGCGCAGTCGTTTTCCGACAGGCAGGGCTGGCCGGCCTGTCCCGTTCCCCTGGGGCCGGTGACGCAGCATGCCACGGGGTCGGTCTCGCTGCCCACGTTTTCGCACCTGGTGGCCAGGTCGGGACAGTCCAGATTGGAAAAACATTCCTGGCTGTCGATGTCGGTGCAGGAGGCGACTGGGGCCGCGTCCTGGGAGGCAGCGTCGGCTGGTTCGGCGTCCATTCGATCCGCGTCACCTTGTCCGGCATCGGCGGGACCGGCATCCAAGGCTCCAGCGTCTCTGTCGCCGTTTCCAGCGGCATCGATCACAGCAGCATCCCGGGCGGGACTGTGTCCATTGGACGAATCGTCGGAACAAGAGCTCGCTACGAGGCCTGCGGCGATGACCAACAGTCGGGTCAGAATCCATGCGCTGCGATGTGAAACGAGTTGTTCACTGTCTGCAGGTGTCGCCATCGACGGTGCAGGTTTTTCGATCCATCTCACGGCATCGCTCCTTCCGGTATCCCCGCATCGCCTCAGCCTGCGGCGGGATTGCTTTGTTGGTGTCACGACGATGCTGCCTCGTGACATCGCCGACTCGAGTGCGGTCATCGTGTGGTTGGCTCGGATGTGTCGTACCATGGATTCGCAGGGGACCGGCATGGGGCAACAACAGCTACCGGGTCGCCCCGGCTGCCACGAGCACCTTCACGATGTCGGGCTTCTCTCTATCGCGCGCCGCACCCAGGGCAGTGGAGCCGTCCTTGCACTCGTCATTGACGTGGGCTCCCTTGGCCAGGAGCACCTTCACCACTGCCAGTGTCCCCCACTCTGCGGCATGGCTGAGGGCGGTGCAGCCGTCTCTGGTCTTCGCGTTGACGTTGGCCCCCTTGGCCAACAGGAACTTTACCATCGTGACCAGCCGCGGGATGTCCTCCGCCTCCGGGTCTCTTGATGCGGCCAGCATGAGCGCCGTCTCTCCGGTTTTGTCCTTGGCGTTCACCCTGGCGCCCTTGGACAGCAAAAACTTCAACATATCCACGAAGGTGAAGGCTTCTTCCTTGACCGCCAACATCAGGGCCGTGCGACCCTCTTTGTCCCGGGCGTGCACGTTGGCCCCCTTGGCGATGAGAATCCGCAGCACTTTGATCAGTTTCGGCACATCCTCCGCGTCGTTGACTCCCGACGCAGTCGCCATGAAGGCGGTCTGGCCCTCTTTGTCTTTGGCGTTCACCCGCGCGCCCTTGGACAGCAGGAACTTCACTATCTTCGCCTTTCCCAATGTAGCCGCAATCATCAGGGCTGTCTGACCATACGTGTCCCTGGCGTGGAGGCTGGCACCCTTCGCAATGAGTATGTCGAGCACTTTCACCAACCGCGGCAGGCCCTCCGGTTCCATATCGGTTGCCGCGGCCGCCATGAGCGCCGTCCTTCCAGATTTGTTCTTGGCGTTCACTTTCGCGCCCTTGGACAACAAGAACGTCACCGTCTCCACCGCCCCCGCCGCGGCCGCCTCCATCAAGGCGGTGTCGCCGAACTGGGCTGTGGCGTTGACGTTGGCCCCCTTGGCCACGAGGGCCTTGACGATCCGAAGTGCTGTCGCAACCTCCTCTTTTGCCGGACCCATCCGCGCAGCCCACATGAGGGCCGTCTTCCCCTGTGCGTCCTTGGCGTGGACGTTGACGCCCTTGGCCAGCAACAGTTTGACCGCCTGCACCCGACCACTGTTGGCCGCCAGTATCAAGGGCGTCTGGCCGGCCTGGTTTCTGGCGTGGACGTTGGCCCCCTTTGCCAGAAGTGCCTTGATCTTCGCGAACGGTTCCGTCGTGGTCGTGACCGCTTGAAGGAGGGCCGTATCCTTCGTGGAGCGGCCGCTGTGCCTCCCTGCCCAAGCCTGGGAGGGGGAAAGGATCGCCAGGGCGACTCCGGACAACGAAGCGATTGTCAACAAAGTTTGTCCCGTTTTTCTATTCATGTCTGTTTCTTCTCCCGCTTTCAGTGAACAACCATGTGCGCAGGTGGAGGCTCCCCTCTTGGTTTGGTGCGCCACAATATCCGCTGGAAAAATCGCCGGCACGAAGCATCAACGCAACTGCGATATTTCGCAGAAAAAAATTATATGTTTCTCCATTGCCCGTCAAGGAGTCGGTAAAGTAAATTGTTGGCAGCGCGGTTTTCGTTGATTTTCGATTTGGTAAACGCTACCATAGAGTTTGTATTATCATTTGTTGCATGAGTTGTGTTGGGTAGTCATTATTGTGGGGAGGTTCGCAATGCGTGGTCACATGGTTAAAGGGGCACAGCGCAGCGTCGAGTCGGCATCGACGTGGGCGGCACTGGTCTGGTTTGCCGTGGCAATGGGAGCCCTGGGAGGCTGGGGGTGCCGAGAGGAATTCCCAAATAATCCCATTGGTTTGAGTCTCGGTGAGGCGGATGTCCTCAACGACGGCCCTTTGTCCATGGACGAATCTGTGGTGCATACGCGTCTGGTGGGCCAGGACCTGGTGACGGAGTTTTCCGTCTCGTTTTCCAGCGGTGGACTGGTTCCGATTGAGGGACGCTGTCACATCACCGATGTCCTCACCGGAGATGACGTTGATATGGGGAAGGCATCTTTTGTCCTGGATGCAAGGACTGCAACAGGGACCTGCCGTCTCGATGCGGCCCGGGATTGGCTTTCTGGAAAGCACATAGGAACTTTGGTTCAGAGCATCGAGGTCACGAGTTTGGAGGGCTTGTATCGATTGGTCTCTCACAAGACCATCGATTCGGTGGCTCAGACCAGGGTGGACTTTTTCGGTTCAGACCAACTCGGGGAAGACGGCTCGGGGATGATCCGGGCCATTGCCCAGGATTCGAAGACTGGTGCGCCGGTCAGCGGGGTGCAGATTCGGGTGGATGTCACCCAGCGGGGCGACCGCAAGACGCTGGCCGCAGGGACCACCGACGACAAGGGACAGGTTCTGTTGAGGTACAGCGTGGACCATGCCGATGAGGCTGCCGCCATGCTTCAGGTGGCGGCTGATTTGATGTGGGGAGAGGTGCTCTCGCCCCAGGTGTTGCTCAAGCCCATGCCCAAAGGGACGCATTTGGTCCTGACCACGGACAAGCCTATTTACCAGCCCGAACAGAATATCTATATACGTGTGGCGGCCATTCGGAGGTCGGGAGGAACTCCCTTGTCCAATGCCGAAACGGTTTTTTCGGTGTTCGATTCCAAGGGTCGGAAGGTGGCACGATTCCCCACCACCACCAATAAGTTCGGGGTTGCTTCTGCGGTCATGAAGTTGGGGCGGGTCATCGACCTTGGCACGTATCGTATCGAGGTGGATGTGGGAGGAACCCAGACAGAAAAAAGCATCACGCTGTCTCGATACGCCCTGCCCAGGTTCAATGTGGGGATCCGGACCGACAGACCCTATTATCTGCCGAATCAGACCATGACGGGATCGATTGACGCCTCGTACTTTTTCGGACGAAAGGTAGCCAATGCCTCGGTGTCCTTGAAAGCTTATACGTATGAGGCGGGGTTCAATCTGTTCGCCGATGACACCTTGTTTCTCGACGAACAGGGACGAGCGTCGTTTTCTCTGCAGCTTCCCGACCAGTTTTTCGGCACCGAGTTCTTGCAGGGAAATGCCTTCGTCCTGCTTCGTGCAGAAGTGACGGATACCGCCGGCCACAAGGAAGAGGCCTCCAAGTCCGTGGTGGTTGCCCCTGCAGATGTCCTCGTCTTCGTGGTGCCAGACAATTCTCGGTTGGCGCCTGGCATGACGAACCGGTTTTTCGTGCAGACCGTTTCTCCTGCGGGCAGTCCGCTGCCCTGCACCGTTTCTTTGAAAGCGGACGGACAAACGCTCGCCACGGCGAACACCGATGAAAACGGCATCGACCAGGTGTCGTTCGAGGTTGACTCTGCCAGGCTGACTATCACCGCAGACGCCGAATGCCAAGGCGGCGTCATGGGGGAGCAGTCGGTTTCTGTGGGGGGGGAGGAAGCCCAGGACCAGGCGGGTCTCTTGGTTCTGGCCGACCAGCCCACCGCCCGGGTGGGCGACCAGGTGGACGTGACCATCCTGGCGCCTCAGGGTGCCCAGGTAGTCTATCTCGATGTCGTTCGTGGAGGGCTGGCCGTCTTGTCCGTCCCAGTGACCCTCGACGAGGGCGAGGGAACCTACCAGCTCCAGGTTTCCCCTGACATGGTTGGGTTGTGTGAGCTGCGGGCTTATACGGTGAGCCGATCGGGAGTCTTGGTGAGAAACACCAGGCTGCTTTATGTGCAGTCCGAGTCCTCGCTCGACATTGCCCTGGTCCCGGACCGAGAAACCTACCGTCCCGGGGACATGGCGCACCTCGATATCACGGTCACCGATGCCGCGGGCAGGGGAGTCAGTGCCGCGGTGGGGCTGGCAGTGGTGGACGAGGCTGTCTTTGCGCTGACCGACCTGCAGCCTGGTCTGGAAAAGGAGTTTTTCGACTTCGAAGAGCAGCTTAAAGAGCCAAGCTACCAGGTCAAGGGCTGTTCGTTCCAGGATGTCGCGCAGGCAACGGATGATCCAGCGAGAAAAGAGAAGGCTCAACTCTACCTGGCGGCCTTCAACGACCCGGCGGCCTTCTACGGGGTCCAATGGTCCTTGGATTCGTTGTCGTCGAAGGATTCGAGGCGGGATCAGGGGCAGGTCTTGTCCCGGGATGCATTTAAGATCGCGCATGCGCTGGATCGGCGAGTAGACAGTGTGGCCGATATCGAAGTGGGCGTGGCAGGGATGAAATTGTTCGATCCCTGGGGCAGGCCCTACCGGGTCGACGCATCGGATCACCATATTTGTCTGGAGTCGGATGGGGCGGACGAGACAGCGGGAACCAACGATGATTTTTCCCATATTTGTGCCCATGTCATCTATCGTTCGGACTCTCGTCCAACCGGGGCGGACGGGGCGATTCCCGCCTGGGATGCTGCCGTTCCCGTCGACGGCGGGATCCTGGATGATTCCGGGTCGCCGTCGGGTGACGGCGGATCCAGCCCGAGGCTGCGGAAAGATTTTCCCGAAACCCTCTACTTCCGCCCCTCGGTGATCACCGATGACAACGGCCAGGCCGGGCTGGACATTCCTCTGGCCGATTCCATCACCACCTGGCGGGTCTCGGCGATTGCCAATGGTGTCACCGGCGGCCTGGGTATGGCACAGAGCGGCATCACCGTGTTTCAGCCGTTTTTTCTCGAGCCGGACCTGCCGGCCTATCTGCTCGACAGCGTAGACATCACGATCCCTGTGCAGGTCTATAACTACAGTGCCGACGTCCAGGACGTCACCGTGACCATGCAGCAGGACTCCTGGTTCACCTTGGAGGACGGTGACAGTCGGACCGTGACCCTGGAACCGCACGCCGTGGCGTCCGTGGAATTTCCGATCCGCGTGCTCCACGTTGGGTGGCATCGTTTGCACGTGGAAGGTCGCAGCGCCGACTTTTCCGATGCCGTAGAAAAGCGCATTCTGGTCCGGCCCAACGGAAAGGAGTTTTCCGCCACCTGTGCAGGAGTCCTGAGTCCGGACCATGGGGCGTCTTGTGGCATCACCTATCCGGCCCAGCGCATCGACGGAGCCGACGAACTCCTTGTCAAGATATACTCGCACCCCAGCGGACACATCGTGGAGGGGCTCGATGCCATGATCCGCGAACCCTATGGGTGATTCGAACAAACCACGTCGGTGACGTGGCCCAACGTTCTCATTTTGAAGTATCTCCGCGATTCAGAACAGACCAACAGCGAACTGGAGGCCAAGGCACGGCTCAATATCGCCCTGGGATATCAGCGAATGCTCACCTTCCAACATCCAGACAGCGGCGGATTCTCATGGTTCGGTTCCGACCCGGAGCATCTGGTGCTCACCGCCTATGGCTTGATGGAATTGACCGACATGGCCCAGGTGTTCGACGTTGATGAAAACGTGCTCAACGACGCCGCACGTTTTCTTGCATTCCACCAGGCGTCGGACGGCCATTGGGAACCTCCCACGGACCGACCTTTTGGTACCGGCGGTTCTGTTTCCAGCGACCGGTATCAAGCCACCACGTTCGTGGCATGGGCGTTGTTGCACAGCGGTCTGCAGCCCATTGCCCTGCAGCGGGCGATCACCTACCTGATGTCCCACAGGGAGGATGCCACCACGAACTTCTCCAAGGCCCTGTTGGCCGTGTTTTTGAGCGAATACCAGAATGCGGACCAGACAGTCCTCTCGTCTCTGCTGGACGAATTGGCCGATTCCGCTGAAACGAGCAACGACGGTGGCGCCTATTGGAATGCGGAGGACGGTGGCTCCCTCTATGATTACGGCAGTGCCGCCGTCCAGGAGACCACGGCGCTGGCCGCCATGGCACTGTTGGGCGACGAGGCGCACCGTGAACTGGGGTCGCGTGCCCTGGCCTATCTCATTTCTCAAAAGGATGCGGTGGGTAACTTTCAGTCCACTCAGGCCACGGTGTTCACGCTCAAGGCTCTCATGACAGATCTGCAGCCCAATTCTACGGATGGCACCGTGACCGTCTTGCTGGACGGCAACCAGGTGGCCCAGGTGCAGATCACACCCGACACGGCCGATGTCTTCCGCACCCTGGATCTCAAAAACATCCTTTCTGCAGACGACAACCAGCTACAACTTCTGTTTGCCGGGGACCACCCACCATCCTTCCAGGTGGTGGGGCTGTGGTACGTGCCCTGGAGCGAGGTGGCAGAGCCCGAACCAGGCCCATTGGACATTGATGTCCAATACGATCGCACGGAACTCAGGGTGAATGAAACCATCAGCGTCTTGGTGAGTCTTCACAAGACCACCGACACCTTCCTGCCCATGGTGATCGTGGACCTTGGGACGCCGCCTGGATTCGAGCCCATGAGAGAAGACCTCGATGGAGTCCTGGCAGACGGAACCATCGCCAACTACGAAGTCACCGACCGGCAGGTCATCGTCTACACCAATGGTCTGCAGCCTGACCAGACCCTGGAGTTTTCCTATCGCATCCAGGCCACCATGGCCTTTTCCGGGGAGAGCCCAGGATTCGAGGCCTATACGTACTACACCCCGGAAGTCCGGGTCCACCAGGCCCCCATTTCGGTGACGGTCACTCCCTGACGGTGTGTCGGCCCCTGGACGGCCCAGTCGACTTTGGATTGCAAACGAAACGAGATGCCGCGATAATAGTATTTATTGGGGTATCAAATAAGCTATTGGGACTTGTCATAGGACTTTGACATAGGACTGCTGGATGGGACATGCCTGGCACAAAAAGTTTGGGATGGGTTTGGTGCTCTCGGTGGGTTTCCTCGCCGCATGCGGCCAGGGACATCAGCGGAGCGTCGTGGGGCTTTCCATTGCAGACTTGGCTCCAGCCGGACCTGCTGGTAGAAGCGAGCGCATCAGTGGCCTGCAGTCCGGCACCATCGACTGGGACGACTGTCTCGATGATCTGAAACACCAGATTGAACACCACACTTCGAAGAACAAAGACGGGAGCTGCTGGTTTCTCACGAAACCTCCTGCCTTTGGTTCGTTGGTCCTGGCTCGGATCGGCCTGGGTGCCACGGGGGCGCGGCATCGAAGAGTGGCCCTGAGCCGCCACAAGCTGGCTGCATTCGAAAGGTGGGCCGGATTTCTCGGCGGAGATCGGGCCAGGGTGACCTGGTACCGGTCGGAAACCTGGCAGGCCCATTCTTATGTGGCCTTCACCGGTTCTGTGGTGGTGGACGCCTCCTGGGCTCGCTCTCGGCATCAGGGATCCTTGCTGGCCCGTGTCCTTCAACGCCTTTTTCACCTGGGGGCGGATCGGGGGCTCTGCTTTCGGACTGGTCAGGCACTGTATTTCATGACAGGACCGGCTGGCAAGCTGCGCTTGCTGCTCCTGGTCGAGCCCCACTCGGTGACCTTCGCATCGAAGCAATGTTTTTCGCGACTCAAGGCAGATAAAGTGCTCATGCACCTGGTCCGGGCGTTCGGGCCAAACCAGGCCTTTGGCCTGGTGGCAATCCCCAGGCAGGTGCAGCCATGATGCGGTGGCACTCGGGTTCGGGCGGGTCTTCGGGCCGGGGCCTCCCTTTCGGCGTTTTGATCCTTTTTTTCACTGCGCTGGTTTCGTTGTGGAATCAGGGCTGTGTCACGAGATCGGTCGAGACCCTGGTTCGGGCGCCGGTGCGGCGGCCGGCCCGGGGCCGTCACTGTCTGGTGCATGTTTTCGAGAAGGTCTCTGAGCAGGCCACGATCCTAGGCAAAATCCGCGTGCGAATCGATAGGGTCCTGACCAAGGGGGCCCCAACCAGGGCCGAGATTTTCCAAGCAGCGATTCCGCGGGCATGCAAGCTCGGGGCGAATGGCCTGGTGCCCGTATCCTGGAAAGAATCCGTGGTGGGGGACCGCTTGTG
The DNA here is from genome assembly GCA_964539505.1 of uncultured Myxococcales bacterium. Classification (GTDB taxonomy): domain Bacteria; phylum Myxococcota_A; class Polyangia; order HGW-17; family SLPX01; genus CAZIJS01. The sequence goes on from CAZIJS010000016.1 coordinate 10,020, forward strand.
GATGGAAGGGGAGCTGTGGGTGGTCCAGGATCCCGATGCGGATGTCGCCCTGGGTGCGGCCATCCTGGCCCTGGCCCGCCTCGTTTCTCTGGCTCGCGAGGCAGGGACTGTCTTGAAAGCCTGTCTTCCCAGCGGGACTGTGGCGGCGATTTTGCGCCTGGGTGATCAGGGCGCCATCGAGGCTGTGTGGGCGGTGCCGCCGTCCGGAAAGCTCCGCCGGGTTCCAGGATGCCTGGCTGGGTTGTCGGTGCTTTCATCACTGAGACGGATTCTGGAGCCTTTTCCGAAAGGCAGCCTGGTTCCGGTGAGCCTGGTGGGACGGCCGAAACAGTCCGTTGGGAGAGAGGCAACGAGCCAGTAGGAGTCAAGGAGAAAAGTCATGGGCGTCAGACGCATGCTTTGGTTCGGCTTGATGCCGGTACTGGCAGTGGGGGTCGATTTCCATTTGGATACGAGGCTACGGCTGGGTGGGGGCTACAGCGCCTGGTCCATGGTTCCCATGTGTGGTACAAGGGAGGTGGGCCGCGCTGGGGGCGGAATCTTTACTGCAGAGCTTCGCGGGAGCTATGATTGGTTTCTGATTGCTGCCTCCATTGGGGTTTCTGCCTATCAGTTGCACATGGATTCGTATACTCAAAATCAAGCCAATGGTTCATATCAGTACGTTGGCACTACGCGTACCACCGAAGTGAACGGAAGTGGTACTTTGCGTATAGGCGTGGATCTTACCTGGTGGTCCATCGAAGGCGGAGTCGCCCTGCCCTGGCTTGGGGAGAAAGGTGTTGCTCCGTCAGTCGTGTCCCGGATTGGGCCCAAGACGTTCCATCTCAAGGTGTATTTTATCGATCAGTGTGCCCTGGCGACCTTTTACCCGGCGGACACGATTCTTGGACTCCTGTTCCCGTCTTTTGGGGTGGGGACGGACAACAGCAGGTGGTTTGGAGAGATTCGCGTGGATCCCGTGCGAAGGTTGGTGCGGACCCAGTTCCTTTGGTACCTGGGAGCCTGGGGGGTCGGGGGAGAGCTGACCTTTGGAGCGAGTGGGAATCTGGGACGAGGTCCAGAAAAGGATGGGACCCTCGACGCTCTTGGTGCCGTGATGGTTTCGTATCACCACTGATATCTTTTTCCTGGAACCTGCCTACCGTTTGGAAATCGTAGACTCATGGCCGTGTTTTTGTACAACGAGCGCCGCGTTTTTCCGATCAGAGCCGAGATACGGTTTTCGGCTTGACCCCAGGGGCATGTCTGCTATATGGCCGAGCGCTGTCCTCGATGGTCCCCGGATTCGGAAAAATTTTGTTTTCTCGAGCAGGGGCACATCGGTCCTTGGGCTTTGTGCCGGGGATCGAGGGGATGGGTGCAGGCGGAATCTTGCCGGGAAGATCGCGTTTGCAGGCAGAGAGAGATGAGAACCATTTTGTGACTTTTTATGTTTGAAGTCGTGGATTGAGAGACGTTCGTCGCAAGACGGGGCGAACGAAAGCCCGAGAATTGGGAGACAGACCCATGCAGTCTCGAATAGAGAAAATCAGGAACATCGGCATCAGTGCCCATATCGATGCGGGCAAGACCACGCTCTCCGAGCGGATTTTGTTCTATACCAGGCGGATCCATGCCATCCACGAGGTGCGTGGAAAAGACGGTGTGGGAGCCACCATGGATTCCATGGAGCTGGAAAAGGAGCGAGGCATCACCATCCAGTCTGCCTCGACCTATTGTAAGTGGGATGGACACCACGTAAACATCATCGACACGCCCGGCCACATCGATTTTACCATGGAGGTGGAGCGTGCCCTGCGCGTGCTCGACGGCGCGGTGCTCGTGCTTTGTGGCGTGGCTGGTGTGCAGAGTCAGACCTTCACGGTCAACCGCCAGATGGAGCGGTACGGGGTGCCGCGCATTGCGTTCGTCAACAAGTGCGACCGCATGGGCGCCGACCCCTTGAAGGTGGCCGAGCGGCTGCGCAGCAAGCTGGGCCTCAACGCAGTCTTGTTGCAGATACCGATTGGGGCGCAGGCCGAGTTCAAGGGAGTCGTGGACCTGGTGACCATGGAGGCGCTCTATTTCGACGGACCCAACGGCGAGCAGATCCGTCGCGAGGCCGTTCCCGACGAGTTGAAGGGTCAGGCAGCCCAGGCCAGAGAGACGCTCGTAGATGCGGCCTCCATGTTCAGTGACGAACTCATGGAGGCGGCTCTGGAAGGGGAAGTGGGCCCCGAACTTCTGCGGACCGCGATCCGCAGGGGCGTGCTGTCCATGGACCTCGTACCGGTCCTCATGGGGACAGCATACAAGAACAAGGGCGTCCAACCGCTCCTGGATGCGGTGGTGTCCTATCTGCCCGCTCCCTATGAGGTGGGCAACACATACCACGACGTGGAAAAAAACGAGACCATGACCGTGGATGCCCTGGGTGACGAGAGGCTGTTGGCCTATGCCTTCAAGCTCGAAGACGGCCGCTACGGGCAGCTCACCTACCTGCGCGTCTACCAGGGCAAGCTATCGAAGGGCGCGACCTTGGTGAATCAGCGCACCGGGCAAAAATTACGCGTGGGTCGATTGGGACGCATGCACGCCGACGAGATGGAGGACATCACCGAGGCGACCGCTGGAGACATCGTGGTGCTCTTCGGCATCGATTGTGCCAGCGGAGACACGTTCACCGACGGTGCGTTGAGAGCCCATATGAGCAACATGCACGTGCCCGAACCGGTGATCCGGCTCTCGGTCAAGCCGGTGGACAGGGCCTCGAAGATGGGGCTGGCTAAGGCCCTGGGCCGCTTCACCAAGGAGGATCCCACATTCCGGGCCTCGGTGGATCCAGAGAGTGGTGAGACGGTGATTTCCGGGATGGGCGAATTGCACCTGGACGTCTACATCGAGAGAATGCGGAGAGAATACGGCGTGCAGGTGGAGGTGGGGGCCCCTCAGGTGGCCTATCGCGAGGCTGTGACCAGGAGTGTGGCGTTCGACTACCAGCACAAAAAGCAGACGGGTGGTTCGGGACAGTATGCCAGGATTATCGGATTTATCGAGCCGGCCGAGGAGGAGGACTACGAGTTCGTCAACGAGGTGCGCGGCGGCTCCGTTCCCACCGAGTACATTCCTGCGGTGGAGAAGGGATTTGCCGCCATGATGGACAAAGGCCTCGTCATCGGGTTTCCGGTGACAGGGCTGCGTGTCCGGCTCACCGACGGCAAGGCACATTCTGTGGATTCGTCGGACCTGGCTTTCCAGGCGGCTGCCCGGGGCGCCTTTCTCCAGGCTTATCCAAAGGCTGCACCCAAGATTCTCGAACCACTCATGCGCGTGGTGGTGGAGGGGCCGGCGGAGTTTCAGGGCGCAATCCTGCGCACTCTCATGGGGCGCAGGGGCATCATCATCGGGTCGGGTGAGGACAATGGCTTCGCCACGGTGGAGGCCGAGGTTCCCCTCTCGGAGATGTTTGGATACTCCACGGAACTGCGGTCCTCGACCCAGGGTAAGGCTGAGTTTACCATGGAGTTCGCCCGCTATGCCCAGGTTCCCGAGTCCGTTGCACAGGACCTGAGGAAACGATACGAAGAAAGAGTGCGCGGGGTGGCTGCGGCCCAATGATGCGGGTGCAGAGCCCCTGAAGAGACGTGAGCCCGGACAGCCTGGATCGGACACAGTGAATCTGGATGAGAGTTGTCCGGCTGCGGCCGGCAAGTAGGAGGAGACCCATGAACCAAGAAGAGCACGATGCTCAAGCGGGTGGAAGCATGGAGCCCAGAAAACTCATGGCGCAGGCCTGGGGGGCGTTGCCGGGCAAGGGCGGCCTCGCAGTGGTGGCGTCCAGGCCCGGCCTGGGGAAGACGGCCCTGCTGGTCCAGGTGGCTGTGGGTGATCTCATGGAAGGCAGAAAGGTGCTCCATGTGGGGATCGGGCAGAACAACGAGCATGTTCAGAGTTGGTACGATGGGCTGTTCGGAGAACTCTGTCGTGTTTCCGTGTACGAGGAATCTGACAGAAAACGGATGCTGAAGGCACGACACATTCGGACCTACGGTCGTGGCGGGCTACAGGCGGAGCGTTTGAGGCGGGACCTGGACATGCTCGCACAGGACGCCGGCTTTGTTCCTGACACGGTGATCCTGGACGGGTTGCGTGCACAGGATCTCAGTTCAGACGAGATGGACTCGCTTTCCCTGTTGGCCCGGGAGCGGAACCTGGAACTCTGGGTGGCGGTGGCCGTGGCTTCGAAGGAAGCGGACCAGGACGGACCGGAGGGGCAAATGCCCCGCGCAGTGGCGGCCTTGCCGAAGCATGTCCGGGATGGCTCTCTCGTGCAGGTGGGCCTCGAACCCTGCAGCAATGGGGTTTGTGTGTTGGCTTCCGCCAGGTCTCAATCGGAGACCAGGGCTCTCTTTCTCCATCCTGACACATTGCTCGTTTCTCAAGGTTAGGGCGTTTCCTCCTTCCAGTTGGTGACCTGCAAGTTCCTGTTTTCGACAGGGCCCCGCACCTGATACAATTCCTGGGCATGGAGGTTTGCGGTGAGTTGCCGCAGTCTGCTCGACGGAAAGGTGGGAGGTGGCATGATGAGATTTTCGGGACTCTGTGGAAAACTGCTGGTCTGCCTGGCTGTCGCTTGGAGCGCCGGGAATGCTGCATGCAGCGACGATTCAGGGAGGAACACCGCGGACGCAGGAAACAACGATTCGTCCATGAATTCGAATGGAAACCAGAACGGCAACAGCAACGTGAATTCCAACGCCAACCAGAACGGCAACAGCAACGAGAATTCCAACGCCAACGAAAACAACACGGAACCGCCCTTGGCGTCGGCCTGTGGCCAATGGGCGGAAGGAACCATGGACCAGGACGATGGTGCCACCAGGGATTTTTACAATCGCGGCGCCCGTTTGCCCTGGGAAAACAGCATGGGCGACTGGGATGATGCGAATGGCAACGGACAGGGTGATGCTCCTTTTGCGGTGCATTCCGTGGCCGATGACGGACAACCCGGGTACGAGGAATGGGACGTGACGGAGCTCGTCCAGGATTGGGTGGCCGGGAGGTATGCCAACAAGGGGTTCTATTTGCGGTCGGTGGGGGGTGGGGGTACCTTCAATTTCTACAGCAAGGAGCATCCCGTCGAGGCTGAGAGGCCTCAGCTCGTGGTGGTCACATCCCAGGGTACGACGACCCTGGAACCAGAGGCAGACAGCTCTCTCGATTCCTCGACGTATCAGTGCTTCGGTGACGAGGACAAGTTGACCGTTTCCGATGGCCGACCCCTGCTCGTCCGGTTCGACCTGTCAGAATTTTCTGCAGACGAAGTGGTCGAGACGGCCACCTTGCGGCTCTATTGCTTCGAAGACTACGGCGGTTCTGCCCTGGACGTGGGCGTTTTTCGGTCCTCCCAGGGGCTGGAGCAGGCCCCCACGGATCCGGAGGCCGGGCTCGCAGGAGGATACCTGGGAGACGACGGGATTGCTTCCGACCCGAATGTGATCCTCTTTTCCGACTTTGAATCCGCGGATTGGGCCCAGGACTGGACATCGGGAACCTCTGGGCATTCGGAGAACATGGATGTCGTGTCCGAGGATTCTGACAGGCTTTTCGAGCCCTTGTCGGGCAGCGCCCTCAGAATCCGCATCGCGGCAGGGGACCACTACGGTGCGAGTTTCGCCTTCAAGTTCGCCGATGAGTTGGGAGCGGAACCAGAGGAGATCTACTTTCGGTACTATTTGCGGTTTGCAGACGACTGGGAACCTTCTGATACCGGAAAGCTGCCCGGAATCTCCGGCACCTACGGTGTCGCGGGATGGGGAGGAAGACCATCCGATGGGACGAACGGCTGGTCGGCCAGGGGCACGTTTCGGCCGCAAGTGCCCATGGGAAACCCCTTTGGGGGAGACATCGTCATCGGAAACTACGTGTATCACGCGGACATGGAAGGGCAGTACGGGGACCTGGCCTACTGGATCAACGGATGTCGCGGGGTGCTCGAACGGAATCGTTGGTACAGTGTGGAGCAATACGTCAAGCTGAACACCCCAGGGCAGAAGGACGGGATCATTCGGGCCTGGATCGATGGGAGGTTGGCCTACGAGGCCACGGACTGGCGTTTTCGCACGGTCGACAGTCTCAAGATCGAGCAGGTCTGGATGGATTTCTACCACGGTGGTGCCGGCGTGCCGGATCACGACATCTTTGTCTACGTAGACAACGTGGTCATTGCCACAAGCTATATTGGGCCCATGGGAGAGTAGCCTTCCTTGTCTCCTTGTTTGCGATGATGTTTTTTCCACCGAAAGTTTTGTACAATGTCAGTGGTCAAACGAGGATTGCGGGACGATGGGTCCTGGTGGCTTGGTGCGGAGGAACATCATGGGCGGTCGCGGCTTGGGTTTCTTGGGTGTTTTGTTGGCTGTGGGCGTTTCATGGGGATGGCAGGGCTGTCGATTCGACCCAGTGGCGCAGGTGGGAGCCTCTGGGGGCATCTGTGGCAACGGCGTCAAGGAAGGCGACGAGGACTGTGACGGAGCCGACTTTGGAGGGCGCTCCTGTGAGGACCTGGGCTATGAAGCGGGAACCCTGGCCTGTCGAGACACCTGCGCCCTGGACAAGAGCGGTTGTCGGACCTCGAATGCGTTTTGCGGAAACCACCTGGTGGAACAGGGCGAGGACTGCGATGGCACGGATCTGAACGGAGAAACCTGTCGGGGCCTGGGATTCGTTGGGGGCGCGTTGGCATGCACCAGGGATTGTCATTGGGACGACAGTGGCTGCACGCATTGTGGAGACGGACAGGTTCAGACAGGGGAAGACTGCGACGGCTCCAACTTGGGAGGGCAGGATTGCATGTCCCTTGGCTACGAGACGGGCGATCTGTCCTGTCGTGACAACTGCACGTTTGATCGCAGCGGCTGCCATTCAGCCAATCCAGTCTGCGGCAATGGATTGGTGGAGGGGACGGAAGACTGCGATGGAACAGACCTGAATGGCAGAAGATGCCAGGATGAAGGCTTCGACGGCGGGACCCTTGCCTGCAAGAGTGATTGCACCTTCGACACCACCGCCTGTTCGACCTGTGGAAACGGGCTTGTAGAAGCTTCGGAAGAATGTGATGGATCGGATTGGAACGGGGCGAGTTGTTCCAGTTTCGGTTTTGAATCTGGAAGCCTGTCATGCTCAGACGACTGTTCATTCGACCTTTCCTCCTGCTATACTTGCGGAAACGGGACGGTGGAGGGTCCTGAAGACTGCGACGGGACCAACCTGGCGGGACACAGTTGTTCCGGCGAAGGGTTCGCGGGCGGGGATCTGAGCTGCAACAGCGACTGCAGTCTGAACACAGACGCATGCACCAACTGCGGAAACGGTACTGTGGATCCAGGCGAAGATTGTGACGGCAGGAACCTGAACGGATCGAGTTGTGCGGACCAGGGGTTTGCCTTGGGGGACCTGCATTGTTCAGCCGATTGTTCGTTCGACGTTTCCGGATGCTCTACCTGCGGCAACGGCGTTCGAGAGGGAACGGAAGAATGCGATGGCAGCGATCTCGATAGCCAGACCTGTCGCTCGCTGGGGTATGCCGGCGGGATGTTGGATTGCCAGAACGATTGCACATTCGACGAATCGAATTGTGTCCACGATGGCGTGGTTGGTTCGGCCTGCACATCGAACACGGACTGCATTCCGGGCTTTTGCCTCAGGGAACAAGACAGCGGCCTTCCACATGGGTATTGCTCAATGCCCTGCACCAGCGCATTTCCTGCCGCCTGTCCCGATGGAACCGGATGCCGCGCGGACCAGAACGACAATGGCATTTGCTTGGCCACTTGCCATGCCACGTCTGATTGCCGGCCGGCCTATTCCTGTTTTGGTGGATACTGCTATCCGGATTGCGATTCGGACAGTGATTGCGCTGGTGGAAATTGCAACGAATGGACAGGCTATTGTGGTGAATCTGTATCTGGTGGCGATATCGGCGAGCCCTGCACCAGTGGTGCGGACTGCAAGGGCAGGGTTTGCTTTGTGGAGGATTCACAAAGTGGTGTGCCCAACAACGGCTACTGCACGGCACGTTGTGCCCTATCGAAGGGATTTTGCCCCGGGGATGCCAAGTGCAGCGATTCTGGCCGTGGTTACGACCTGGGATGGTGTCTGGACGGCTGTCAGACGAACGGCGACTGCCGCACTGGTGAAAGCTACATCTGTGGCGATCTGGGTGGTGTGAGCGGGGTCTGCTTCGACCCGAACTGAGAAGCGGCCATACCGGTTGTTATGCGAGATAGAAATAGATTCCAAAGAAATGGGTCAGGCTGCCGGCCAGGACGAACAGATGCCAGATGGCGTGGTTGTAGGAGATGTCGTCTCTGGCAAAAATCGCCACGCCGGTGGTGTAGAAGAGCCCTCCCGCAGTGAGCCAGCACAGACCTCGAAAGGGGACCGCAGAGACAATGGGCTTGACGGCGATGACCACGAGCCAGCCCATGACCACGTACATGGCGACTGCCAGGGCCTTGTGTTTGTGGAAAAAGACCATTTTGAGCGAGATTCCCGCGATGGCTGTTCCCCAGATGAGTCCGAACATGACCCAGCCCCAAGCGCCCCTCAGGGGAATGAGCGTGTAGGGTGTGTAGGTCCCTGCAATGAGCGCATAGATGGCTGCATAGTCCAGCCGACGGAAGACATTCTTCGCCCGTCCCGAAGGAAACGCGTGGTAGAGGGTGGATGAGATGTAGAGGAACATGAGCGTGGTGCCGTAGATGGCAAAGGAGACGATCTTCCAGGGATCTGCCTGCCTGCCCGCCGAAACCAGCAAGATGACGGTTCCCACCACGGCCCCCAGAAAGCCGAGACCGTGTGTGGTGGCATTGGCGATTTCCTCACCCAGGGTGTATTCGGAAATATTGCCCCGGCTGCCGTTATGCGCATCAGCTTTGTGCATGGTTTCAGATGCGGCTTCTTGCACATCGTGCGACTCCTCGTTGTGCGACCCCTCGTTGTGTAGGTCCCTGTCTCCTGGGCCCCTGCGGTTGGAACGACTGGCATCCATGCCTGTTTCCTCCGGATCGTTGCTCGTCAATCGGGGAGTTTTAGCAAACTGAATCGGGCAGGAAAGGGAAAAACGAAGACTCGGGTGCGCCGGCCGGGAAAGAGACTGCGTTGGAGCCTGCCTGGCTATTCCTGGTCGAGTTCTTCGATGGCCTTGAGGTCTTTTCTCGTGGGAAGCCTGGTTCCATAGAGGCGTTTGCGCAGGACGTCCAGGATGGATTTCATTTCCTTGCCGACTTCCAGGCGTCTTTGTGGCGGCACGAAAGCAGGATGTTCCATGATGTGAGAACCGCTGTTGGCATTCGCCAGGGAGATTCGTTTGGTGAGGGCTGCCCAGGTCAGCGCCCATGTGCGCACGGCCGACTCCTCGTTGTGTCCGTCGCCACCCAGTACCAGCAACGGCCTGTGCAGCAAGGTCAGCGATCGGACCGCATCTACGAGGATGTTGTTTGTCAAGGCCGATGATGTGGTTTGGTCCGAGGCCAGGATGTCGGGGGAAAGTACAGCGACCAGCGCATCGGGCTGCTTGCGTCGCACAAAGGGGATGACGATGTCGCTGAGTATTTCCAGGACGGCTTCATCGAAGATTCCTTCGCTGAGCGGGACGTTGAGTGCAGAGCCCTTCCCGTCACCCATGCCGTCTTCACCGACGAATCCG
>CAZIJS010000016.1:19720-31467 GCA_964539505.1 uncultured Myxococcales bacterium
GGGAATGTTATCCTTGCTGGCTTCGTGCAGGGAGACGGTCAAGATATCCGGCCGTTCGTAGAAGGCAGCCTGGACCGATTCGGCGTGCCGCGCGGAAAAGTTGATGAAGGCCACGCGCATACCCAAGGATGCGAGTAAGGAGACGGCCAGGGCCGCGTCGTTGAACAAGTCCATCCTGGATGGTGCATCGGGTCTGGCATGGGTGTCGCCGCCTGCAGGGAAGAAAACGAGATTGGCCTTGTTTTCCGCCAGGAGTGTCGCTCCCATCAAGCTGCCGCCTGCCAGGGTCTGTGCCAGCGTCACCAGATCGGTGCCATGGTTTGGCGGGCCATTCAGGACGGATTGGACATACCGTTCCGTATGGAACAGTTCCAGTTCCTTTCGAGACGCCTGGGGCACTGTTCGGAGTTCTTCCAGAGGAAGGATACCGAGCTCACTGCAGAGCGTCACCACGGCCTTGGCATTTTTCAGACCTCCGCGAGCAGGGTCTGAAACCCGGTCGAACAGGGGGCTGTGGAGAAAGATCGCGCCTAGTGTTTCCATGGTCTCTTTCCTCGGGCCAGGACGAACAGGAGCAGGAACGCAGTGACAAGAGCAAGAGGGCCGTTGCTTCGGGTCTGGGTGGAGCAGCCGCAGCCCTGCCTCGGGGTGAGGCTCTCGGGAATCGTGGTCGTCGATGCATCCATCTCCGCTGAGCCGTCTGATGTGGATGGCCGCGAATCCCTCACCTCCGCGTCATGGATTCGACTGTCTCGATGGGAGGCATCTGTCACGGGTCCCGCATCGATCACAGGTTCGGGAAACGGCTTCGGGCCGGTGGTCACGTCGCCCCAGAGTTGCCACATGGATCCGTAGGGAGCGTCGCTGTAGGCGATGAGGAAATAGTAGGTGGTATTTTGTTGGAGTGGGGGATTCGAGGAGGAGTCGATATACAGGTCGGTAGGACTCCCGTCGAATTCGTAGTCCCCATTGTACACGATGGCGTTCCTTCCGAAGTCGACGCCCACGGGACGTCCCGCCGAGACAAAGACCCGCCAGGACGTCCCCATGTAGTCGGAGAGTCCGAAATGCAGGCGTCTGCCATCCGCCGGCACATCCATGCTCCACTGCAGGCCCACCGGAATTTCATCGATATATCCATCGTAGGTGGGAATGATTCCGAATGCGTAAATGTCTTGTTTGTCTGCTGGCCGGTGGTCCAACGGAACGATGCGGTGGCATCCCACCATTCCCCGCCCCTGTGGCCCGATGATGCCTTGGACCTGTGCGACTTGTTGTTGTGTGAGCCGTCCGGCAGAGAGCATTTCCTGGGCCGTCTGCATGAGGATCTGGGCCGCCATGTCGTAGTCGGCGTCGGTGGGCAGGGAGATCACGGCCCCGTAGGCGAGATCGTCGCCAAGTTCCGATCCGAGTGCCGTCCGGATTTCCCACAGACCGCCCATCCAGATTTGTCCGTCATAATGACTTTCCCCGGTCTGGTCCCAGGGGCACTGCTGGTCGTTCAAGGCGGTGCGGATGTAGGGCTCACCCTGGGCGTTCTGGCCGGCATATTCACCGAGATTCGGGTCGTTTGTGTAGGCCATGGAAAAATAGTCGGCGGTGCCTTCGTTGAGGCTGTAAGGCACCACGTTGATGCCCTGGCCGTCGATGCAAACCCCCATGTCGGGGCAGCCCAGGTTGCAGGTGTGTTCCACCATGCCGTGGGTAAACTCGTGGTAGAGTACATCCGCGTCATAGACATAGTCCACGCTGCCTTCTCCAAAGGTGATGTCGCCGCATCCCTGGGGATCTCCGTCCGAGTCGGCGTAGAATGCATTGTCGCCGTTCCAGTTGACGAAGACCTTCATGGTGCGGCTTCCAGCGCAACTCCACTGGAATCCGAAACGATCTTCGAGCCAGCGATTGAACTTGTCGGCATGGTAGTAGCCCTGCACTTCGGCAAAGTTGTCGGACATGGAGCCTTCGACGGGCTCATAGAGAAAATTGCCGTCGCTGTCGGCCGTTGCCCCGTGGGCCCAGTTGGGACAGCCGTAGTCGGAACTGTTGGGACCACACTGATAGGCAGCGGCATAGGTGCCTTCCAGGACGCTGGTGCTGGTCATGTTTTCCAGCGTGACTTCCTCGTATTGTCCAGCAACCACCGGGTTGGGGTCGTAGACGTAGCCTTCGGCATGGAGCAGTCCGCTCCTGGCAAAGAGGATCCTGCCCGTGGCATCTTCCACCGTGAGCAGGAGGATTCCTGGTCTGCCGGTAAAACGTTGCTCCAGGCGCCATGCCAGCACGCCCTGGCCTGCCATGGGTACGTATCCCAGGCCGAGAACCCGAGCCGGATGGCCGGTGGCGAGGCGAATCTCCCTTGCGACCCGAGCGGCGCTTCGGACCGGGCGAGGCGGATCAAAGTTCAGGATGTTCGGCAGTCGTCCGCCTGCGGCCATGATGTTTCGACCCTGGACACGCACCACCAGGGACAGTCCCCAAAGAGGTAGGCCCTGGTGGGTGAGTGAAAACCGGACCACCTGGCCTTCGGACCAGTTCAAGACCCGCGACTGTCCGAGGAGAGTTGGATCCAAGCCCAGGATGGAGCCGTAGGTCCGCAGAAAGTGGCTTGCGCGTTGTGCCGGGCCGGTGCCCTGGGCGGGTAGGCGCATGTTCCCTATCCAGATGGGTCTTTTCCATTTGGTGTCCATCACCAGGGTGACAGGACCTGTCTGGGCGCGAAGCCGGTTGAGGGCCGTCTTCCATGCAGGGAGGGCGGCGCCTGTCGTCCGGCCCGAGGCCATGGCCTTCCCTGGAACGCAGGCCAGGAACGCAACGACAACGATGCCACTGAGCGCCTGGAGTAATGGTCCGGTGCCTCGGGAGAGGAAATGTCTCGAAGAATACGTCATGATAGGCTCCTTGGTTGCCCCAGCCGAAAAAAACAGATGGCCCCTTTCGGATGTGAGCATATGCGATAGTGATTCGACACAGCAGTCTCGTCGCGTATGGTGATTGTTTGCACTATGCATGTTATATGATCGAGTGTGCTTGGTGACCAAGAGATCTTTTGAACGCAGACGTCATGTGCGTCTTGATGCTTCATTGTACGTTTCGTTGAAAACACGTCGATCCTTGCAACCAGGGGGCAGTTGGTATATGCGGGCAGGAAGTTTTTCGGAGGTGCGGATGAGTGAGCAGGCCAGTGCGGTAGACAGGAATACGCGAGACGGGAAGAGACGGGCACAACGACGGGTCGATCCCTTGCGGCCTTTGCCGAGTCCCGACAGTGTCTGGCAACGCTTGGTAGGTGGGTTCGTTGGGATCACCATCGGACTCTTTTTGTTTTTTTTCTTGATTGCCCTAAACGGACTCCAGATCCTCAGCTTGGTGATCGTCCCGTTCTCCCGGCGGGCGTTTCGTCGGTTCAATCGTCAGGCTGCAGACATGTACTGGTCCATCTGTGTTTGGGCAGCACAGGTGATTTGGGGCACGCGTCCTGTGATGACGGGAGATTCACTGCCCTACCAGGAGAACGCCCTTTGCATGTCCAACCACCAACAGATGCCTGACATCACTTTTCTCATGTTTCCGGCCAAGGAGCATGGCAGGTTGGGGGACATGAAATGGGTCCTCAAGAAGGTGATCAAATACGTTCCCGGCGTGGGTTGGGGCCTGGCATTTCTGGACTGCGTCTTTCTGGAACGGAACTGGTCCTCGGACGAGGCTGCCATGAAAAAGACCTTTGCCCATCTGCGCGACCATGACGTGCCGGTCTGGCTCATGATTTTTCCCGAAGGCACGAGGGTCAAGCCGGAGAAGTTGAAACGAGCCAGGCAGTATGCACGATCCATCGGCCAAGAGCCCCTCGACCATCTCTTGTGGCCCCGGACCAAGGGGTTTGTGGCCTGTGTGAAGGGCACGGCCGGCCACGTCAAGGCGGTCTATGATTTTACCATTGGCTACGAAGAGGGACTGCCTACGCTGGCCCAGTATGTCGAAGGTTTCGTCCGCCGGGCGCATATCCACGTCCGGCGGTTTCCCGTCGAGGATCTTCCCACAGACGACCAGGCTTTGGCCGACTGGCTCGTGGCCCGTTTTCGAGACAAAGACAGGCTCCTGGCCCATTTCTACGAAAAGGGCCGGTTCCCTGATTCCTTCGATGATCTGGATCGGGAATCGTGATTTGTGGTGGAGACGATGAGCACACCACAGACAGTGTCTTCGCCTCGGTCCGGTGTCAGGGGCGTCGACTTGTTCTGCCGAAACCGCCTTGGAGGATGGCGGGCCTGGTTCGGTTGCGGCTGAGAATCATCGCAGGCCCATAGGGATCGACAGCCTTGGACCGTTCGATGGAGACGCTGCGTTTGCTGGACCTGGAGCGCAGCTTCCTGTGGGATCGCTTGTAGCGACCGTTTCCCCATCGAATCACCGTGAGTCGGACGCGGACTACTCCCCGTTTCAGTGAACCCAACTTGGATGCCGCAGCCCTGCTCAGGTCAATGATGCGGCCTTTCCCGTAAGGGCCGCGATCGTTGATTCGGACCGTGACGGAGCGTTTTGCATCGAGCCTGGTGACGCGCACCAGCGTCCCGAAGGGCAGGGTCTTGTGTGCGGCGGTCATGGCGTTCTGATCGAAGCGTTCTCCCGACGCGGTTTTTCGTCCGTGGAATCGACCTCCATACCAGGTGGCCTTGCCGTATTCCACGAAGCGTCCCGATCTGCGTGACCTGACCCGCGCCAGACTCCGGCTTTGGTGCCGCCCCCTGTTGATGGAATGATGCCCCCGTCTACGGTGGTGGTGTCTGCGGCGGCCCCGCCGGATATGTCGCCTTCGGCGGCCGTGCCGTCTGCCGTGGACAACGATGCAAGAAGCGCTCGTGGCGACTGACACAGTCATCACGAGGGCGGCGAGCATCGTGAAGAGACGCTTGAGCCGTTGGTGGGTCATGGGATCACTCTCCTGGGGGTTGTGTGCACCTTTAGAGAATATACTGGCTCAAGTCGTGGTCGTCCAATACGTCGGAGAGTTTTTCCTGGACGTAGTTTTCGGTGATGCGCACGGTTTGCGGACCCATGTCCGGTGCCTCGAAAGACAGGTCTTCCAGGAGCTTCTCCAGGACGGTCTGCAGCCTCCTGGCCCCGATGTTTTCGTGGCGTTCGTTGACCTGGCCCGCGATGGATGCAATCGCAGACACCGACTCCTCGTCGAATTCCAGGGTGATCCCCTCAGTGGCCATCATGGCCTCGTATTGCTTGATGAGAGCGTTGTCGGGTTCGGTGAGGATGCGGACGAATTCGCCGGCCCCCAACGAGTCGAGTTCCACCCTGATGGGGAACCGGCCCTGGAGTTCGGGGATGAGGTCCGCCGGTTTGGCCACGTGGAAGGCGCCGGCTGCGATGAACAGGATGTGATCGGTGCGGACTGGGCCGTACTTGGTGGTGACCGTGGATCCTTCGATGATGGGGAGGAGGTCGCGTTGCACCCCCTCTCGTGACACGTCGGGGCCGTGGCCTCCTTCCCTTCCGGAGATTTTGTCGAGTTCGTCGAGAAAGACGATCCCGGAGTCTTGCACGAGCTTGAGGGCCATCTGCACGACCTTGTCCATGTCCACGAGTTTTTGGGCCTCTTCGGCGGTGAGGATCTCCATGGCCTCTGGGACCGTGACCTTGCGCTGTTTGCGTTTGCCCATTTGGCCGAACAGGTTTTGCATGTTCAGGCCCATTTCCTCGACGCCGGCGCCCGAGAAGATTTCGATGATGGGATTTTGGTTGTCCGCTGTCTCCACCTCCACCTTGCGTTCGTCGAGTTTGCCCGCCTGCAGGAGTTTGCGCAGCTTTTCCCTGGTGGCTTCCTGGGAACTCGATTCATTGTCGGGACGATCGGTGTAGGGCCGGTGCCTGGCCGGGGGCAAGAGCAGGTCGAGGAGCCTCTCTTCGGCCGCTTCTCTGGCCTGGGGAAGGACCAGGTTTTGCTCTCGTTGCTTGACCTGGGCCACGGCCAGCTCGGTCAGGTCCCGAATCATGGATTCCACGTCCCGGCCCACGTACCCCACTTCGGTGTACTTCGATGCCTCTACTTTGAGGAACGGAGCATTCGCCAATTTCGCCAGGCGTCGGGCGATTTCGGTCTTTCCCACCCCCGTGGGCCCAATCATGATGATGTTCTTTGGGGCGATCTCGTCGCGCAGGTGTTCCGGTACGTTTTTGCGGCGCCAGCGGTTTCTGAGTGCCACGGCCACGGCTCGCTTGGCTTTTTTTTGTCCGATGATGTAGCGGTCCAATTCTTCCACAATGGCCCTTGGGGTCAGGGCTTCGTCTCGGATCACGATGTTGGTCGTCATGATGTTTCCCTCGTCTCGTGGTGGCGTCGCCTGGCCCAGTGGCTCAGTCCGCCCCGCCCACCTCCTCCACTGTGATGGAGTCGTTGGTGTAGATGCAAATCTCGGATGCCAGCCGCAGCGCCTCGGTCGCGATTTGTCTGGCGTCCATGTCGGTGTGTCTCGACAGGGCCCTGGCTGCCGCCAGGGCATAGGGTCCACCCGACCCGATGGAAGCGATGCCGTCCTCTGGTTCCAGGACGTCTCCCGTGCCGGAGATGAGAAAGAGATTTTCCTTGTCTGCGACGAGGATCACGGCTTCCAGTCGCCGCAGCATTTTGTCGGTGCGCCAGTCTTTGGCCAGTTCCACGGCTGCCCTGGTCACGTTACCGCCATATTCGCGGAGTTTTCCCTCCAGTCGTTCGAAGAGCGCCAGCCCATCTGCCGCCGATCCGGCGAAACCAACCGCAATTTTACCATCCAGAAGTCTTCGGACCTTCCTGGCCTGGGCTTTGATGATCGTGGGTCCGAGCGACACCTGGCCGTCTCCCGCCAGAACGGTGCGACCGTTCTTACGGACCGCCACCACGGTGGTCGAACGGGTCTTGTCGCGTTCGCTGATGGTCATGATTCGTCCTTTCCTGGGTCGGAGAGACCGGAGGCATCTTCCGGCTGCTCCAGGCTCGTTTCGTCTCGTTGTGGCGCAACGATGCTGCGGTTAGGCTCTGGCAACGACCTTGCATCGTTTCCAGTCATTCGCGCCCTGGGATGCGCCTGGTCATATGCCTGCATCATGTGCGCCATGCTCACGTGCGTGTATCGCTGGGTCGTCGAAAGGCTCGCATGCCCGAGCAGTTCCTGGATGGATCGCAGGTCCGCTCCCGAGTCGAGCATGTGGGTGGCAAAACTGTGGCGCAGCGTGTGCGGACTCGCATTCCCAGGCAAACCGACCTCTGCTCGATACCTGTCGAGGACACGTGCCACGCTCCTGCCGGTCAGTCGGCCACCCCTGGCGTTGAGGAACAGCGCCTGGGGATCTTGGTTCCCCTGGGCATCCACGAGTGACGGCCTTCCTTTCGTGATGTATGTTTCCACAGCCTCTGTGCCTGGGGCGCCAAGCAGGGCGAGCCGCTCCTTGGCCCCTTTGCCCCGACGAATCCGAAGCACCATGCCCAGAGTCGTCCGGTCGAGATCCGCCATGTCCAACGCCACGGCCTCACTCCGTCTCACTCCGGCCCCGTAGAGGACCTCGAGCAGGGCCCGATCCCGAAGGCCGAGAGGCTTGTTTCCGTTCGGTGTCTCCACGAGGCGGTTCGTCTGTTCCGCCGGGAGGACCCTGGGCAGCAGCTTGCGTCTCTTGGGCGTAGGCACCAGACTCGCAGGGTTTGTTTCGGCAAGGCCCTTGCGCAGGAGGAATCGGCCGAACGTCCGTAAGGCCGATAGCTTTCTGGCCAGGGTCGAATGCTCGTTTGATCCGAACAGGCTGGCAACATAAGAACGCACTGCGAGCAAGTCAAGGTCACGCACCGAAGGTTCTCGGCCCAGGCGTTTGCGCAGAAAGCTGGTGAATTCTCCCAAATCGGTGAGATAGGCCCGCACCGTATGGACAGACCTTCGCTTTTCGTGGCTCAGGTGTCTTCTGAAGGCGTCCAGCGCGTCTGCGAGGCTTGTCTGCTGCTCGTCTTGGATCGGTTCCATGTCCACAGTCTCGTGTCCTCGATGGGGTGGCGGATGTGCAAGACCCCTGCTGCGGGATCGCCCGACCGCCACAGCTATGCGGCCCTGGTTTTGCTGGACTACGATACCACGCAGGAATCCGGGGGCAAAAACTCTTGCAGGTTCGCCGGCGGGAGGTGTCGGCTCCGGGGGACATGGGATGTTCGATGAGGGACCAAGATGAGGGATGAAAGAGAAGAACGGGTCGGAAACGGTCCGGTCGGTGACACCGATCAGAGGTCCTACAAAGGCGTCAAGTAATTGGCGAGGATGGTCTTGGTGCCGTGTTTCGAGAAAAAGACACTAACCTGTTCGTTGGGAGGGCTGCCCTTGCAGGCCGTGACTACCCCCACGCCGAATTTCGGATGCTGCACCGGCATGCCGGTGCGCCAGTGTCTCGCCTGGGATGCATCGTCTCCCTCGGGAATGCTCGCCCTCCTCAAGATGGGCTTGGCGCCTCCCACCGCAGCCTTGGCTTTTCCGGCCCTTCGGGCTGGGGAGGCTCTTTTCCTGCCGATCAAATTGCCTGTGGAGTCGCCCTTGGCACCCTGTGTTCGTCCTCTCGTCCAGGAGGGGGCCTCGTCTTCTGAAGAGACCAGATACGAACCTCTGCCGCCGCCCGCCACGGCGGAAAGGAGATGGGCGGGAATTTCTTCCACGAAACGAGCGGGTTCGTTCATTTTGGTTTGGCCTGCCAAGGACCGGACCCTGGCCCTGGTGAGATAGAGTCGCTTTCTGGCCCTGGTCATGGCCACGTACACAAGCCGGCGTTCCTCCTCGACGTCTCCGTCCAGGAGGGACCGGAAATGTGGCATCACCCCTTCTTCGAGGCCCGTGACCACCACGGTGGGAAACTCGAGGCCCTTGGCTGCATGCACGGTCATCAAGGTCAGACTCTGGGTGCCCGGCCCGGCCTTGTCCTCTGCAGAACTCAAGGCGACCTTTTCGAGGAACCCTTCCAGGGTGGGCTCTGGATCTTCGGATTCGTAGTCCGAGATGCTGTTGACCAGCTCGGCCAGGTTGTCGATCCGTGCTTGGGCCTCTTCGGTACCTTGGGCGGCCAGGTCCGCCACGTAGCCCGTGCGTGCGAGCAGGGTTTCGGCCAGGTCCGATGGTGTCATCTCCTGCGCCGATTGGCGCAGTTCGTCGATGAGTGTCACGAACGCACTCAGTTTGTTTCTCGTCCGCAAGGGGAGCAGGAGCTTGTCGGTGGTCGCCCTGCGCAGGCCGTCGAGGAGGTTGAGGTTTTCGTGGACCGCGAGTTTTCGCACCTTTTTCATCGTGGTGGCCCCGATGCCTCTTCTGGGAACATTGACGATGCGAAGCAGGTCCAGGTCACTGGCCGGGTTGCGAATGAGCCGCAGGTAGGCCACCATGTCCTTGATTTCGGCCCGGTCGTAGAATCGGATCCCGCCCACGATTCGGTAGGGGATGTCCAATGCGCGCAGGGCTTCTTCTAGGACGCGGGATTGGGCATGGACCCGGTAGAAGACCGCCATGTCGGAGAGACGGTTTTCTTTTCTGTGCTGGTCTGCGATCCTTGCCACGTAGCGGGCTTCGTCCCGTTCGTCGCCGGCCACGTAGTATTCGATGGGCTCGCCTTGGTCTCCGGCGGTCCAGAGGGTCTTGTCCTTGCGCGCCTGGTTGTTTCGGATCACAGAGGATGCGGCTTGCAGGATCGTGGCGGTGGAACGGTAGTTTTGTTCCAGTTTCACCACCAGGGCTCCGGGGTGGTCGTCTTCGAAGTCCAGGATGTTGTTCAAGTCGGCGCCGCGCCAGGAGTAGATGGACTGGTCGTCGTCTCCCACCACGCAGAGGTTGCCGCTGTGGCCCGACAGGGCCTTGGCCAGAAGGTACTGGACTCGATTGGTGTCCTGGAATTCGTCCACCAGGACGTGGGTCCATCTGGTGGCCCAGCCTGTTTGTTGCTCTGCATCCTTGCGGATGATTTTCAGGGCCAGATTGAGCAGGTCTCCGAAGTCCACGGCGTTGGCACGGCGCAGCGCTTTTTCGTAAGCCGCCCAAAGGTTCCTCAAAAAGGCTTCATAGGGGCTTTCCGGGTCCAAGACATCCAGGGACTCGGCCCGATGCTTGTGCGACGCAATGGAGGCCAAGACCTTGGCCGGACTCAAACCAAAGGATCCCGCGCCATCGATATCAGCAAAAATGTGCTTCATGAGCCGCTTCTGGTCGTCGGCGTCATAGATGCTAAAGCTTTCGGTGAGCCCGACCCGGTCGGCGCTGCGCCGCAAGATCCTGGCACAGGCTGCATGGAACGTAGAGACCCAGACATCGCGACTGGCAGGGCCCACCAGGTGCTGGACCCGCTCGCGCATCTCGGCTGCGGCCTTGTTGGTGAACGTGACGGCCAGGATTCGCCGGGGGGCTATGCCCTGGGCGATGAGATAGGCGATGCGGTGGGTGATCACCCGGGTCTTGCCCGAGCCGGCTCCAGCCAGCACCAGAATCGGACCGTCCATTTGCGTCACGGCGATGCGCTGCTGCTCGTTGAGCCCTTCCAGGAGGGAGTCGTTCATGGGGGTGGAGTGGAGGTGATCGTTGGTCATGGTTCTTCTTTCACGGTGTTTGGGACCTGAGGTCGGCATGCTTTTTGGTTTTATGCTCCAGGAGAGAGGATCGGTCAACCGATCAGGAAATCCTGTGGTATCATTGTATGTGAGATATTTCAGGAGACGAGGCGATCGGGCCGCTTGCGGGAGGACGTGCGGGAGGTCTGGACCGTCTGGATCGATCGATTGAATGCATGTGTGAGGTCTGTCATGGTTGGAAAAACACGTTTGGTGGGACTCCTGGGGCCCTGGCTCGTGGTACTGGGGGGCATCTGGTCTTCGGGATGTGCCAAGGGATCGAGTTCGGGCGGCTCGGATCCCTGCGGAAACGGGATCCTGGAAACGAACCTGGGAGAAGAGTGCGACGACGGCAACAAGGTTTCGGGCGACGGCTGCTCATCGGATTGCCGACAGGAGACGGATCGCGAACAGGTCTGCAACGACGCCTACGACAACGACGGAGACGGCCTGGTCGACTGCTCTGACGACGATTGCGACGGGTTGGAATGCGGCGTGGGCGGTCGGGTCTGTGCTTCGCATGAATGCCGTTGTCCCGGGGGCGACGTGGAGACCGATTGCACCAACGGGGTCGACGACGACTGCGACGGCAACGCCGATTGCCTGGACCCGGACTGCAAGAGCGAGCCGAGCTGCAAGGGCGGTGGAGAGACGTCTTGTCTCAACGGGGAAGACGACGACGGGGACGGCCAGACCGACTGCGCAGACAGCGACTGTGCGGACCAGGCCTGCGGTGGAAACGGTCTGGTCTGCCAGGGCGGAACGTGCCTTTGCCCGGGGGGCGACGTGGAGACCGACTGTGCCAACGGGGAAGACGACGACTGCGACGGGAATGTGGATTGCGCAGACCAGGATTGCGCCTCTACCACGGAGTGTGCCGGGGCGGAGGTGCGCTGCGGAGACGGCATGGACAACGACGGAGACGGACAGACCGACTGCGCGGACAGCGACTGTGCGGACCAGGCCTGCGGTGGAAACGGTCTGGTCTGCCAGGGAAATCAATGCGCCTGTCCCGGCGGATCCACCGAGACGGCCTGCACAGACGGGATGGACAACGACTGCGACGGGAACCAGGATTGTGCGGACAGCGACTGCAGCGCCAATCCCGCCTGCGTGAACGCGGAAACGAACTGCGAAAACGGCCAGG
>CAZIJS010000016.1:31477-36370 GCA_964539505.1 uncultured Myxococcales bacterium
ACGACGACAGCGACGGCACCACCGATTGTGCCGACCCGGATTGTGCCGGCCAGAGTTGCGGGGCCAACGGGCTTGTCTGCCTCAGCGGAGTCTGTCAATGCGCCGGGGGGCAGACAGAGGTGGCTTGCACCGACTTTGCCGACAACGACTGCGACGGGACCACCGACTGTGACGACAGCGACTGTGCAATGAACCCGGCCTGTCGTGAGGGGAATTGCCTCGACGGCATGGATAACGACGGCGATGGGCAGGCAGATTGTGCCGACAACGACTGTGAGGGCCAGGCCTGCGGTGGAAACGGGCTGGCCTGCCAGGGTGGAAGTTGCCAATGCCCCGGCGGGACCAGCGAGTCCTCATGCAGCGACGGCCAGGACAACGACTGCGACGGGGATATCGACTGCGCGGACAGTGACTGTGCGTCCAATGCCGCATGCCATGAGAGCAACTGCCTCGACGGCATGGACAACGACGGCGACGGGCAGGCAGACTGCGCGGACAGTGACTGTGATGGGCAGGTCTGCGGCGCCAACGGCGTGACCTGCCAGGCTGGGACCTGCCAGTGTCCGGGTGGGACCAGCGAGTCTTCCTGCAGCGACGGTCAGGACAACGACTGCGACGGGGACATCGACTGCAACGACAGCGAGTGCAGCAACGACCCGAGTTGTTCCGGGGGCGCCTGCGATGCCCAGAGCCTGATCCTTTGTTGGAACTACGCCGACGAGACCACGGTAAATGGGACGAATGACGTGAGCAGCTACTCCTGCAGCGGCCTCGATGAGGCAGGCCCGGACGAGTTCTATCTGTTTTTTACCTCCACCGACGTTTCGGCGACGATCACCTTGTCGAATCTGTCGGGTGATCTGGATCTCTTTGCCCTGGACGGCACGTCCGGGGTCTGTGATCCATCCCAGTGCATCACCGACAGTGTCAACGCTGGGAGCAGCGACGAGACGGTCACGCTGAATCCCACGGGGTCTGCCTTCTACTATTTGGCAGTCGATGCGATGTCAGCGTCGAGCAGTTATCGTCTCGAAACCCAATGCTCGGGTGGGTCGGGCTGTTCTGCGAATCTCGCAATGGACTGTGGCGACAGCGACTCCTACCAGACCGGGCTGGCCAGTTCCACCAACAACCTGTCCGACTATTCTTGTTATGGTGGGAACGAGGACGGCCCGGAATACACCTATCTCTTTATGCCCTCGACCGGGTCGAATGCCACCATCACGCTCACACCCACATCAGGGCAAGACTTAGACCTGTTCGTGCTACCTTGGAACGGAGGCAGTTGCGACGGGGCCTTTTGTCAGACGCACAGTGCCGGGATCGGGGACGAATCCGTGACCTTCTCCTACCACGACGGCGACATCTTTTTCGTGGTGGTCGACGGCTACAATGGGGCCTCCGGCACCTATGACATCAGTTTTTCCTGCCAGTGAAACGTGGAGCAGTCCGGCTTTCTGAATGAGTCGTCCCCTGCCCTGGGCGCCCGATGGCTGCTGCGCCTCTCTTGCCCGCAGGCGTCGGTGGGTGCCGCCCTGGTTGTCTGGGTGGGCGGGACATTTTTTCTGATTTCAATGGTTGCTCGAACAGGGATTTGGGACAATACTGATTTTCGACGGTGGCAGGTATCTGGGGGCCCGAAGTCCAGGGAGGGGTGTCCGGAGGAGCCATGAATCGTATCGTGACGTTGCTGACGGATTTTGGAACCAGTGATTACTACGTGGGGGCTGTACGCGGGGTGATCCTGTCGGTGGATCCCACCATCACCATCGTGGACATCACTCACGAGGTGCCGCCTGGAGGCGTCCGGTACGGGGCCTTCGTCCTGGCCCATGCCAGCCGCTGGTTTCCCAAAGGGACCGTGCATTGCGTGGTGGTGGACCCGGGAGTGGGCACCCAGCGCAGACCCATCGTGGTCCAGTCCGACAAGGGGCTCTTCGTGGGACCGGACAACGGCGTTTTGAGCCTGGCCATCGAAGGAGTCCAGGGCGCCTGGGTCATCGAGCGGTTCATGGTTCCCGAGGGGGCGGGCGACACCTTTCACGGCCGAGATATTTTTGCCCCGGTGGCGGCCAAACTGGCCATGGGCATGCCACCCGACGAGGTGGGATCCCGGGTGGATGATTTCCAACGCATGGAATGGCCCAGGGCCGGCCGGGATGCCAAAGGTCAGTTCCGGGGCAAGGTGCTTTTCGAAGACCGCTTCGGCAACCTGATCACGGACGTGCACAGCGAGGACTTGGGTCCGGGCCAATGGCAGGTCCGCGTGGCCGGCCGTCGCGCGCCCGTGGCCAGGACATTCGGTGACGTGGACGTGGGTGCCGTGGTGGCCTATCCCGGCAGTGCCGGGTACCTGGAGGTCGCGGTACGCAACGGCTCGGCCTCCGAATGGCTCGGGGTGGGCCGGGGCGCCAAGGTGGTGGTGGAGCCGCTGGGCGACAGCCTGGCTGAAAGGGGCAGATGAACTATTTTGTCAAGGCATTGTCGTCTGGCGGGGAGGGAGTCGCAATTCCCGCGCCAGAAGAAGGCGAGATAGCCGGCGGTGAGGAGTCTTCGGGCCGCTCGCGCAAAAGGGTGGTGTTCGTGGCCGGCACGGCCCCGGGAGACCTGGTGGATGTGAGCGAGGTGCGGCGGGTGCGCGGCGTGGATCGGGCCGTTACCTGGCGCCTGGTGCAGGCTGGTCCCCATCGGGTGGATCCTGGCTGCGTTCATGCCGCGGCATGCGGCGGCTGTCCCTGGATGCAGGTGGCCTACGAGGCCCAGGTCGCAGCCAAGCAGGACCTCCTGGAGCGGGCGCTGCGCCAGGCCCACCTGCTCGATCACTTGGACGGGAGTTCTCCGGTGGTGCAGCCGGCAACCGAGGTCCTTGGCTACCGCAGGAGGGCGAGACTTTTTTGGGCCTGGCAGTCGGGCCGCATCACACTCGGGTTTCACGCCGCATCCTCCATGGAAATCGTGGACGCGACCGAGCCGCCCTGTCCCGTGCTCGAAGCATCCCTGGCAGGAGTCCTGAAGCCTTTGGCCGATTTGCTGGCAGGCATCGTGCAACAGGAGGCCTCCTGGGACCGCGGACAGGTGTTTTTGCTCGCTGGTGTCGACTCCAGGGTCCATGTGGCATTCCAGGGCGGGCGCGAGCATGCGAGAGCATTGGCATGGACTTCCTCGGACGAGACGTTGTTCCGTGGTTTCCTGGAGGACATGGACCAGGTGGTGGGAGTCGGCTTGTGGACCGGGCGGGGGGGCTGGCGATGGCTCGGCCAAAGAGACATTTTGGTCGATGAGACGTCCGGGCTGCGAGGCAATGCTTCCGGATTTGCGCAGGCCAATCGATCCATGGACGATCTGGTTCGCGCCCAGGCCGTCCGCCTGGCCGGGGATGGTGGGTCGCTGCTGGAGCTGTATGCCGGCAGTGGTAATCTTACCAGGAGCCTGGCTCGCGCAGGCCGGCGGATCGTTGCGGTGGAATCCGACCCAGCGGCAGTTGCCCGTCTGGCCGACAGCGCAGGTCCCTGGCCGGGACGGATCAAGACAGTGCGTCTCGATGCCCTGCGGTTCGTGCACAAGGCGCTCGCCCGCAAGGAGCACTTCGACCTGGTGGTGGTGGATCCACCCCGCAAGGGGCTGGGAAAACTCGCTCATCTGCTCCCGGGGCTCAAGCCCCGGTGCATCGTCATGGTTTCCTGCGATCCCATGACCGCATCGCGCGACCTGAAGGTCTTGGCCGATGCCGGCTACCGCCTTTCCTCGATCCAGGGATTCGACACCATGCCCCAGACGAGTCACTTCGAACTGGTGGCCCTGGCCGAACGTCTGTGACCCAGTCTGAAGTTCCCGATCATGACAAGCAGATTTGTGTGGTAAATAGCGGAGAAGCGCGATTTTGGATTGCACGATTCTGTCTACAAATGGATGGTTTTGATCAAATCGAGAGCCTCACGTTGCTTTGGATTTTTCGAGCCGATGGTGGATACGCCGAAAAACCATCGGAAACTCTCGCCTGATCATGTCGTACAGCAGATTTGACCATAGCTCCCGGGAGCTTTAGCCTAGACTTCATTCAATGGAAATTTAAATTGTTCCCACTTTCTGCCATCATATTTCAATACGCATTCATTTCCCACGGTCCACAATTGCCTTGAATTGCAGCTCATCCGGTAAAAACCAAGGGGGCCATCTACCTGAATATCCACTTCTAACGGAATTTCTTGTGGTGAGAGTCTAAATAATCTCTTTTTTGAACAAACATACACTTCACCTTTAAACTCAATCATGTCCCAATACGTAATTGAATCATCAGGTTCCGTCAATAATTTCCAACCATCCCGATTGCCCTTCATCAGTAAATTTGAATGTCCGCATGCATACACATATCCATCGGACAAACAGAGTATTTTCTGTATACCTAAATTGGTGGGGGTATCCAACAACTCCCATGCATTTCCATTAAAATGAAAAATTACTCCATCAGTACCCGCGGCATAGATATCGTTCTCGCTGGTTCCATCGATAGTTGTTAACAATTTGGCCTCTCCTTCATCTCCATCAATATATAAGCCTTCATCCATCTCGGTCCACACATCATCCTCTTCTCTATATACTTGGTAGTGCCCCCCAACTGAATACCACCTATCTCCTATTTTCTGGAGATCCATTAGAAAACCCCGTCTATCTTTGTTGATTCTTATCCAGTCACCCTGAATAGTAGGATCGAGTTTGTAAACCGCTCGGTTTCTATCGAGGACATATATCACACGTTTTCCCCCTCTCATATGGTCAATCCTCAAAGCATGAGCTATGCCCTGCAGATTTGTGCCGCCCCATTTGCTGTTTTTTAATGATATCAAAGCAGTTCTTTTATTGTCCTTATTCTCTAATGCGTAGTATTGAGCGGTA
>CAZIJS010000017.1:0-36064 GCA_964539505.1 uncultured Myxococcales bacterium
GCCCCTCGAGAAGAAGCGTGGTCTTGTCATAGTCACGCAGTTCTTCGGGCACCTCCAGGAACGCCACCCGCCCTGCCACGACAAAATCCTTGGCCATGGCCTCGGCCTTCTGCTTGCGTGTCTCGAATCGTGACGCCGCCACCGCAATGAAATCCAAGGCCCTGGGCCGATCAGCCCAACCCAACAGGGTCGCAAAGACCACGCGCCGAAGCAGCTCGTCTTTCGGTTCGCCACGCAGAGCACCGTCCACCAAGACGGCAAATTCGGAGGGCCGGCCCATTCGGCTATCCACTGCCCTGGCGTCTGCATCCGCCCCCTCGTACGGCTCTCGACCCCCTCCAACCCACTTGGCCGCCGCGTAGACCCCGTCCAGGTCATCGTGGCACACCACGGTATCCACCGGACCAACCCTCTCCACCATGGAAGGCTGGATCATCTCGGGACAGCCGGGATGCTCTTGCTTGGTGGCCAGGACGAACCTGGGGTCATCGGCGAGTTGGGCATGCATCTTGTGGTCGTGGTGATCCACCCAGAGGGCGAGTCGGTCCCCGAGGGCCTCGATGAAGCGGCCCGTGGTCTTACGGAAGGACCGGCTCGTTCCTGAAAACGCGAGGTCCAATACGACCACCCGGCCGGGAAGGTCCGCTGCCCGGGGAAGACTCCTGGGCGTGGCGAAATGCAGATCCGGGGCACCCGGCGGCACACGAAACATATCGGTGGCGGCGGATTTCACGAATGCGCCTCCCTGGAAGGATGGGACCAGGACAGCGACCTTCCCGAAACATCGCGCCACCTGGTCCAGCACATCAGCAGGGAACGCAGGGCATGGGCGAGACGTTCCAGGAAACGGGTCCGATGGGACTGAAAAGTCTCCACCACATCCTCGTCGGCCATGTCGGAGACCACGCGGAGACTCAAGGCGGACACCCCGTTTGTCTCCGCGGTCTTGAGCAGGCCGAAGGGTTCCCATGCCACGGCATCGAACCCCAGTCTTCTCCAGCGATCACGCTCGACGCGGCTGTCCACGGTCTGTTCCAGGTTCAGCAAGGCTCCCCTGTGACAGGGGAAAGACCGTCCACAGGACTGCAGGAGTTCGCGCAATCCATCCGAGGCAACCAGGGTGGCGGCCCATGTGGTCTGCATTGCTGCGTCCAAGACAGACTCGGCCACGAAGAGGTCGCCAACCTGCAGGTCGTCTGTCAGTCCGCCGGCGGTCCCACAGTCTACCACCAGGAACGGATGGAACCGGTCCAAGGCCGCCTGACAAGACGCCGCTGCCATCACCTTCCCCCAACCACCTTTGACCAACACCAAGGAAATGTCTCCCATGACGCCCGACACCGCAGCACGACCCGCCACATCCAACGTTCCATCCACGCGGTCCAACCCAGACCGCAGGGCTTCGAACTCGATCCCCATGGCTGTCTGGACCACCACCGATGGTTCCAAAACAGAAGCGCGACTCATGGATTCTCCCTGAGATCGCCTCCCGGCTCCGCCGTGCCTGCCCCGACTACATCTGCCCTTGCCACTGAATTCGATGCGGGATCGAGGGCATGGAGTTCCAGGACGAATCGTGCCCCCTTTGAATAGTCTCCTGGCACGCGGTCCTCTACATGCACGTTTCCGCCGCAACGCTCCACGAGAAAGCGCACCACGGACAATCCGACACCCGAGCCACTCTTCTGGAGCTTCATGAACCGCTCGAACACTGATTCTTTGTGCTCGTCCGGGATGCCTGGACCGTCGTCCTCGATGGACAGGCGACACCAACCCTCCCCGCCTCTGTCGAACCGTTCGACGCGAATCCAGATGCGGGGTCGTTCCTCGTTGTTGTGCACCACCGCGTTGTTGACGATGTTGTGAATGACCTGACCGAAGATGTCGCACACCAACAAGCGACAATCCTCGACCACCTGCATCTCCACCGATACTTTTCGATGACTGTGAGCTTCCAGGACCCCCTGCACGCTGTTTGCGAGCAGATCCCGCGCGGGAATGGGATTCAGGATCACCTCGGAGGGTCCCCCGAGCCCTGTGAGGCTCTCCACCTGTTGGGCCAACGTCTCCATCCGTCTCGCCTGCCGCCGACACAGGTCCACTGCCTTCGACTGCCTCTGCGTCAGTCCGGGAAGAGCAGCCAAGGCGTCCAGCCTCTCGACGATACGCAATGCATAGCGCCGAATGTTCTGGCACAAAAGATCGTTGAACAACCGGGCCCTGGCGGTGGCCTTTTCCACCTGGTTCTGGAGTGCCTTGCGCTCGGTCAGGTCCACTGCGATGCCGAGATTTCCAATGATCTTGCCCTGCTCGTCACGAAGCCTGCTCACCAGCAAGGCCACGGGTTTTGGACTACCGTCCCGGGTCTTGATCAACACCTCCTGTTCGCGGACCAGGTCGCTGCTCTCCACGGCACGAACGATATCGGCCACCACGCGCTTTTCCCAGTAGAGCATGCTGCCCGGCTTGCCGAGCACCTCGTGGCGACGGTACCCCGTGAGCTGTTCCGCCCCCTGATTGAACACCACGAGGTTTCCATCGCCATCGGTCAAGGCAATGGCCATGGCAGAGTTTTCCACCAACTTACGGAGATATTCCATTGCTTCGGCAGACATGGATCCTCTCGCGGTCGAACTTGGATGCTCAAACAGGTCTCGGATCGTCCAAACCCCGTTTTCCAAAACAACGAGCCTGCGTATGATGCCCCAAGGAAAGCCTCGATGCAAGAAGGCGGTCACCCAGATTTCTCCCCGCTCGTCGAGGGTTTTCTCCGGACTCGACAAGACTTATGGTGACCGGTAGACAGGGCAAGGCAAAAGAGCACAACCGCACTGGAGGACCACATGACCGGACGACGAGAGCAGACATCAGAGCCGAAAGACGTCTCACTCGAAGAACGCAGGGCAGAGGCTCTCGACAAGAAGGTCGCCGCCCTGCGCCATCACATCCAACAGGCCTGCCTTGCAGGAAGACCCGGCGACATCTGCCGGTTCGAGGACCTGGACCAGACGTTTCCAGCACTCCCACTCCAGGAAGCCTACTATGCGATCCAGGAATTGGGCCTGGCGGATTCCACCGACCTGCTCGCGCTGGCCACCCCGGAACAGGTCCAGGGTTTTCTGGATCTGGACGTCTGGCGCAAAGACCTCCTCGACAGCCGGCGGATGCTGCGATGGACCGACGTATTGCTCCAACTGCCCCTTGAAAAGCTGGCCCAGGTCATCGAGCACCTGGACCCGGAAATCGTGGCCCTGCTCGTGGCCCGGTCCTGCAGAATCCTGGATATGACCCTCGAGGTGCTGCCACAAAACATCATCGCAGGTCCCTGGAGGACACCCGACTCTTTCTATGCCCTGATCCCACACGACAAGGATCACCTCGAAGACTATCACAGGGCCTGCCGGCTCCTGGACCGGCTCTATGCAGCGGACATGGAGTTGGCCCACAAAGTGGTCAAGACCGCCAGGTGGGAACCTCCTGCGGAACTGGAGGAGATGTCGTACCGATGGCGCAGCGGCAGGATCATGGACCTGGGCTTTGCCGACTACTACGAAGCCATCGAGGTCTATTCCTACCTCAAACCCACTGCCGTCAAGATCGGAGAAAACACCGCGGATCCCCCCCTGCCTGAGGATCTGGACGTTGCGGGCATGGACCTGGTCCAGGAGGCACAAGGAGACAGGCGTGACTTCCTGGCCGCATGTCTCGCCCGGATCGAAGATCCTGCGGAGATGCGCCGGATCGGACAGGCGGCGGCCACCTTGGCAAACAAAATGATGGCGGCGGACCTGGTGGAAAACCCAGACTACCACCTGGCCGCTCACTACATGGCCCGGATGCGCAGGTACCTCAGTATCGGCCTGGAACGACTCACCGGCGGCGATCCGAATCTGGGACCCAAGGCATTGGCAACCATCTCCCTGGCGCGGATCCTGCGCGTGGGCTACAGCCTGACACTGGACCTCAAACGCCTGGTCATGGGCCTGCGCTCGGCGGGACGCATTTCCCTGGCGCCCACGGGAACCACGTTGCTCGACGAGCCATGGGAGGCCCTGGTCCGTGGACTGGAGCAGCGGCGCCCGGAGCTTACCAGGGCCTTCGACGATCCTCCAGGCGAGGGTTTCCGTCCCTTCTCCTCCATGGCGGACCTGGCCTTTGCCCTGCGCCTGGTGGAGGACCTGGCCAACCAATGGTCCCTCTGTTTCGAAAAGCTCCGCTTCCCGCTCGACATTCTCTCGTCCGAGACACTCAAAAGCTGCATGCCCGCGTCACCGGCGCAGGTCACCCTGGGTGACATCTTCCGGACGGCCCTGCTCAACCACCTCATCGGCGCAGCCCCGTCTCCCAGGCCCCTGTCGGAACATGAACTGGCCCGGGCAAAGTCGGCCCTGGCCCAGGTCCGGCGCAAACGGCCCCTCTGGAAAACTGCTTCGAACCTGGTAGAAGGCATCCTCAAAGACAAGGGGCAAACCCCACCTCCTCGCCTGGATCGTATCCTGCGCACCTGGACCGACCCGCTCCAAGCCCGAAACAGGGAACAACTCGCAGCCTGGGTGATCACGAAAAAGCCCGATGCCCACGATTGAAACTGCCACGAGGTGATCTTGTGTCGAAACCAAGAGCGACCATGTCGCATCCAGCCAGCCGATCCCATGGCCCGCTGGTCCCGATTCTGGGTATCATCTTCCTTGGCTCAGGCCTGGGCGGAATCGCGGCGGCCGAGCCGGACAGGGCGCGGGCCACCCCCCCACCCCGCGCAAAGCCTCGGCCAGCCCGCGCAAAACAGCGGCCAGCCCCGGTATCGAGGCCCAGCCCGGCGGGACGCAACACCTCGCGGCAAGTGCCTGCAGACGCCCGGGACACGACGCATCAGCAACGGCCCGTCCCAACGCGCCTGCACATCCTGTTTCACACCGACCTGGCCGGACGCTACCGCTGGCCCGGATGTCGCAAACCGCCCCAGGGAAAAGCCGACTATGCCCAACTCCTATCTGCCGTCACCTCCCTGCGTCGCGACATCGAGCACAAAGGAGAAGCAGTCGTCCTGGTCTCTGCGGGAAATCATCTCGGACCAGACATCTTCGGACAGTTTTTCGCCGGCAGGAGCCACCAAGGCCTCACCTTGCTCTCGACTCTCCTGCGCGTGGCTCACTACGACGCGGTCCTGCTGGCCAGACAGGACCTCGCAAGCTCGAAGAGCCGCCAATACGTCGAGACGATGACCCGATCCAGGATCCCGTTGCTCAAGGGGAACCTCACCTGCAAAAACCGCCATGACCCCAGATGCACCAAAACCGCAGACAGCCGCCGTCCCTTCCTCCTGGTGAAACGAGGCGGGCTGCGCATTGCAATCCTGGGCCTCCTTCCGGATGACCTGGACAGCATGCTGCGCCCCAGCCGACACAAGGGCCTGGCGGTGGATCCCAGCGAAACCTGGCTCACCAAAGCACTCAAAAGAATCCGCAACCAACACATGGCCGACCTCGTGATCCTCTTATCCGACATGGACACGAGCTATTCGGCCCCGCGGCGCATCTTGAGACTGCTTCGCAGGCTTGGAAGGCTCGCCCCGGATGTCACGGTGAGCAATTCTCTCTACGATTCGCCTTCCGGCTCTGGTTCCATCACCATGGTCCGACGTTCCGACGGGAGACTGGTCCTGTCGTCGGGGCGTTTCGGTCAGTTCCTCGGCCATCTGGTCCTGGACCTGCGCAAGGAATCGGTGGACCGGCGAATCACCGTGGTCACGGCGAAAATGCTGCCCATCGCCAAATTCGCGCCCATGCCGCGCCAGGAAAGGCTCCTGGAGCACATGATGCACCGGCTCTGCCGGAAGCTCGACGTGCCCTTGGGACAAGGCCGGATCCGCCGGCCCATGTCCCGGTCGGATTTCATACGCTACAGTCTCGAAATCATCCGGCGCAGGACCCATGCGGAGTTGGCGATCCTGCCCGACAGCCTCTTTTCCGAAGCAGGGTTTCCACTCACCGGTGTCATGACGAAAGAAAAGATCCGCAGGGCCATCCGCACCGAAGATATGGTGGGGAAGATGGTGGTCAAGGGATCCTGGCTCAAAAAGCACCTGACCCAGTATCTGTCGGGTGACAGGCCCCGCCTCTGGGTGGCCGGCCTGACGAAAAAGGGCACACTCTACTACGTCAACGGCCGTGTCCTGCAACCCGACATCCACTACGGGGTGGCCACCACGGATTTTACGGTACAAGGCGGTGAAGGGCTCATCCCAAAGCCCAAGATCTTCCTTCCGCTCCGTCGGCACAAGACACTGCGCCAGGTGTTCGAAACCTTTTTCGCCAAGAATGAATATCGTCGCAAAAAGTCCGACCTATTCATCGACCTGGCCGCCAACTTCGTCCCACTCCGCGACAAGTTCCTCCTCTTCACCACCATGAACATGAACCTGGCACTCACCGACGTGTCCATTCTCCATCCCGGTCTCTATACCGACCAGCCTCAGCTCAACCGGGAACGGCTCACTGGAATCACGGTGAATGCCTCGGTCATGGGCATGGCGGAAAACTCCACCCACTCGATCAAGGCAACCGCCTCCCTCAAGTACGGCAAGGCCCGCACCTGGGTGACCAACGACCTGACGGGAATCGACGAAAAGACCACCCTGGAAACCGACGATCTCGTCTCCCTGGCATTTCTTTACAAATACCGCCGACTCCACAGTCGCTTCGACCCGAAACGCTGGTACTACCCAGTCCCCTTCGTGGAAACCTCCATCGAAACTGAGCTGACCAAGAACCTGGTGGCCAAGTCCGGCAAGGTCTATCGCTACACCGAGACCGCCGGCATCCTGGGCATCGGGTTGCGTCTCTATCCAAAACTCTTTGCCAAGGTGGGATTCGTGTCCCGGTCCCACAACCTCCTGGTCCCGGAAGAACGCCTCGCGGAACGAGGACTCTACCTGGGCATGGACCTGGACCGGACCGCACTGGTGGCCGAGACGCGCTACAAGCTCTACTGGGAATCCGATCTGGACTTCGTCTTCGTCCGTATGCTGGGCCTGCGGGTCAAGGAACTCATCTGGACCAACAAGCTGGCCTTTGCCTTCATCGACCACCTCTTCTTCACCATCAACCACGAATTCTACGTCTACGACACCAAAGGCGCCCGGGTGAATCTCGCATCCAACCTCACCGCGGGCATCCAGGTCCTGCTCGACCTGCGGCAACAACTCAATTGACATCTCGCCCGTCCGCCTGTCCCAAACCCTCGATCCAGCCGCCGCGCCCCGGCCCGAAACCAGGACCACCGTCATCTGACAAAAGATTTGGCCGCCCTCTGCGAACCGGCCTCTCCAGTACCGCCGCGACAAATTCTTTCAGTCGGTGGGCTTGACTCGAAGCGCAACTCGATCTTTATATCGAAGCCCGAAGGGACCAACCCTTCCAAGAGCAGTCGGCCCGGCCGGATCGGCCTGGGCGCAGGGAGGAACGACCATGAAACTGACAGGCACGATGTACTGGCTGGCCGCCCTGGTCCTGGTCGCAGGCAGCGGCCCGGGATGTTCCAAGAAAAGCACGAAAGCCACGGGCAAGAAGGCTCAACCGACGAACGAAGTGCAGAAAGACCAGACCAAGGCTCTCCCGGATTCCGGAACGGCCAAACCAGAAGCCCGCGGCACGGACCAGCAGGCAAACGAGGAGACAAAGTCCGGGCAGGGAGCCGACCAGGCTCAGGCTGACGACAAGATCCCGGCGGGAGCGGCCCAGGCCCAGGTGCTCATCGTCTCGTGGAAGGGAGCCATGGATGGTGTCAAACGCACCAAGGCGCAGGCCAAGGCCCTCGCCGACAAGGTCCTCACCGAGACGGGCAAGACCCCGTTCGAAAAGCTCGTGGCCAAGTACTCCGACGGACCGAACAAAAAGAGCGGCGGCAAGGTGCCGGCCATGACCAAGAAAGACGCATCCGAGGTGTTCCAGCCAGTCTTTGCGCTGAAGGTCGGGCAGGTTTCCAAGGTCATCGAAGGACCAAACGGCTACTACATCTTCAAACGCATCAAGTAGCCGCCTCAGCGCCCCACCCTTCGGAGACGACCGGACCGCGCCATGAGCGCGGCGTCGAACAACGAACCTCAATGCAGGTGAACCGCCAAGCGGCCTCCCGGGCCGCTTGGCACCTTAGACCCGGGAAAGAATCATGGCGACGAACCAACCGCGCACCGCCAAGGAAATCCGGCAGGCTTTCATGGACTTTTTCGCGCAGCGAGGACACAAAATCGTGCCTTCGGCGCCGGTGATCCCACACAACGATCCCACGCTCCTGTTCACGAATGCGGGGATGAACCAATTCAAAGACGTGTTTCTGGGCACGGGCGCAAGAGACTACACGAGATGCGCAGACACGCAGAAATGCATCCGGGTCTCGGGAAAACACAACGACCTGGAAGAAGTGGGGGTGGATACCTACCACCATACGTTCTTCGAGATGCTGGGCAACTGGTCCTTTGGTGACTATTTCAAAAAGGAAGCCATCGCCTGGGCCTGGGAGTTTCTCGTGGGAGAGATGGGCCTGCCCGAAAATCGGCTCTGGGCCACGGTGTTCGGGGGCGATCAGGAACTGGGCCTCGATCCTGATACGGAAGCCGAAGATCTCTGGCCCGAGGTGACGGGCATCCCAGCCGACAGGGTTCTTCGGTTCGGCAAGAAAGACAACTTCTGGGAAATGGCGGAGCTGGGCCCCTGCGGTCCTTGCTCCGAGGTCCACCTGGACCTGGGCCCCCAGGCCTGCGACATGAAAGACGTGCCGGGCCACCAATGCGGCGTGAACGGCGAATGCGGAAGATTCATCGAGATCTGGAATCTGGTGTTCATCCAGTTCAACCGCCTGGGCCCCACCGACCTCAAACCCTTGCCCGCCAGGCACGTGGACACCGGCATGGGCTTCGAACGGCTCGTGGCGGTGTGCCAGGGCAAGACATCCAACTATGACACGGATGTGTTCATGCCCTTGCTCAGCGCTATCGGCGAACTGAGCGGACAGAGCTATGGCCGTGAACTGAAAGTGGACCAGGCCATGCGCGTGGTGGCAGACCATGTGCGGGCCCTGAGCGTGGCCATTGCCGACGGTGCCCTGCCGGGAAACAAGGACCGCGGCTATGTGCTCCGGCGCCTGTTGCGCCGGGCGCTTCGCTTCGGCTACCAGGTCCTGGGGCATCACGAGCCCTTCATCCACCGACTCGTGCCCGTGGTCTGCGAAACGCTCGGAGACGTGTTCCCAGAGCTCGAACAACGCAGGGAACACATCCAGCGCGTGATTCGCAGCGAAGAAGAATCGTTTCTGCGCACCTTGGATCGCGGTATCGAGCGGTTCGAGGCCCTCGCAGCCAAGGTGGGTCGCGACAAGATCATCGACGGATCGGTGGCCTTCGACCTCTACAGCACCTATGGTTTCCCACGCGACCTCATCGATCTCATGGCACGCGAACGCGGGTTGTCGGTGGACGAAGAGGGCTGGACCAAGGCCGAAGGACTGCACAAGGCCGCCTCCACGGCCAAAAAAGAGGGCGGCTTTCACCCCTCGGACTTCGAAGGACTGCCCCCAACGCGGTTCCTGGGCTACTGGGAAGATCCAGAGTCAGAACGCCTGGGCACCTATGCCAGGGCCAAGCTCATCAAGATCATCGGCAACGAATACGTGATCCTGGACCAAACGCCCTTTTATGCAGAATCCGGAGGCCAGGTGGGAGACCAGGGTCTCATCCATGCTCCTGGCTTCCGTTTCAGGGTCACGGACACGGGCCGGATGGGCGATGTCTGGTTCCACAAAGGCGAACTGGAGGAAGCCGATCTGTCCAGGTTGCCCGACCAGGTGGAAGCAGAAGTGGATCTCGAACGAAGACTCGCCACCATGGCAAACCATACGGCCACGCACCTGCTGCACAAGGCGCTCCACGAAATCGTCTCCACCCAAGCCAACCAGCAGGGCTCTCTGGTGCACCCCGACTACCTGCGCTTCGATTTCACCCACGGAGAGGCGCTCAGCCGGGACCAGCTCCGACGTATCGAGATCTCGGTCAACGAGCGCATCGTAGAAGACATCGAGCTGCGCATCACACAAGAGACATACAAAGAAGCGGTGGCCTCCGGCGTGACCGCCCTGTTCGGGGAAAAATACGGCGAACAGGTCCGAGTGGTCCGGGTGGGTGACATCTCCGCCGAACTCTGTGGCGGAACCCATTGCCGGCGCACCGGCCAGATCGGCCTCTTTCGGATCCTCCAGGAACGGGCGGTGAGCGCCGGAGTGCGGCGCATCGTGGCAAAAACCAGGATGGCGGCGGTCCAAGAGACGCTCGCAGACAGAGAACTCATCGAGTCCCTCGCAAAGAACCTGGATACCTCCGTCGCCGACCTGCCCCGACGCGTAGAGCAACTACGAAAGAAAGTTACCGAACTCCGCAAGGCCGGTGTCGCGGCCGCCAAAACGGACATGGGATCACTGCGCAAAAAGCTCCTGTCAGAGGCGATCCAGTCGGGAGACGCAAGCATCGTGGTGGCTGACCTGAGCGGCATGCCCGCCAAGGCGCTCGGAGACCTGGCCGACGCCCTGCGCAGCGGATCGAAACCCGTGGCGGGCCTTCTTGCAGCGGCTGCGGAGGGCAAGGTGGTCCTGGTGGCCTTTGCCTCCAAGGGCCTGACCGACCGCGTCCATTCGGGCAACCTCGTGCGCCAGGCAGCCGGAATCGTGGGAGGAAAGGGAGGCGGTAGACCGGACTTTGCCAAGGGAGGCGGCAAGGACGCCGCCAGGCTGCCCCAGGCCCTCGAAGAAGCCCGAAAGGTCCTTGAAGAAAAACTCGGCTGAGACGTACGGAAAGCCGGCACGAAGCCGGGGGGAGAAAGACGGTCAAAACTGGGTGGACAGCCCCATGGTGAAATCCAAGTGGAGATAGAGATTGTTGTCCGGGTCGCCGGAAAAGGCCGCCAGGTAGTTGACCTCCAAGAACAGGTTGAGATACCCGTCGAGGAAGACCAGCTCCGCCCCCCCGAACAAGTCGGGCACCACGCCCTTGGCCAGGTCCGTGTCGGTCACGTCCACCCGCTCTCCCTCAACGACCTGGACGTCCTTGGCCTTGATGTGGTGGCGGATGATTCCATACCCGAGACCACCGCCTGCAAACCAGCGCCACCCGAGCCAATCCAGTCCGGTGGACAGGGCTGCCGACTGGTATCGAAACCGAAGCAACACCAACCAGTCGTAGGAGTTGCCCACCCCGGCGTCGAGCACCTCCTTCGAAATGAACAACTTACCGATACGGCCCACGACCGACAGGACCATGTTCGGATTCATGAGGTAGCCCAGTCCGAATTGCCCATACAGGCTCCCCGAGGACATTGCCGTGGGCAGGTCCTCGTAGACACTGTAGTCATACCCCTTCCTGGCCACCTCGGTGACACCGTTGAGCAAACCAAAACCACCACCGAGCCCGGCGCTCATGCGAAACATGGCTACGTGTGAGGTCACCGGGCCATAGGCCCCCTGTGAGTGCCTG
Source organism: uncultured Myxococcales bacterium (assembly GCA_964539505.1). Classification (GTDB taxonomy): domain Bacteria; phylum Myxococcota_A; class Polyangia; order HGW-17; family SLPX01; genus CAZIJS01. Next base: position 11,516 of record CAZIJS010000017.1, read on the forward strand.
CGTGTCTTCCGGGCTTTCTTGTGCCCGCCTGGGACTTCCACCTGGTCGGGCTCGGGCGTCTCATGGCGCACGAATCTCGGACGCTCTGTCCCACCACCGGGCCCCAAGGGGTTTTCTTCCTGCGTGCCCGCTGAGGCTTCCTCGGCCTTGATGGTGGCTACGTGGGGACTGGCGGCATTCCCTGATGCCGCCACGGGACGACCCTGGGCATCGTAGACGACCATGAAATACCGCAGCGCCTTGCCGATCACGAACTTGCCCGGCACGTCGGCCTTCCACTCCCAACGACCGGCCTTGGTCATGGCCAGCTCGCGATAGGAGACACCGAAAGAAGGCTTGTAGTACAACACCACCTTGGCTGCGTGGAGCTCGTCACCGGTGCGACAGGTGATGGTCAGGGGTTTGGCCTCCACTGCCTCTGTGACAGGGTTGTGTTCCAACCCTTTGGGCGGGCCCAGGGGACGGGGTGCCGGCTTGCCTGGCCCCGTGCCGGGGCCTGCCGCCCGTGCGGGAGCCTGGACCTTGTATTGCGCCTTGACCGCTGCAAATGCCCGAAGCAGCCGCGGCGTGGCCATGCGCCTGGGCACCGTGACCGACGGATCGAGAGCCAGCGCCTTGAACCAGGCTTTCTTGCCCGCCGCCATGTCCCGATAGCCGGCCACGTAGACGACCCCGAGATAGAGATAGGCCCGCAGGGCATCAGGGTTCTTGGCACAACCCTTTCCCTCGGCAATGGCGATGGCATCGTTGAGTGAAGCCTTGGCGGATTCGTAGTCGTACCCATCGTATTCAGAGGCCGCCCGGATCACCAGGGCACGCAAACGCTTGGCATCCTGAGGGCTGCAACCGGCAGGTTTGGCCGCCCGAACTGGCGTGGGTCTGGCTGCCTGGCGCGCTGCCGGTCTGGCTGCCTGGCGTGGCGCCGGTCTGGCTGCCTGACGTGCTGCCGGCCTGGTCGCCTGGCGCGCTGCCGGTCTGGCTGCCTGGCGCGCTGCCGGCCTTGCCGGCCTTGGGGCTGCACCTTGTGCCCAGCCTGTCTGGGACGAAACCACCAGTGCCATTGTCGAGACACCCATCCACCATATTCTTGCCGCACGTATCATCTTGACTCCTCGAATCCTTTGTCGAAAAAAACCGACAGCCCGGTGACGGCAGGCCCGGCGATCACGACATCACCTGGTGAGGCCACGCCTTTTTCCACCCAAGCTTGGCGAATCTTGGGGACTATACAAACAGGCCCTTTGATTTTCCAGTCTTTTCGGTGTCTCAGTCTTTTTCGGTCGGGATAAGGATTGACAGTGGCAAGCCGGTCCATGCACTCTGCAAAAACAGCCGCCCGAAAGGACCTGCTCCATGCAAGCACAACGAACAAAACGACTCCGGTTTCACGTCTCGTCGTATCACCCATTCCATCTCCAGTCTCGTGTCCCGATTCATTCTCCTGCTCATGGCCCGTCTCGGCTTGCGTCTGGTCTCGCAGCAGGCCGGTTGCCTCATCGTCCTTTCAGGTTTTCCTGGGTGGGCCTGATCGCAGCCCTGATGCTCTGTCACGGAACGGCCTCGGCACAAGGACGAGTGGCCGACGACCGACCCACCGCGGGCCCCGCACTTCCCTGGGTCGGACCGCTCAGTTCCCCTTCGGCCTTGCAGGTGCTCACCGGGCCGGCCTCCCTGGCCCACTTGAAATCGTGGGAGCTGGCAGTGGCTCATGCAGAGCTGGACACCAAGGGCATCCGGGGAGGCACCGGAACGGCGCTCTTGTTCGCACAGGGCCTCGACCTGCTCCCCCTCAGTTACGGACTGGCTCTCTTCGTCACGCGATGGCCCCCGGCCTTCTCAGACGCCTATGGACTGACCCTGGGCATCACCGGCGCAGTCGCCTACAGGGTGGCCTGGTGGCTCGGGCTCGGGATGAGCCTCACGCACTTTCAGGCCGTGGATGGGGCTTTGGCCCACACCACGACCATGGATCTCTCTCTGCTGGCCACGCCCTCGCGCTTCTTCGGTCTCTCGGTGACTGCACATGACATTTTCATGCCGGGTTGGGCCGATGGACTGCCCCTCCAGAGAACCTGGGATTTCGACCTGGGATTTCGACCTTTTGGCTCCGACCGCCTGACGTTGTCGGCCGGGGTCACCCTGGGAGAACGTCGAGGTACGGCCGATCCGAGGCTGCGCATCGAAGCAAGTGTCTGGCGGTCACTGAAGCTGGTGGCAGAGGCCACCTACCGCCACAGGGCCTGGGACATGGACCGGGACGGCACCGAGGAAGTCTGGTCCAACGAGCTGCGCGGAACTCTGGCCCTCTCGCTGGATTTCGAGCACTGGGGAGGCGGTGCGGCGGTGATGCTGGGACGTGCAGACCCCTCCTTGCCTGGCCGTACGTACCAAGGAGTGGCGGCCTACCTGCAGTATCGCCACAGGGCCGGACCTTCCGTGAGCCGGCCCAGCAACCGGGTCCTGGTGGTCTCCATCGCCCAGGCAAAATCTGAGACCGCCTTCACGAATCTCCTCCTTTCGCTGGCCGAGGCGGAGAGAGACGAACGAATCGCTGCGGTGCTCTTCAAGATTCCCGACGGAGGCACATCCTGGGCCAGGGCGGACGAGCTGCGGTCGGCAGCCAGTGGCCTGCGACGACGAGGCAAGTTCGTCGCGGCCATCCTGCGCTCGCCATCCAACAAGGCCTACTACATCGCAGCCTCCATGGATGCCGTCTGGATGGACCCCAGCGGAACGGCCATGCTCTCTGGACTGGCAGCCAGACGCCTCTATTTTCAAAAAACTCTGGAACGGATCGGCGTGACCGTCGAAGTGCTCCGAAACGGCCCGTACAAAACAGCGCCCAACAGCCTGACCAGAACCACCCCATCGAAAGAAGAAGACGAAGTGGTCCGCTCCATCCTCACGGAAACGGACAGGCGCTTCCGCCGCGCGCTGGCCCACCGAGGAGCAGTTGCCCGGTCCGGGGGACCAGACAAGGTGCTGGCAGAAAGCCCGGCCGTGCCACCCAAGGCCAAACGACTGGGCTTGGTTGACGCGGTCTACACATCCGGCCAGGTGGAATCGGCACTCAAGCAACGATGCGGCAACGACCTTCGTTTCGTCAAACCCACTCGCCGATCCAACCGCCACTGGGGCCGACGTGACGCCCTGGCCGTGATCGTCGTGGAAGGAGACCTGGTGTCGGGCAAATCAGGTAAAATTCCGCTCCTGGGAGAACGCCTGGCAGGACACCAAACCATCCTGGAACAGATCCGCAAGGCGAAACAAGATCCCCGCATCAAGGCCGTGGTCCTGCGGATCAACAGCCCGGGAGGTCAGGCCGAAGCAGCCGACGAAATCTGGCGCGCCCTGATGGATCTGCGCAAAACAAAGCCCGTGATCGCCAGTCTGGGATCCATCGCTGCCTCGGGAGGATACGAGATCGCAGCGGGAGCGCGGAAAATTTTCTGTGAGCCCGGAACGTTGACCGGCTCTGTCGGGATATTCATCGCCAAACCCGTGGTCCTGAGCCTGCTGGAAAAGCTGGGGATCGGCCTGGCAGAATGGAAACGAGGCCCGCACACCGGGCTGATGAGCCCGCTGGTGGCGCTGAATTCCAAGGAACGCGAGCGGATGCGATCGCGGCTGCTCTACCACTATCACCGATTCCTCGATGCCGTGGCAAAAGGAAGAAACATGCCCATGGCCAGGGTCAAACGAGCAGCCGGGGGAAGACTCTGGACATGCAGGCAGGCCCTGGCCCATGGCTTGACAGACCAACGAGGCGGCCTGATCGCAGCGCTTGCCGAAGCCAGGAAACGAGCCGGGCTGCCCTGGGATTCCCCGGTCCTGGTCTGGCCCAGATCCCGAAAAAGCCTCACGAAATGGCTCCTGACCAAGCTCCTGACTCGCAAGGAACTGGGGATCACGGAAGCAGACCTCACGGGAAAAATCCTGGCTCCCATCCTTCCCCTGCTCGAGGCCCTGCCTCCCAGCCTGCTCACATCCCGGGGGACCAGTCTTCAGGCACGACTTCCATTCCGTCTCGAAATCCAATAATTTCCACCCTGTTTGCAAATCGACACCGACGCATTCTTCTTTTTCCTTGCCCAATGTCGATCCCGAGTCACACAACAGACCTCCCCCAAAAAAAACTACATAAGGAGTTGCAGTATACAAACTTGACACCTTGAAGGTTGAGGTGCTAAATAAACTTACATGTAGCAGGAAGGTGCCCATGAATCTGATCATCAATTATCTCATCGAACGACTCACCCAGGCCGTGGCAGCCTGCACAGCAGACGGCATTGTGCCGGAAACCAAGATTTCAGTGCGGCTGGATCCTCCCAAAAACCCGTCGCACGGAGACTTTGCCACGAATGCAGCCCTCATGCTGGCCAAGGCGGCGAACAAGCCGCCCAGGGAACTGGCACAGGCCATCTTGGACCGCATGGACGATCCGAACCAATGGCTGGAGAGCGTGGAAGTGGCAGGTCCTGGTTTTCTCAACCTCCGCCTTTCACACAAGGTCTGGCATCGGGGATTGGGTCGCATTCTGGAGCAGGGGTCGAATTGGGGACGAGGTGCACCCAAGAGCCACCCCCGCATCAACCTGGAATTCGTCAGTGCAAACCCCACCGGACCACTCCACGTGGGCCACGGCCGGGGAGCGGCAGTGGGCGACTCGCTGGTGCGCATCCTTCGGTTCGCCGGGTTCGATGCCCAGGCCGAATACTACCTCAACGATGCGGGCAGGCAGGTCAAGAACCTGGGGCGATCCGTATGGATCCGGAGCCTCGAAATCCTCAAGCACCGCCGGCCGGAGCTCGACCCCGAGGGACAAGCCTTTGCCTGGCTCGAAGTCCCCCCCCTGGGCGAAGATGACTATCACGGCGACTACATCGTAGATTTGGCCAAGGACCTGGTGGACGAACGAGGCGCCGAGCTCACGAAACTGAAAGAAACCGATCTTACCGCAGTCTCTGCCGCGGCAGTGGAAAAACTCCGCGAGCGCATCCAGGCGACCTTGGAAGATTTCGGCGTACATTTCGACATCTGGGCCTCGGAAAAGGCACTCCACGACCGGGGAGCCATCCAGTCGGCGCTGGAGACTTTGGAGCAGGCAGGCCATATCTACGAAAAGGAAGGCGCCAAGTGGTTCGCTTCGAGTCGATTCGGGGACGAAAAGGACCGAGTGGTGGTGCGGGCCGACGGGCAGACCACCTATTTTGCCGCGGACATCGCCTACCACATGGACAAATTCGAGCGGGGATTCGACGTGCTCATCGACCTTTGGGGAGCCGACCACCACGGCTATGTTCCTCGGGTCAAGGCAGCCATCCAGGCTCTGGGCCGCGATCCGGATTCCTTCGAACCCCTCCTGGTCCAGTTCGTGTCCTTGATGCGCGGGGGCGAAAAAGTGGCCATGGGCAAGCGTTCGGGCACCTTCGTCACGGTCGACGACCTGCTCGAAGAGGTGGGGAAGGACGTGATGCGCTACTTCTTCCTGGAGCGACGTCACGACAGCCACATCGACTTCGACATGGAAGTGGCCGTGAGCCAGGACCCCACGGTCAACCCGGCGGTCTACGTCCAATACGGCCATGCCAGGGCCTGTGGAATCCTGCGCAAGGCCCGAGAAGATCTTGGAATCGAAGTTCCTGACTTCGATGTGGATTTGGCGTCCCTGCTCACCTTGGACCAGGAAATCGAGATCATCAAAAAGATGCTCGAACTACCCCAAGTCGTCGAAGATGCCGCCGCCAACCGCCAACCGCACCGGATCGCAGCATACCTGCTGGACCTGTCTCGCAGGTTCCAGAGCTACTACACGCAGACGAAAAGCGACCCCATCATCCCACCTGCGAGCAAACGACGCGAAGGGCTCGACGATTGGGACTGGGATCGCACCAAGGCCAGGCTCATGGCAGTGCGGGCCCTCAAGATGGTCTTCGCCAATTGTCTGCATATGTTGGGACTGTCCGCCCCGGAACGGATGGAGAGCCTGGACGAACGCCAGGAAGAAAAGGAGGTCTGAAATGAGCCAGGTATCCAGAGTCGGAGAACGATGGGAGCTGAGTCTGGACAGCCGTCAGATCTTCTTCGTGTTGTTCGGGACGGCGGCAGTGGCCAGCCTGCTCTTCCTCGTCGGGGTCCTCATCGGAAAACGCATCGAAGCGCGCGCCGGCGGCCTGGGTCACTGTGCACCCAGCTTGGACGATCTCGACAAGGTCTCGGACAAAAACCTCACGTTTACGTTCCATGAAGTCCTCGTACACAAGGGGCACAATCCGAATCTGCCCCCGGAGGTCCGCGAGACGGCAGACATCGACGAGCCGGACCAACCAGCCAATGGAACGGCATCACAAACAAACACCCCTGTTTCCAGATCGACCGCCAGGCTGAAACCTGCCGCTTCGATGAGCCCGAAGACCCGCCGGACCAGGCGCCGTTTCACGCTCCAGGTGGGTAGCTTCCGCAGCCGCAAGGAGGCCGAGGCCATGGTCCGCAACCTCAAGGCCAAGGGGCTCGCGCCCAGCATCGTGACGTCCTATCTGAAAGGACGAGGCATGTGGTATCGGGTCCGCGTGGGAGGCTTTGCAACCTGGAAACAGTCCCTGGCAGCCAAGAGGGACTTCGAAAAGCAATGGCACATGACCGCCTATGTGACGAGACTGCGCTGATCCGCCATCGAGTCGAACCATGCAACAGAGCACCGTGGCCACGACATTACCAGCGAAAGCCTCACCGGCGTCCCAGACCAGCCGATTCGTTCTCCTGGTGGCGCGACTGAGTGCCGCCCTGCTCGCAGGTTGTCTCGCGGTGGTGGGGCCTTGGGCAATGGATCTCGTCGTGGGCCGCGCCCTGTCGGCAAAAGTCAGCCGTATCCTCTCGGCCCGGACAGGGCTTTCGATCCGCATCGGCCGGATCCGTCCCACGGGGCTGCTCTCCGCTGGACTGGTTGGAGAAGACGTCCGGCTCACAGACCATCGCTTGTCGATGACCGCAGAGCGCGTCATCGTAAACCGGACATGGTCTCGAACCAGCATCACTGTCGTCTCACCGATCCTGGTGGGCCGGAGGAAAGACCTTGCGCGGATGATCCATCGGCTCACGAAGTCTGCCTCGAAGGGCACAAGCCCAACTGCTCCCACAAAGTCGGGGTCGCTGCGAAGACTCCTGGCACGAGCTTCCATCAGGTTCCTGGATGCAAAGGCCCGGCTGCAAGTAGACACCAAAGGGTCCCAACAGCTCAGGCTGGCAGTGAAGAGCCTCCGGATCGATCGGCATGGAAAACGACGAACCGCCAGGGCTTCGTTGACGGCGCGCTTCGATTTTCCGGAGGGAGTCGTCACTGTCTGGATGGAACATCTCGACATCCGACTCAACCGACTCACTGCCTGGATGGTTTCAGACGAAAAAGATCCATCGAGACTGGTGCGACGTTTCTTGCATTCTGCAGGCAGTCCCAGGTTGGACTGGGTCGAGAAAGCCAAAGGACGAATCGCATTGTCCTTCTCCCCTGCCGGTGCGAGACGGTATCTTCGTTGCTCCGGCTCCTGCCGGTCGGCGCAATTCCAGGGATCCTTCTTTGTGGAGGCACTGGCCGAAGGCCTCACCAACGCCCGCCTCCGGTTCACTGACAGCCATGGACTGGCCCGCATCCGCCTCCAGGCCACTGCGGACAGGATCGCGAACCAGTGGCGCATCCAGGCATCGTTCCAGGACCTGCCCGCCAGAGCCCTCGGGCGCATCCTGCCCGGAATCGATATCACCCAGGGCCGCATGGATGGAGCAGCGGCAATCCGGTCTCGTGGAAACCGATTGCAGGGTCTGCTGGCCCTGCGTCTCGACGGAGACCTGTTTGTGCACAACAAACTCGTGGCCCACAGGCCACTGTCCTGGCGTGGGCTCGATCTCGACGTCAACCTCGCTTTCGTCCACGATCAAAGAGGATGGACCGCCCTCATCCGCAGGGGGCAGTTCAAGAAAAGAAACATCGGGCTGGGAATCCAGGGACAACTCCTCCTGCGCGCCGACCGGACATGGAAAGCAGACCTCACGGCTCGCCTTCCCAAGCGGCCCTGTCAGGATCTCCTCGACGCGCTGCCCAGCGCCCTGATTCCAGTCCTGGAAGGCATGAAGCTGGGAGGCGATCTTGGTGGCACGCTCCATTTCTCGGCGGATTCCCGCGCCTTGGAACACCTCGTGGCGAGTCTCCAGACATCCGGTCGCTGCCGCGTGCTCAAAGACGCCTCGGCAGCAGATCCCCACGAGCTCCTTCGAAACGACGTCTCCATGACCATCCAAGACGCCCAAGGGCGTCGGGCGACCCTGGCCCTGGGGCCTCGAAACCCTGCCTACCGCCCAATCCAACGTCTACCCGCGCATTTGATTCGAGCATTCTTGATCACGGAGGACAGGCGATTTTTCTCGCATCGGGGATTCGACTGGGAGCAAATCCAAAGGGCTCTGGCCATAGACATTCAAAAACACTCGGTGATCAAAGGCGCTTCGACCATTTCCCAACAAGTGGTCAAAAACCTCTACCTGACCCAACACCGCACCCTGTCACGCAAGCTCCAGGAGGCGATTTTGACCTGGCGCATGGAGCAGATCGTCCCCAAACGGCGCATCCTGGAACTGTATCTCAATCTCGTAGAAATGGGTCCCGGCCTCTACGGAGTCACCCAGGGGGCACATGCCTACTTCCATAAGCCTGCCAGATTCCTTACGCCCCTCGAGAGCATGCACCTGGCCTCTATCACACCAGCCCCTCGTCGCTACTACCGGATTTTCAAAAGCAAGGGCCGGGTGGGCATGGCCTGGCTGAGACGCCTGCGAAACCGACTGCATTGGATGGAGCGCTTTGGCTGGATTTCCAAACCAGCCTACGCAAAACTCGCACAGAGCGAACTGTTCCTGGCGTCCTTCTGACCGTCGCCCCCTGCCATCTCCGCCATGACGGAGCCATCCAAAACGAGCCGAGGCCGACCCGCTCGGGTCGGCCTCGCGCTGGTGGCGGCACAGGGATTTGAACCCCGGACACAGCGGATATGAGCCGCTTGCTCTGACCAACTGAGCTATGCCGCCATTTTGTTTTGGCGTTTATACCGAGGCATTTTTCGAGCGCAAGATTTTTTTACCCTGTTTTGCGGTTTTTTCTCCCAGACATACAGGGCCCAACCCCCCTTGGTTCCGGAAACAGCTTGGAAACGAAGGCAGAAAGCAACCGGAAAAGGGCGCTTGGCCGATCGAGTCAATTCCTCCTTCCAGCGAACGGGCGCACCATGACACCAAGGACGAACAGGACGAGGAGGAACAACAGGCCGGGTCCTGCACCACCTCCCGTGGAACAGCCGCAGCCCTTGTCCTCGCCGGCCGCTGCCTGGCCCGGCAGGCAGACATTACCCTGGCAGGACTCCCCCGAGGAACATTCCGCGTCGGTGGCACAGGTGGTCCTGCAGACGCTGTCCTTGCAGACCTCCCCGCCCCGACAATCCTGGTTCGAAACACAGGCCGCCTGACAGACCTCGTCTGCACAAACCTGGCCGCCGCTGCACTGTGACGAAGCCGTACAAGTCAACTTGCAAAGGCCGTGATGGCAACGGCTGCCCGCAGAGCAGTCCCCGTCAGAGCTGCAGACCGACACACAGTTGCCACCATAACAGACTTGGCCGCCGCTGCATTGGTCCGATGTGTCGCAGGCAGAGGAAGAAGATCCATCCTGGCCTGTCGTCCCATCCTGACTCGGAGCGGCATCACTCCCCTGGGCCCCATCCTGGCCCTCGGATGCGTCCTGTGAGACACCGGCATCACCCTGGGACGCATCGGGCAAGACACCAGCATCGGGCTGTGTGGCGATGGTGTCCACCTCCGCCCGGATGATCCAGTCTCCCTGGACGAGAAAGCTTGCAGCATCGCCCCACCCCTGTGAAAAAATCCAATTTCTTCCCGAATGAATCCCGTCTGCATCCCTGGCCACCGACGGCACCCCGTCGTGATGAAATTCGAGGGCCACCCGGAACATCACTCCGGAACCGACCACGATATTTTCACCACTCACATCGATCTGAACCAGATTTTCGTTGGAACCAGTGAGTTGATAGTCACCCGAATAAATCTCGGTCCCGGGATTGGCTGTCCCATTGTCCTGGTAGACATGGAGCGTCACCGTCTGTTGACTCGTATCACCGCCGAAGAGAAGCTGGATATTGAGGACATGAAAGGCGCTGCCCAGGGGCCCCAGGGTCACCGCCGCCATCTCTCCAGACACGAACCCCTGCTGAAAGGCAGCCTGGTCGCCGGACTGAAACGAATCGTTTTGCAACAGTTGCACCGCTCCATTGGCCGGCGTCGTCCACAAGACCAAGCAGCCCAGCAAAGCAACGGCCATCCCGTCACAGAACCTTCCTCTGTTTCCACCCTTGCCACGAACCGACATACGCACCTCCATACAGGCCGATCACACAGCCCGACAAGACAAACCACGAGCAGGGCCCACCTCGGCCCATCCAATCGAAGCGACATCCCAAATGGTACTCCATGCTCGATGGTTTGGGCAAGCCGGCAAAACCTGCTCACATCCATTCCCGTACATTCCCATACATGATGTTCCACGACACATCGGGTGACACCATATTGGAGCGACATGGTCCATGTGCCTGCGCCATGAGCGACCATGAAAGCCCTGACCCCTCAATGACGAAACACACACACAGATCCTGGATTCATGCTTTGCAACCAAAGACAACCGCTCTATAATTCCACTTTGCCGATGAGAAACGAAAAAGAATCTGCAACAGACAGACTGCAACTGCTCAAGGAGACGAGCAATGGCCGACCGAAAGGACACCAGGCGACATCCTCGCTACGAGGTAGACGCCTACGTGGACTACACGGGCAAAGAAGTTGGCCTGTGCAACAGGGTTCAAAACATCAGCCTGGGCGGAATCTGCATTCAGTCGGGCAACATCGAAGACGTGGGCACCGTGGTGGACCTGGTGATAAACTTTCCAGAACTGGATTCGGCCATTGCCCTGAGAGGTGAGGTCGTCTGGGCGAATCGTCAGGCTCCCCAGGACATGGGGATTCGGTACCTCGACATGAACGACAAGCAAATAGCGACGTTGCGGCGCTACATTCAAAAGGTCAAGGCTGAGACAGGAAAAGGAAGCGACGGTTCTTTCGACTAAAAGACCGCTGCGATCTTGACTAGGCAACCAAAGTTGCCTACTAATTCCAAAATTTACGACCCAAACAAGGCAAGGCAGCCATGTCGCAATTCGCATTACGATTCATCTCGGGAAAGTACCAAGGCGGAGAATTCCCCCTCCGGATGAACCGTGAAATCGTCATCGGACGCAGCAGCGACGTGGATATGGTCCTGGTGGAAGACATGGTGTCCCGCCGCCATGCGAAAATTTCCACCATGGGTGGCGATGTCACCATCGAGGATCTGGGCTCGACCAATGGCACCTTCGTCAACGGCGAACGGGTCAAGCGAATGCATCTGAAGGTGGGCGACCGAATCCTCATCGGCACGTCCATCATCAAGCTCGTGGCCGTGGAACGGGAAAGCCAACTCCTGTCCGATGGCGAGGCTCGCTCCCGGTTGGCCGGAGCGCATGCGAGGAGAGCCACGACATCCGGTCGTCCCATGTCGGGCACCATCGATGAAATCCCTCTCCCCGATTTACTGCAGCTCCTCTCATCGAGCCGAAAATCCGGGGTTCTGGCAATCCGGGGCACCGATGGATTCGGCAAGATTTACCTCAGGCAGGGCCGCATCTACTACGCCTCCATCGACGACAGTTTCGACCTGAGTCCGCTCAAGGCCTTCTACCGGCTCCTCACTTGGCAATCGGGGGCTTTCGAACTCCAGCCTCCGGATGACAAGGAGTTTCTCGAAGAAATCAATGAGAGCACCGAGGCCCTTCTCATGGAGGGTATGCGCCAGATCGACGAACTCGAGCGAATCCAAAAACAGAGGCCCGACGCCAAGTCCATCTACGGACTGGCGGCACCCTTGTCTGCTCCCCTGCGGGATCTGAATCCGGAACAGCTCGACATCCTCCAGCTCGTCCACAACTACGGCCAGATCCAGACGGTTCTGGACAAATCACCCCTGGCAGACCTGGAAACTTACGAACACATCATCCATCTCATGGAAAACGAATACATCACCGCCCTGGACTGAAACCGAAACGTCTCCCTGCGCCTTGCCGACTCCCTGATCGAACGGTGGTTTCAGATTTCTACCACCAAACCTTCCCTGGATGGAACGAGGTCGATGGTCTTTCCGCCCAAGGAATCGAGATGCCCGCGGAGTTGCACCATGAGCTTGTCCACAGACTCGTCGTCGTAGTCCTGGTCATAGTGAAACGGCGCAAGGGATTCCACGCCCGCCTCTACGGCAGCCATGGCTGCCATCGATGTGGAAGACAAGCCCCGACTCATCCGCACAGCCCTGTCCTCGTCGAAATAGGTGCAATCGTGGACCAGCAGCCTGGCTCCACGGTAATGCTCCAGGACAGAGGGAGGCAGGTGCTCTCCCTCGTAGGCCACGTCCGGCACATACACGAAGGAAGAATCCTCCGCCTCCACCCTGAAGCAAAGAATCCGGGTGCCCCCATGCCCAACTTCCATCGCCCGAACGGAAAATGCCCCCACCTGAAAAGCCTCTGCCGACACGACATCATGGAATGAGATGGTTGCCCCAAGATTTCTGATACTTTGCACAGGGTTGAAATGCGGGCTCATCTGGCCCTCCAAAATGTCTTCGAGACGCGCCGACGAGCTGCCCTGTCCATAGATTTCGAATCGGTTCCCAGGCACGTAGACCGGACCAAAAAACGGAAATCCTTGGATATGGTCCCAATGGGAATGAGTGATCAAAATCGCCGCATTGCCGTTTCCTTTTCCAAAACCACCGTGCATGAGCGCCCGGCCCAGACCAATGATGCCTGTTCCTGCATCCAGGATCAGCAAGTCACCCTCCCGTGACTCCAGGGTCACACAGGCCGTGTTTCCTCCATACCGATTCGTCTCCGGACCAGGTGCGGGAATACAGCCACGCACTCCCCAAAAGGTGGCCTTCATCACGCAGTCTCCTGGTCGACCATGGCCGAGGCAATCGAGTGCTGCTGCGATAAGTCGATGACCATACCTTCTCTCGCAGCACACAATTCAATCCGCCCAGCGGCCATCTCTTGCGCTTGCTCCACAATCCGGTCCATCTCGACATCACCGTGTTCGGGGGCATGGTGAAACAGACAGAGCCGCCCTGCTCCTGCTGCCAGTGCCACAGACATGGCCTGGGACGGAGTCGAATGCCCCCAATGCGGCCGGGCCTGATACTCATCTTCTGTGAAATGGGTGTCGTAGATCAGTAAATCCACCCCACGACACAGGTCGACCAGCCCCTGGCGCAACTCAGCGAGCCTCTCACGTTCCCGGTCCGACAAGGTTCCAGGAGCCGGAGCCTCAGGAACGAATTCTCTCCCCAGGAGAATACGGTCGAAGGGTGCCGTGTCGCTGGCATAGACCACCGTCTGTCCGTCTGCTTCCACACGACAGGCCATGGCCTCGAAGGGATGATTCAGGGGTGCGGTCCGGATCTGCATGTGTCCCACCTGGAACGAAGAATCGGCCGGCAGTTCCACGAACTCTACCGAGGCACGAAACTCACTAAATGGTATGGGAAAATAGGGAGCCTCCGCGGTCTTTTCGAACACACTCTTGAGATGGACGTCTCCGTGCCGTCTCGAATAAATCTTGATGGTGGTGCCCGATTGATGCAACGGAGCAAAAAAAGGAAGCCCCTGGACGTGATCCCAATGGGTGTGTGAAATGAGCAAATGGATGGTACAGCCGTTGCGACATGGACCCGCCACCAGTTCCTGACCGAGCTTGCGAATTCCGGTCCCTGCATCCACGATGAGAATATCGCCACTGTCAGGCAGGACCTGGACACAAGACGTATTGCCCCCATATCGGTTCGTTTCCGGACCAGGCACTGGATACGATCCCCGAACGCCCCAAAATCGAACCTTCACGAGACCACCCCGCTCGGTGCTCCTGCAAGATGCGGATTTCGGGCCCAGGAGCAAAAACGAACCATGCCACGGCCGGCAACCTGGCCGCCTCGAAAGGGAACGGAATCTGTCGCCGGCCCTTTCCCAAACGGCTCGGTCCCTCTCGATATCGGGCCCAGGATAGACATTGGCAGACCACAACCTCCTTTGTGCTTTCGTTTCGTGAGGCGGACCGACTCCGCCCGGGATATTTGCCCCATTATCGGAAGAAAGGCCCCGAGACACAACTTTTTTCCCAGACCATTTTCCCTGACCAAACTGATGACGGACTTTTCCCAGACTCAGCACATGACATCACCCTTTTTGTTTGCAAAACTAAAGACAACAAACGACAATGGTATTTTAGAAACTAGACAACCACAACACTTTGCACGTTTCTCTTTCGAAAGGAGTCGTAGTCATGTCTAAATTTTGGATTCCCGTAATCCTCATGGTGAGTACCCTGATAATTTCCGGGGCAGGTTGCGGGGATGATTCCAGTTCTGGACAAAGCAACGCTCAACCGGATGCGGCCACGTATCAAGACGCAGCCCAGACCCAAGACGGCGGCCAGCAGGGTGATGCCGCTTCAGCGCAGGATGCCGGCCAGCAGGGCGATGCCGCTTTAGCGCGGGATGCAGCCCAAGGCTCGGATGCAGGCCAGGATATCGATGGAGGAACAGAATCAGATCCGCTCGGTTTCGGATCTGCCTGCGAATGTCAGGGCACTGACTGTGAACAAGCCGGAGTCCCGGTGCCCAACGGGGGCAACAATGGAACCATCGTGGGATGTGACCATGTGGATCAACCATGGACCGGAGCGGACCTGGTCTGTCTGCGCACCTATACAGGGGCTACTGCCAACAAGACCTATTTCGCCAACGGATACTGCGGCCTAATGGCGACTCACTGCACCGGGAACAGACTGATCTGTAACACCGCAGAATTCGGCGACTACGACGCCATGACCACATGCCCCGCCGGCACCGTCATGATCCAGGATTCCCAAACCGTATCCGCCATGGGGCTGAACGCAACCATCGACAGCAAGACCTGCGTCAAGTCCTGCAGCGGTGGCTCCAACGAATGTCGGGAAGGAGAAATCGATCCCGACGACAACAATCAACCCACCCAGTATCAATGCATCGACAAAAACGGCGTTCAGTTCTGTTATGACCCACGCGACCTGAGCGACAGCTACCAAGCCACCCAGTTTTAGAAATCGCCACCGCAAGGCGTTCCCTGCTGCGGTAGACATCTCCCTGCAAAGCCACTAGACTGACTCTCGCCCTCCAGGAAATATCCAAAACTTCTCGAGGGCCGAGTGATGCGACTCTGTCATAGCGGTGAGCAATACCGTTCAGACGTCTCAGGATTCTTTCCCGGGTCGTCCATTGGTGAGATTCGATGAAGATTTGTCCTGTCTGTGGCCTCCAGGTGGAAGACGAAGCCCGATTCTGCCCGAGAGACGGTGCCCTGCTCGAACAACAGGTCACCGATCCATTCCTGGGCAAGGTCCTGCTGGGCCAATTCGAAGTCGAGGAGATCATCGGACAGGGGACCACGGGCAGTGTGTATCGGGCGAGGCAACTTCGAATGGACCGTCCCGTGGCGGTCAAGGTCCTGCGTCCGGAGTTGGCCAGAGAGCCAGTGGTCGTGGAGCGGTTCCATCGCGAAGCCAAGGCCGTGGCCAAACTCTCACATCCCAACATCATCACCGTCCATCTCGTCGCAGAAACTGAACAAGGCCTTCCCTACCTGGTCATGGAATACGTGCAGGGAGAAGACCTCCAAGCTCTGCTGGCTCGTGAGGCACCGTTGCCCACGGATCGAATCGTGGAGTTGGGAGCCCAAATCGCCGAGGCACTCGCCGAGGCCCATGCCCAGGGCATCGTGCACAGAGACCTCAAACCGGCAAACATCAAACTCGCCGAAAGAGGGGGACGCACAGTCATCAAAGTCCTGGATTTCGGCATTGCAAAAATCCTCCAGGAAGACAGCCAGGGAAAACTCACCAAGACAGGCACGGTTTTCGGCACACCCCATTATGTATCGCCCGAGCAGGCATCCGGAGCCAAGGTGGACCATCACACAGACATCTATTCCCTGGGTGTCATTCTTTTCCAGATGGCCACGGGACGTCTCCCATTCGAGTCATCCTCAGGACTCGAAGTCCTCGTCAAGCACATCAAGGAAACACCGCCACGTCCTTCGGAGATCGTGGGCAAAGTTCATCCAGGCCTGGAACGACTGATCCTCAAGGCGCTGGCCAAGGATCCCACCCAGCGACAGGCATCGGCCGATGTCGTGGCAAGAGAACTGGGTTCCTTGACCGGCTCGGCAAAGAGCCCTCCCGGTGCCCCAGCCAAATCGGTCCAGACCCTGGACATGACCGGATGGCAAAAGAAAGTCCACCGTGGGAATCAACCGAATTCTGCCGGAAACAGCCCGAAAACAGGGACGAAACTAGCCTTTGGAGGAACGGGACGACAAACTGCTTCTGTTGCAGAGCAAGTGGCCCAACGGGCCTCGCAGACAATGAAATCAGCAACGAGTGATGGGGAGACAATGGAATCCTCCGTTCCGGGACGACCAGGGCCGTCCTCGGTAACGGTGACCTCCTCGTCCCTGGAACACCGCGCCCATGGACGCATGGACGCACCCCTCGGTGACGTCCCGCAGGACAGCGGCGTGGTGCTGGAACCCGCCACCGACTATGCCAGCGGCAGGGCAACGAGCATGGACATTCGCTCTGTATCGCAGATCGCACGAGCCCCGGATCCCGTTTCCAGAATCCCGAGAAAATCCGATACCTTTGTAGACGACGCCCCTCCGCCCCCAGACCCCGACACGTTGCAACCGGCCCCATCGGTCAGCCAGGGTGGAATCCACGGCACCAAGGGCGATCACGCACCGCCGGTCAGAAACCATCGACCCACCGGTCCCACCCAACAAGACAGACCACCCCACCCGGTTCAACAACCGTCGGACTGGTCGATGAGCGACATGAAACGGTACCGTCCAGGCAAAGGCCTCTGGATCGCCCTGTCGATTGCCATCCTCCTGGGCGCCGGAGCGGCGGGCGCGTTCGTGTGGTACAGGCACAGACAAGCCAGCGCGGACAAGAACAGCCCATCGCATCCCACCAGGCCCAAAGAGACCGCCACGAAGCCGGATGCGGGACCCAATCTCTCGAAACCACGCGATGCCGCGCCCCCTCCAGACAAACCCGTCAACACCACGATGACCAAGGGAACCAGACTGGCAGTCGGGGGCAGGAAGGGCAACGTGACCATCGAAGGCACGACCCTGTCACTCACCCTGTCCCAGCCTGCCAAGGCAGGACGCAGATCCCGCATCGTCCTGGCAGTTCGAGGCGGATCGACGTCTGCGCTGGGCGCCGATCTCGTCACGCCCCAAGGTGAGCTTACGTCCATCAGACTCGAGCAGAAGGGCAAACGGTATCATGCCGTCATCCCATGGAAAACCGCCGGGCTCCATCGTCTCGTCATCCGCTACGATACAACCGGTCACAAAGCCATGGTGTGGTTTTCCATTCCGGTTGTGGGAAAAAAGAATCATGGCACCCTACATCCTCGTCGCCGAAGGAGGCATGCATCACCGGAAGTGGTCGATCCCTTCTCCGACGAGCCTCCTGCCAATGCACCCGTGAGACCTTCACCACATCAGCCCCGGCGCAGTCCGGAATCCCCCCATCCCGGTGATGGAGTCCTTCCCATCCCCCCCGATGAACCTCCCACCACCCCTCCGCCAAGGCGGACAAAACCAAGGCCGTCCGATGACCTCCCACCACCACCACCCGATGAGGGGCCATGAGCCATCACTCATGGAGCCTTCTTTGGTCCCACAACAAAAAAATAGCAAAATGAACTATCTTGCAAAAACACATGCCCAAAGATAAAGTTTTTGGTTCGAGTATTTTAGGAAAATTGGTTCCACACACAATTGACTTCGCCTGTCGCTGGAAAAAGCGAAGTCGAGATTTCTGGAGGACTCCGGGTGTCGGTGCGATCATCGTTTCCTGACCAGCCTCGGGGTGGCAAAGACCTCTCTCCGAACGGGGCGCCCTTGCGTCTGGGGCGTTTCGAACTCCTCATGGAACTGAGTCACGGCGGCATGGCGACACTCTACCTGGCTCGGATGCGAGGCCCGCAGACCTTTCAGAAATTGGTTGCCCTCAAGAAAATCCATGACCACCTGGCCAAGGAATCCGAATTCGTTCAGATGTTCCTGGACGAAGCCAGGATTGCAGCCAAAATCGAGCACCCAAACGTCGCCAGCATCTATGAACTGGGTGAGGCCGACGGCTCTTACTATATGGCCATGGAATATGTCCATGGCGAAAACCTCAAGGATATCATCCGCGCATCGGTTCAGCAACGGCGCCTCCTGCCTTGGACCATCGCAGTCAAGATTGCCGCAGACACCGCTCGAGGACTCCATGCGGCCCATGAACTCCGGAACAACGACGGCAACCTCCTCGGCGTGGTCCATAGAGACGTGTCACCTCAAAATATCCTGGTCAGCTACGAAGGGCACACCAAGGTCATCGATTTCGGCGTAGCCTACGCAGCAGAACGCATATCCCACACCCAGGACGGCACGGTCAAAGGCAAGATCGCCTACATGTCCCCGGAACAAGTGGCGGGAAAACCAGTAGACCGCCGCTCGGACATCTTTTCGCTGGGCATCGTATTGTTCGAGGCGCTCTGTTTTCGCAGACTCTTCAAAAAGGATTCTCCCACGGCCACCATGGCGGCCGTGAGTCAGGCCCAAGTGCCCACGCTGCTCTCCATCAGGTCCGGGCTGCCCCCAAGCCTGGATCGCATCCTCCACAAGGCTCTGGCGGTCCATCCGGAAGACCGATTCCAGACGGCATCGGATTTCGCCCATGCCCTGGAAGGCCTCCTGGCCGAGGAACGAAAATACCTGGCCCAGGAAGACATGGCATCCTTGGTCCAGACATTGTTCGCCGACAAGAAGGCGCAACGAGACGAAGAAATCAGAAAAGCTGCAAGCCTGCCCCCAGGAAAGCCGCCGACCAAGTCCACAGTGATGCTCGCCGAACCCAGCGGCACGGGTTTTACCGGGGGGACATCCTTTTTGAAAAAGACCCAGTCTTCCAACAAGGCTCTCCTGGTTGCTCTGATCATCCTCGGCCTGGGCGTCGTGGCAACAGGTGTCTATTTCGCAGCCCATGCGTTCAAAGGGGACTCGCGCCGGCCGGCACACAAGCAGAAAATAGCTGCACGGGCCGACAAATCGACGCCTTCCTCTCCAGGGATGGACAAATCCAAGGACGCCCGACACCAAGCCATGGTCCGCGTTCACGTCTCGGTGCTCCCGGACGGAAGCAACCCGACAATCACGGTTCAGGGCAAAAAATACAGAGCCAGCGACGTGGACATCTTTTTGAAGAAAGACAACCAACCGGTGGTCATCCAGGCCGAAGCACCAGGCTTCAACCCGAAGACGGGCATGGTGGTCCCAATGAAGGACCTGTCGACCACCATCAGGTTGTCCCCAATCAAAAAAGTCAGGGTCGCCAGGCCGCGCAAAACCGGCCCCAGGGGAATCAAAGACCAATGGTTCAAAGCACCGGACTGAGACGAAAACGCGGGATGATTCACCCAGGAAAATTTCTCACCGCCTTGCTGGCGTTCATGGTGTTTTCCGCGACGGCTTGGACCAGACCTGCCGGACGAGGGGCCTCGAACAGCGCAGGCCTGCTCACCGCCAGGCAAAAGCGACTGGCCAAACGATCCTTCCGGCGAGCCATGTACTGGCTGCACCGCAAACGATACGACAGGGCCCTGTCTATCTTGAGACAGGCTTATGACAAGTGGAAGAGCCCTTCATTTCTCTACAACCTGGCAGTGGTCTATGCCCTCAAAGGAGACCCTGTCTCGAGCGTGGAATATCTGCGCCGATACCGACGAATGCGACCAGACGAGGATGCGAAGCTGCCCCGACCGCTGCAGCATGCAAAAGACCAGGTCGCCCTGCTCGTGGTACGCGCCCCTGATTCAAAAGTGGCCATATACGTAAACGGTGAACGCAAGGGAACCGGGCATATCGAGATCGTGATGCTGCCAGGCACACCCACCGTGGAGATGCGTCGCGGCCGAACCGTGCTCAAGACCAAGAAGGTGCATCTGGAAGCCGGCCGTCAAACCCTTTGGGACGTGGATAGCATCGAACCACCCAGACCAAGGGCTCAGCCGCGGCCAACCAGGCCCATCCCGTCGACAGCACAACCGGGGCATAGCACCACATCCCGCTGGAAAAACAGGCTCCACTGGGCCTATTTCACTGCCGCAGGAGCCACGGCCCTGGTCGCATTGGCTGCAGCCGTGGGTCTGTCAGCCAAGACAAAAAGCACCTACCAGGACTTCGTGGGCACGGACAGAACCGACGAAAACCTCGCCCGAAAAGGAAACGCCTTTCAAAACTCCGCCAATGCCATGTGGGCCTTGACCGGTACCATGACCGTTGCCGCTGCGGTTCTCGCTGTTTTTACGCGATGGAAGAATCCCAAACAGGCCAATGAACTCTTGACCATCGGCCCCACTGGCGCAACCATCAAACTGATGTGGTAGGCAAACGTGCCTGGTGATTCGACGACAGACGGAACAACGTATGCGCAACCCAATAAGACTTGAGTTTCCACTTTCTCCTTGGCGAGTCTCTTTCGTCTTTTCGGCGTTCTTTACCAGCCTCCTGCTTTCGGCCTGCCATTACGATTTTAGCGTCCACCTCCGAGAAAAAATCTGCAACGACGGCATCGACAACGACAACGACGGGAAAACGGATTGCATGGATTTAGACTGCGCCGGCACGACTCTATGTCTCGGCGAGTCGGTCTGTGACAACGACATCGACGACGACCAGGATGGCCTGACGGATTGTGACGACCCGGACTGCACCGAGGCATGTCAAGAACACATCTGCGACGACGGCCTGGACAACGACGGCGACGGAGACAGCGACTGCGACGATTCCGACTGCACCGACGAGCTTCCCTGTCTCGACCATGCCTGCAACGACAACCAAGTCTGCGAAGCGCCCTACGAAGACCGGCGATGGTGCGCAGATTGCTTGCCCCAATGTAGTCTCGACCAGGGACAACCGACAGAATATATCGTCACCGCCCTCACCGTGCCCCGCGACCCCACCGAAGCAAGGACCATGGGCGTGGACCTGGATGGTGACGGTGACATCGACAATGACCTGGGCGGTCTCCTGGGCCTGGCTTCCACTGGGCAGCAAGACGACACGGATACGGAAATTGCAAAAAAGATCCAAAATGGCTCATACATCATGCTCGTCCGAATCCTGGCTGATCAATGGCCGAACGATGAGGTGGTGGCGGTGCAGATCTTCGACGGAGACACCGACCCCACCCACGATGCCACAGAGGACAATTTGACCGGGCAGGGTGAAGTCCTGATCTCCTCCACGGCGCCCAGGACCGACATGATGTGCGGCACACTCTCCTCACCGGCCCTGGTGGCAGGGCCTGGGCAAACACGCCTGCCTCTGCCCCTGTTTCGACGAATCCTCTATATCACCACCACGGCAGCCTGGGTGCTCACGGGCAACGAGGGCTCAGTCACCCAAGACGGCCTCACCGACGTGACTGTCGCAGGCGGCTGGACCAAGGAAACCGTGGACTACGAATTGGCACCGGAGATCGCCCATTACCTGTCGACACGGTACATCGAGGAAGGCCCTGGCTCTGCCATCGCAGAAAACATCGACAGCCAGGTGGACGGCCATTGCACCAACATCATTGCCGGCTGCGAAGACGTGGTCAACGGCGAAGGTGAATGTGTCAAGTGGGATGGCGATCCAAACACCCCGGTGGTTTCGGCAACCGAGGTGCGCTGCAGCGTTCTGGCAACCTATCTACAGCCCACAGTGGACCTGGACGGAGACGGCAAGGCCGACGTCTTCCCGGTGGGCATTCGAATCTCCGCCGTACCGGTACACATCATCAACTGACCGGCCATCCTCCGCGAACACACAAGACCGGCTGGACCTACCTGGAACACCTGCCGAAAGACAGGTCCTTTTTTTGTCTCGGCACGGAAAAGACGGCAAGCCAGCCCTCGCCTGGAACACGGACCCAGAACAGGGGCGAGACGCAGTCCTCATCAACCACCAGCGAAGGACCGGTTCCGCCGGCATGCCCCCCCACGAAAACAAGGTCTTTTCCGTCGGACCCCGCGCTCCGACGCAGGACCCGCCAGGCTTCTGCCGATCCTGAATGGCCGCGGTCCCCGGCAGCTTGCCTCTGCCTCGTTGTCGTCGATGTCTGTTGGAACAGGCCCCACAATCCCAGCGCCGAAACGAAGAGCAGCCCCAAGCCCAATTCCCATCCCCAATGCTGCCACCATGCCGGCCTGGAGCGTTCCGGCATCTCCTCGAAGGGCAGGGCCGCCACCCCTGTGGGATGGGTCATCATATCCGGATGGAACGCAGCCTCCATGGTTCGACCCAGGGCTGGTTCGCGTCGAGCATTCTCCAACGGCTCCCCCGATTGGACGTGAACCCGATGGGGTCCAACCGGAGCACCGACACCTTGGACCCGCATCCGCCCGCCGGCCTGCTCCGTCGCATCCATCACAGAAAGAGAAGAGCCGCCATCCAGAATCTCTGTCTCCTGGGAAGCGGCATTGAGATTCGGCGCCTTCTCGGGAAAAATCCGGACCAGGCCATCCAGCCAGGCAGCCCAACTCCTGGGCCTTGCATCCACATCCCTTTCCAGAGTCTGCACGATGAGTGACGCGACGCGATCCTCGACCCAGGGACAAACCTGACCAAGAGGTGGAACCGCGGCCCGCTTGACCCGGGCCACGATCTCGCTGCGCGCCCCTCCTGCAAAGAGCCGTTTTCCCGCGAGGAGTTCATAGAGAATGACGCCGAAGGAAAACAGGTCGCTGCGCATGTCCAATGCCCGGCCACCCACCTGTTCCGGAGACATGTACCCAAGATACCTGGCGGCAGACTTGAGGCGTAGACTCTGGAGTTCAGAAAGACACTGGGCCAAAAGCGGGTGTTCCAAAAAAGGTCTGCCTTCTCGGTCCATCCAGATCGTGTCCGGGTTGATGTGTCCTGGAACCCATCCGGCCCTGTTGGACTCGTCGGCCTCCAACTCCGACAGGATTTTTGCCACGTCCAGAGCGAGAGCCAAGACTCGATCCTGAGTTTCCCTTCGATCCCACGCCGTCTCTGTGTCCATCATGTCGGAAAGACGCTTACCGTCCACCCATTCCAGAAGAAGATACGAGCAGTCACCTCCCGACCGTGACACAGTCCCCGCCGCGATCAAATCCATGATCCGCGGATGGGGCACAGACACTGCAGAGCGGTCTCCGGGTAAGGGAGCCAACTGCAAGGTGGCCTTTGGCGAAAACAGGTAGAGCCTTGCACGTCGGCCGTTTGGAAGCCGCACCAGCCAAACGTCCATAACGGAGCGTTGTTCGACCCGGTCCAAAGGATCCACATCCAACAACCGCTCGGATCTCGTCAGACGCCAATCATGCATCGCCCACCAAACCTGCGAGAAACGGCCATCACTCGAGAGTCAGCACTCATGGGGACTGGACTGTTCTTTCCATTCCCAACGTCTCGCATTATGCCCACTGAACGCCCCCTCAGCAACTCCAAATAGAGCCATCTCACCCAGAGAACAGCCCGTTGATTGTTCCCCCCGCCGTCTTGTGGTATGGGCTGGCACAGTGCGTCGCTTGGGACGACTTTCCCGGGGCGGCATGACGTCCAGCCCCCGGGCCACAGGGAGGACAGCGATGGCGGACAATTCATCCCGGAATCATTCTACGGCAGCCGAGAAAAACGATACGATGACGACGCGGACGGAAACGTCTTCCCGAACCGAGACATCCCAATTTCCAAACCGCCTCGTTCGGGTCTTCGGCGTCATCGATTTTGTCTTCGCCTGGCTCTATCTCCTCATCTTCATCTACGTGGTGCCACCCTTCGATCCCATGGTCCAATGGACTGCCTATGCCCTGTCGCTCGCCATCATGGGAGCTGCGCTCCCCATGTGGTGGGGCGGAAGAATCGGCCTTTGGACGGGGATCTCGGTGGCGGTGTTTCTGTTGTTGGTCTGTTTCTCCGTAGTCGGTCTGCTCGTGGCGTCCGCAGCCTATCTCTATGGCCTCTACGGCGCCTTCGGCAAGGGAGCGACCTACGTGACCCTCTTTGCCATCTCCCTGGTGGTCACGTACCTGGGCCTGCTGCCCATCTTCCAGCTCTCTTATCTCGTCCGGGCACGACGCGTTGCGAGGTCCCAGCCATGAAAGCCCGATGGAAGGCGACCTGGACGGCGGTCTTCGCAGCGGGGCTGATCTGGGCGATCTGGCACGCAGTGGTGGGTTGGGTGGCGCTCGACCCGGTGGGGGGCCTGGCGCTGCCATCGAGGCAATGGGTGATTCGGAGCCTGCGG